>JBGVMR010000056.1:0-3145 GCA_045124875.1 Akkermansia sp.
GTCGCTTGGAAAAGTTGTCTACATGCATGTTTTCATTTACCACCCCTCTATTGTACGGTACATATAAATTGCGAAGAAACACATAAGCACCGTATTATTTTCTTTATACCTTTTTGTACGGTACTTTCCTCAAGGTAAAAAAAGCGTGTGTGTATAATGCCCCCATCACCGCTTGCCGCACCTGTAGGGCTGGTGCACAAGTCGCAACTGGATATCGGCGGCGGTGGTAAAGCCTGCTGCATGGTGTAGCGGGCGTCAACACTAACACCAAATCAAAATGCTTAAGAGCAACACAGAAAACTCGGAACGCTTCGTTGAAGCAATTACTATCGCCGCTGGTACTGATGCATCAAGCCCTGTGCTCGGTACTGCTGCCTTTATCAAAATGCAGGGCTGTTTCTGGGCGAATCTTCGCGCGCTGCTGGATGAGTGGCGGCGTACTCCCGGCGCGGTCGGGCAGGAATACGGCCTTGCCAGCGAGTACGCCAAGCGCATTGGTCGCAGCCTGAACACCGTGAAAGACTGGCTCCGCAATCTGGAAGCTAAGGACATGATTCACCCGATTCAGGGTGCACCCAGTAAGCCCGGCGCGGTGGGTGATACGCTGTACAACTTCGCTGAGGTGGATGCCGCCCTGCGTGAAGTCCGCAAGCAGAACAAGGCCGCTTAAAATGAACCAGAACCCCGACAATACCGCCGCTGCCCCTTTCACCGGGGGCGCGGCTGGTGCTTCTGTCAAAATGAAACCGAAGAAAAAAGCTCTTGAGTTCATTGCGGTGGAAATGGAAAAGAAAGATTTGCTTTTCGCTACCCGCCACAAGCCCGAATTGTTCAGTATCGGCATGCGCGCCTGTATTTATTGCGGTCAGCGGTGCAACGGGGGCAAGATACCAAATGCCCGTGAAATCTTTGAGAGTTCCGACACGGCGCGAGTCACCGCCATGTTCTACATTGATGCCGATGAAGCGCGGCAGGTTCTGAAAGATGAGCCGGGCTTCTGGCATTGGAAAGGGGACACTCTGCATATCGACCTTTACCCACTTATGTATGAGAAGAAAACTCTCGAATTCCGAGCAAAGCAAGCAGGGAACAGAAAGAGCGGCTGGAACAAAAAACGCCAGCAAAATACCGCCGTCAATGTGGCTGCTCTTTCTACTACCAACAGCAGCCGCCCCCATGGTTTGCCGGATTATCTGGCAGACTACACAGATGAAAACTAACATGCACACACAATAACAAAATCAAGATGAACACACACAACAACGCGCCCATGCCGCAAGCTCCGAATGCAGAGAAGAGCTTGCTCGCCATGGCAACTATCGACCCGCTGAATATCATTCCTGCTGCCATTGCAGGCGGAGTTAACGGCGATTGGTTCTATATCCCCGCCCATAAGAATATCTGGGAAGTCTTTGCAGAGAGATACCAGAACGGGCATGCTCTGGATATCACCAGCATCATGCAGCATCTGGCCGACCGTGGACAGCTTGAGGCGGTAGGGGGAGCCCCGGGGCTTTCGGAAGTGTTTTCATACACCACCAATACCGGGCTGTTTAGTGTCCACCTTGCAGAATTGCGCGACAAATACAATCGCCGCAGCATGATTGAACACGCTATGTGCAAGGCTTATGATACCAGCACCCCTTACAATCCTGCCGATGCAGCAGAGCTAGCTATGAACCTGACCACCACCGCAGCCCCCGCCGCTCCGTCCATGAAAGATATTCTGTATTCAGCCCTGAGAGATATCGACACCATGGCAAGGAACGGAACGCATATTATGGGTATCCGAACCGGCTTCCCGTATCTGGATGACATGCTGGGGGGGCTGCGTGGCGGTACGCTCAACATTATAGCAGCCCGCCCCGGCATGGGCAAGACTGCATTCGGCTTGAATGTGTTGATAAATGTAGCCAACGATTTCAAGAAGAACGATATTCCGGGGAGGGTGCTTTTCCTCACGGCGGAGATGACCGGGGAACAGTTAGCGTATCGCATGATTCAGACGGTCGCGCAAGTGAATGTGCAAGCGTATACACAAGGAAAACACCCCGGCTACGATTCCCTTGATGCAGTCATAAAGCGGCTCAAGGATGCCGCGCGGCGTATACCAACGCTGCCGTTGGACGTGGTGGACGTGGACGGCTGGAGTATTGGCCGTATATCGCAGTACCTCACAGCAGAACACAGGAAGAAGCCTCTAGCTCTGGTGGTGGTGGATTATATCCAGCGCATCAAGGGCAACACCAAAAAGGCAGAGGAAAACACCGTTGAACAGATAGCCGAAGCATCCCACGGGCTTAAAGCTATATCTAAGCGGCTGAATATCCCCGTCTTAGCTCTGGCACAGGTGAACCGCGAGAGCGCAAAATCTGGGGCATCCGGCAAGGCTCCAACGCTGGCCGACCTGAAAGGCTGCGGAAAGATTGAAGAAGATGCGGATTCGGTCGCATTTATTCACCGCGCGAGCTACTACAGTAACAACAAATCAGAACAGACAGAGGACAAAACAGAAGCCGACATCATTCTTGCCAAGAATAGGCACGGCAAAATTGGCTCGTGTGAAGCTCGCTTTTTGGGTGAGTATTCGCTTTTTGTTCAGCCTTAAAACGACTGCAAATCAATATTTTGTACTTATACCACGGTAGAACCACGGTATTACCACGGTAGAACCACGGTTATACAAGTATAAGTATAAGGGTATACCCTTATACAAGGGTATACCTTTTATATTGTCAGGGGTACGCTGACTGCTACCCCCTGCCAAATAAGCTGATTAAATCTCTGGATTCATGCGAGCGTTCCGCTGCCTCTCTAGCTCGGCCATGAAGATTTTACTCTGAGACGGGGTTACTAGGGCGTTTCTTAAAGCAATTCCATCCTTGCAAATACCGATTCCCCTTGTTTTTACGAGCTTCGCGAGCAGCAACAAGGATTTCCATAAACTCGCGAGCCAGGGCGCTATCTGTCAATCCTGCCATATCAAGCGCCTGTTGCACCTCTTCGGGGGTGAAGGCGTCCTGCATCCGCTCGCCATGTTCCATGAATAAGTATGCTTCGCAGGGGCGATACGCTGGCTCTCTTTTGCGGCTATAGTGGCGATTTATGAACCGAGCCATAGACAGAGTGGCTTTTGTAACAAGAG
>JBGVMR010000057.1:0-4768 GCA_045124875.1 Akkermansia sp.
GGTTCCGCCCTTCGGGCTGCACCGCCGGGCTACCATATACCGCCTCGCCATACGGCGAGGCTCTTAAATTCCGCTCGCCTACGGCTCCCGTCTTCGCCCTACGGGCTTCGCCGAGGCAGGCGCCATCTGCACGATAAATTACAATTTATCGGGCTTCTGCATCTATCAACCACAAACTTAGACATAGCCTTTTATTGCGAGTTTTGAGTTGAGCAACACGCGAATTAATCTAACAATCACCGCAATTCATATAACATTGCTAGAAATAGCTTGACACCGTGGTAACAAGATGTTAAGTAGAGTGTGTATGAGCAAGAGTTTATCAGTCATGGCATGCGCAATCTCTGCAATGAGTATAGGCATGAGCAGCGCGATAGCCGCCATAGAAATTGACAGCACAAGTAATGAGGTGTTTGACTTATATTACTTCGGGAATGGGGATATAGGCATGTTCGGCACACCGACCGGGGTGGCATGGCAAGATGAAGCACGCCAAACAAGCGGCAACGTAAAAGACAGCACCACGTACTATTGGAGCCCGGAGATGAAGCAAGCCATGCTCAACGCCGTCAACACGTGGACAGATACCATTGCCACGCCTTACGATACTACGAAACATGCAAGAAAACTGCGCATTGGCTTCTTTTTGGATGACGCCTCGGTACCCGGTGGGGTCATGACGATATCAATGGCCGGCTATGCCACCACCCAAACGGTGACAACAAAGTTTGAGCAGGAATACGGCGCGACTGCCAATATATACAGTGTGGCAGAATGGGCATGGAGGGATAATAAAGAAACCGGCAACTATAATCCGTCATGGGCAACCAGTGGCGCGTATTGGGAGAGCAATATACTTGCAGACGGCGCAAACTCTATTGATATTGCCATTGTACTTAACCCTATAGTGACGAGCTATGGATTTGATGCCCAAGGCAATTTTTATCGTAACGAGATTGCTCGCACCGCGGAAGAGATGCAAAACATTGCCACCCACGAAATCGGGCACGGTATGGGCGTAGACTCACGGCTCTACACGCAGCTGTATGATGGTACAACACAAACAAGCTACGCCGGGTTATCGGGCTACGTGTCCACGTGGGACACCTTGCTCACACTTGATGGTAAGCACTTGGTCACTGTGACAGATGGTAAGATTGAGGCCGAATACTCCACACTGGCCGCGTTGCAGGCCGCCGGGTGGGAATGCGCCCCCGGCAAGAACCCCACCGACCCGAACAGCTATACCATGAATGAAATTCAGTACGACCCCGCGCGCAGGCTCAGCCTTGAGGGTGAAGTAGGCGTACACATCGCGGCCCAAATGCTGGAGGGCGATACGCTCGAACACGTCAGCTATGGCGATGGCACCAATGTGCTGGGGCCGGGCGGCACGGCTAACTCCACCTTTACAGAGGCAGATTTGAGAGCGCTCGAGATGCTGGGCTGGAGCGTGCACCGCAATGAAACACCGGCAATACCAGAGCCGACCACGGCTACACTGAGTCTGCTTGCCCTTGCCGGCTTGGCAGCCCGCCGTCGCCGCTAAAGCAACATAGGCGTGGCATACGCCACACACTCATCGACCCGCCCCCGGATTTAATATCGGAGGGCGGGCTTGATTTTAAACTTGACCATTCAGCGTAAATCCTCCGCCAAGGGGTATTTTTGGCTGATACTTATTTCACTCCCAATCTTGACAAGCCGGGATTGTTCCTCAATAATAGACAAATTCCTCGAACGATGACTCACTACCGTTATTTTGAACGAAGCAACTCATAAATGGCCATCCGTTTAAATTCTACCGACGTAGTAATCCGGCGGAACTCGGCATCTGTAATGTAGTCGCTGGGTGTAGACATATGGTTCTTGATAAACTCAACAAGCCTTTTCGTTTTATCATTGGTACCGAGTTCTTTCGCCAAGGCATCAGCCCAAATCCAATACAGCTCGGCACCTATCTCCCATTTTTCGGAGTCAGTACGCTCGACTTGTTTTGAATCATATGCAGCAAAAATCCTCCACGCCGAATCCTTCACGTATTGTGGCTTTATCTTGCCGGATTCCAATGCATAACGCAAAATCGCTGCAGCACCTTCGGGATTCGTGTCTGCAACTTCGCTAGCGTATTCCCACATGTAGCTATACGCATTATGGTCTCCATATTCTATAACACCTTCAATCAATGCAAACTCACCTATCCTGTTCGAGTTAGATTTCCCGTAAAGAGGTACAAGAACCAGAAGACCAACAACTGTACCGGCCAAACAAAGTTCTGCAAACTCACCAACAAATGCCACCGGCAACATGGGCGCCTTCCACCACCAGTTCGAAGCCGGTGCACAATCACCGGGGTCTGTACCGGCAGCAAGTTCACGCTTTACAGCAGAAGCATCCGATGATTTAAGCGCAGTTATCATCGGTGCCTGACACGCGGCCATAGAAAAACACAAAGCCATGCTAACAAAAAAACGACCCAATTTCATACTCCGACAATATAACACCTCCACCCTTCATAAGTCAAGACGATTAGCTTCTGCCTGGGCCCGATTTTCGAAGGTATGCTAATATAGTTACTGCTAAGTTCAGATGCTATCATAACACCATCTGAATGATAATTCGGAGCATACAATAACAAAAGAAGAGTCTGTAAATGTGAGTTCGGTTATAGGACATGAGAAAGCGCGAGAATGTGAAAAAAGGTATTGCAATTTTGTAACGGATGGAGTAAAATAGCGCCCGCGTATGGCACGGCAAGCATTAGGAAAAGGACTGGGCGCTTTAATTAAAAAGCAGGAATCGCGCATTACAGATGGGACTCCGCAACCGCAGGTTGACGAGAGCCGCGTGATTATGGCTAAAGTCGATGAGATTGAGGCATCGCCCTTCCAACCGCGTAAACGCTTTAACGAGGAGCAGATTGCAGAGCTAGCCGACTCGATACGCGAGCGTGGCCTGATACAGCCCTTGGTGGTGCGTTTGGTCAACGGCAAGTACGAATTGATAGCAGGTGAGCGCCGTTTGCGCGCCGTGCGCAGCTTGGGACAAGCCGAGGTTAAGGTGGTGGTGCACGATGCCACGGACTTGGAGGTAGCCGAACTTACCCTTATTGAGAACCTGCAGCGCGAAGACCTTACTCCCTTGGAGGAAGCAGAGCAGTACCGTCTGCTGCAAACACGCTTCGGCATGAAGCAAGAGGTGATTGCCCGCCATGTGGGCAAGTCTCGCGCGGTGATTGCCAACATGGTACGCTTGCTTGACCTTGCAGCCCCGGTAAAAACAATGCTTGAGAAAGCAGAGATAAGCGTGGGCCACGCCAAGGTACTGTTGCAGCTCAAGGAGTTGGAAGAGAAGCAAATTGAGGCAGCCAAGCGCGTAGCCGAGCAAGGGCTTACCGTACGCCAGACAGAGCAGTTGGTGAAGGCTATGCTTGACCCTGCCGCACCCAAGCCCGTTCTGCCCACGGTACGCACCCTGCCCGAGGCTTACGAAATGGTGTGCCAACAGCTTTCTGCAGATTTCGGCACCAAGGTGAACATCAATCTTAAGGGCAAGAATAACGGTGTGATTGAGATACCGTACATCGGCAAAGATGAGCTGGTGCGCATTCTGCAACTCTTCGGCATCAACTTCCCGCAATAAATGAAAACGGCGTTGGGTATTCTGTTGCTGTGCGGTGGTGCCCTGCCGTTGGGCTCTTGCACGGAGAATACGGCAGATGAAGTAACACAGCAGGTGCTTGCTACATACCAACTGCAAGCCACGCCCGATTTTAACGGAGAGAATGCCTACCTGCATTGTGCTGAGCTGTGCCATATCGGCCCACGCCCCTCGGGCTCTGCCGGGTATGAGCAACAGCTGCAATACCTGACCAAACATTTGCAAGCTTGTGGCTGGCGTGTGGAGCGCCAAAGCTTTACTGCCCCTCATGGGGTACAGATGACGAATCTGCATGCCTTTTATGGGGAGGGTACTGAAGCCAGGCCCCTCATTGTAAGCTGCCATATAGATACCAAGATTGGCATATCTGACGATTTTGTGGGGGCGGATGACGGCGCCAGCGGTGCTGCCGTATTGCTGGAGGCTGCCCGTATTTTGTCGAACGAGCCACAATTGGCTGCCAGAGTAGAGCTGGTGTTCTTTGACGGCGAAGAAGCCGTTGCCCCACGAATGACGGAGACGGACGGATTGTACGGCTCCCGCTATGATGTGCAGAGACGCGGTGCCACCCTGCCCCGTTACCAAATTAATTTGGATATGGTGGGGGCCCGCAACAAAACCATCATGGTGCCGATATTCGATTCATCGCCCGAGCTGGTGGAGGCTTACGAGGCCGTGGTGAAAGAACTGGGGCTGAACGATAAGAAATGGACCATTACCGATGACGAGTATTGGGACGATGACCGCTACTTCCGCGAGGCAGGAGTTGCCACCATTAACCTGATTTGTGATTTTGTGGGCAGCATATGGTGGCATACGCCCCGCGACAACATGAAACGCATATGCCCTAAATCATTGCATGAAAGCGGCATGGTAACATTGGCACTGATACGCCGTGTGCTGGCAATGCAGTAATGAAGAGCAGGCCGTTTTTTGGGGGTGATGTAAAGGGCTCCCGTTAGTTGCAGGTTGATAAATCGGAGTTTGTCGGGCAGAATCATCCGAGCGTAAGCGAGGCGAATTCCTTAGCCCCGCAAACGCGGGGCGGCATATGGTAGCCCACGGTGGAGCTGCGTCAGCAGCGAAACCGTGGGGTATAATGATAATA
>JBGVMR010000058.1:0-6952 GCA_045124875.1 Akkermansia sp.
CCCCGTTGAAAACGGCGGCGACAGAAAAGCGAGGCTTTATGATTTACGACCATCAAAATATTGAGCCTCAATATAATTTCATAAAATCAATAACGGAATAATTCATCCGCTTTTTCATTTTGCGGCGGCTATTCTGTCACCGCCGTTTCCAACGGGGTTCCATTCATCTTGTGTCACTACCGGTGGTTCCGTTCGCCCGCTATCGCGGGCTCCCTGTACCACCGGCTAAGCTTCTTATCGCCCCTGACAGGGCTCTGGAATTCGGCGCGCCATCTGCCCGATAAATTAAAATTTATCGAGGTGATGCATCTATCAATTGTAATCTTTAGCATAGCCAAGTAAAAAACACCCTTGTAATAGATTTACAATGATTCTTTTAACTGTGATTCCCGCGAATCAGGAGCGCTACTCCCGATTCGCGGGAATGTTGCGTTAATTGGCGCAGTGTAAGAGAATGGCGAAGCTGCGTTTTGTTGTTTGCGAATATTATGGTAGACTGTTGCCTTTTTCTTGACTTTTACGGGGTAATCTGTTAAAAGAAAGGTAACTTATGGCCAATCCTGATTTATATATCAAGCCGGAGCTGCCGGACCGTATTTTCCCTTGGGAGAAATACGACCCGCAGACTCGTGAAGAAATCGATGCATTTTTCAACAGCCCCGAGGTGCGCGTCATCAAGGAGCGCATGGTAGACATGGGCCGCCGTTTGTGGGCCCGTGAGTATGTGGACGGCAACGGCGGCAATCTCTCCGTGCGTGTTGCCAAGGACCTGGTTCTTTGCTCTCCCACGCTTTGCTCCAAGGGTTTCATGACCGTGGAGGACATTTGCATGGTAGACATGAACGCCGGTCAGCTTTGCGGCTATCGCCCCGCCACCAGCGAGGTGAAGACCCACATCGCCATGATGAAGGAAGTGGGCGTGAACGCCTGCATCCATGCACACCCCCCGTGCTGCAATGCTTTCTTGTTTGCCGGTAAGGTGCCGCCCAACGGCATCAACCCCGAGGCCGACATCTTCTTGGGCCACATTCCGCTGGCTCCCTACGGCACCCCCGGTTCTCCCGAGACCGCCGAGGCCGTGGCCAAGGCCTGCCACCAGAGCACGGTAGTATTCATGGAAAACCACGGTGTTATCACCGGTGCCCGCCACATTGAGGAGGCAGAGTGGTTCATGGAGAATGCCGACGCCTACTGCAAGATGGTGCTCTTCGCCGACATGCACGGCGGTGGCCTGAACCAAGTGGACGAGGCCGGTATTGCCGACTTCTTGCAGATTCGCAAGAACATCGGTTACGCAGTGCCCGAGGGACAGCCCCTCTACAACATGCGCGAGTACAACGGCTATACCATGGGTATTGCCGGTAAGAAGTAAAAATTGACAATTTACCATTTACAATTTACAAAGTGATAGCGCGTTGCCGCAAGCTGCGTTCTTTCACTTTGTAAATTGTTTTTTGTGTACACGGTATTCATGCTTCCGCAAACGGAGAATTTGACGGCACTGGCGCCAATGCAAGATGTGACAGACCTGGCATTCATGCGGGTGCTGGCACGCATCGGTTCGTTGCCCGATGTGTTTGTGACGGCCTATTTTCGCAGTACGCCCACCACCTGTGCCATTGCAGAGAATAATCTGCGGTGCATAGAAGAGAACGAAACCGGCGTGCCCATACTGGCCCAGTTGGCCGGGGCAGAGGCCGCGCCCTTGGTGCGCGATGCCGAGCGCTTGTTGCAGCTGCCCATTGCGGGTATTAACCTGAATGCCGGTTGCCCCGCGCCTTTGGTGAACCGGCATGGTGCCGGTGCGGGCCTGTTGAGGAATTTGCCGGCGCTGCATGCTGCGGTGCAGGGCTTGCGTGCCTGTGTGCCTGCCGGGCAATTCAGTGTTAAGTTCCGTACCGGGTGGGAGACCGAAGACGAGCTGCCGCGCATCCTCGATATCATTGCCGCCGCCACCCCGGATTATGCCATGGTGCATGGGCGCACCCGCAAGGCTTTGTACAAACCCGGCACCATGAGCGAGGCTGCCGTGTGCCACACGGTGCAAACTTTGGCTTGCCCCGTATTGGGCAATGGCGATATTACCACGGCAGAGCAAGCGCTGCATTGGCTCTCCCATATTTCCCCCGCCGGGGTGATGATTGGCCGCGGCGCGGTACGCAATCCTTACATATTCCGCCAAATTAAAGGCGGCCCCGCCCCCACGGCAGATGAAATGAAACACTACTACCGCGTGCTTGCAGAAGAAACGGACCGCATTTTACACACCAAACGCACACCTGCGGGCCACTGCAACCGCATGAAAAAATACTTGGCCTATTGCTATGCGGATTTTACGTCAGAGCAAGAGTACGCCCTGCGCCGTTGCACGGATATAGACTCAATGCTGCGTATCCTTTGCGGCTGATTCTGCTTGTTGTTGCAAAACAAGCGCATTTCTCAAGCTCAAAATGAGGTCGTGAAACTCCGGTGCGTACACGGCAGGTGCCCCGGTAAGTTCAATGCCGTATTCTCGGTTGCTCAGGCTGATGTACGCCTCCGCCTTTTTGCCGTTTTTGGCGTGGAAGGTGTAGAGCTCAAAGTCATCGTTCACTTCGCCCGTGGCTACGCATTGCGTGGAGCTTGCCAATGCCTGAAATGCAGCTACCGATAACGTGCCCAGCGGTATGGGCTTTGTTTTGTCGCCCTTGTATTGAATGCCGTGGTATTGCACGGTAATATCATCTTGCGTTTCGCACAGCGGGGCAATTACTTTTTGCAAATCCTCCGTCTCTTCGGGGGTTAAGGGTATCTGAACCGCTACTTCCTCCTCTGCCTGCACCGGGGGCATCACCTCTGCTTCTGCTTGCGTGGCAGGTTCATCTTGCACCTCCTCCATGTGCTGAGTGGGCGCTGCTGTATGGCAGCGGCACAGCAGTGGCGTGAGCAAGGTTACTGAGAGGGCTTTGATTTTCATGGCGCGCGAGTCTAGCACATGCCTCGGTGCGCGTCAAGGCATATCGGTGGCATTTTTTTCGCTCTGTTAAAGATTACAGTTGATAAATGATGGTTTACTGACATACGAAATACGAATTCCGAAGGACGAAGTGTTAAATTAGGCGGCTATCGCCGCATGGTAAGTAATGCCCAGCCTTACCTGCCGCCCGCGCCCTTAAGGCGCGGAGCAGAAGCGATTGCAGTATATTTGGTGCCATTGTGGCGTAGCCGCCGAACTTCTCAATTTCGTATGTCGAAATTCGTATTTCGTATGTACACAAATGCTAATCCTTTTCTTTTTCTGATGTGGCAGCAGCTTCTTCTGCCGCTTTGGCGGCCTCTTCAAGTTCTGCTTTTTTCTTGCGGATAATGGTTTGCAGAAAGTGATGGAAGGTGGGGGAGGATATGGCAATGCCCCCCACGCGGATGCCGTGCTCGTGTTTGGGGCTCATGGAGATGGTGAGGCTGTAGCCGTCTGCCGTGCTGAATACGTAGTCGCTGAACTCTGCGCTGAGCTCGCCTGTGTACACTTTGTTGGGGCAGGCGGCCAATACGCGGAAGTGGGTAGGGGCTACACTGCCCATGGGCTCCGCTACGGCGTTTTCCCCTTGTTCATGAAAAACTATATCGGTTTCGGCCTCCATGAAAGGCTCCAACAACTCCACCAAGTATTCGTGGTCTTCGCGGGTCATGTATACCTTCTTTACTTCTTCTGCCGCCAAGGGTGTTTCGGGCGGTTCTTGTGTCGGCATGGTCGGGGGCTCGTCCGTGCTTTGGCATTGGCAGACGAGCAGTGCGCACAAGGTGGCAGAGAGGATACGCTTTTTCATAACAATCAGATTTTAATTCAGCCGTTTCTTCATGTCAAGCTCACAACATTGTGACGTGCTTTTTTCTTGCATCGCCGTTGCGCCGGCGGTAAGATTGTGCCATGAGTTCTAAAGTAAATGCCGAGCAATTGGAATTGGTGCGCCTGTGGGCTTCTCAAGGTGTGGACCTGAATGGTATTCAGAAAAATTTGGTGGCTGAGTGCGGGGTGCATCTCACGTATATGGAGGTGCGCTTTTTACTGCTTGACCACGGTATTGAAATTGCCCGTCCGCAAGAGGTCCCCAAACCTGCCCCCGCCCCGCAACCCGAACCTGCCGCTGCCCCCGAGTCTGCTCCCGCTGCCGACCCCATGACCGGTGCCGCCCCCGTAAAACCGACCATGAGCTTGGATGATATTCAAATTCCCGGCACCATTCTCAGCGGTAAATGCGAGTTCCCCTCCGGTACCAAAGTTGCATGGCAAATCGACCAAATGGGCCAGCTTAATTGTACTCAGCTTGCCGGTACCATGACCCAAGAGGAGCAGCAGGCTTTCGTTTTCGAGCTCCGCCAAATCCTCAGCAAAATGTGATGTAAAGTACGAAGTACAAGGTACAAGGTATAAAGTACAAAGTACAAGGTACAAGGTGTAAAGTACAAGGTACAAGGTACAAAGTACAAGGTACAAAGTACAAAGTACAAGGTTCAAAGTACAAAGTACAAAGTGTAAAGTACAAAGTGTGAGTTGGGGTTACTGTTGATTACAGTAGTGTGACTTTTCATTAAAAACGCCCGCCATCCGTTGCCGGATGCGCGGGCGTGAGATTATGATGAAATAGTGTTATTCTGCTGTAAACTTATTTGCCGAAGTAGCGCTTGAGCAGGCCATCAAAACCCTTGCCGTGGCGGGCCTCATCCTTGCACATCTCGTGCACGGTGTCGTGGATGGCATCATAGCCCAGCTGCTTGGCACGCTTGGCGATGGCAAGCTTGCTGTTGCAGGCGCCGAACTCTGCCTCTGCGCGCATGGCTACGTTCTTCTCGGTGCTGGCGGTAAGAACCTCACCCAGCAGCTCGGCAAACTTGGCGGCGTGCTCGGCCTCCTCGAAGGCATAGCGCTTGAAAGCCTCTGCCACCTCGGGGTAGCCCTCGCGCTCGGCTTGGCGGCTCATGGCAAGGTACATGCCTACCTCGCAGCATTCGCCGGTAAAGTGGTCGCGCAGGCCCTTGACTACTTCTTCGTCCAGCCCTTGGGCTACGCCTACGCGGTGCTCGTCGGCATATATTTTCTCTACGCCCTCTTCAATTTCTTCGAAGGTGTCTACCCCGCATACGGGGCATACTTCGGGCATGGTCTCGCTCTCGATTACTTCGCCACAGATGGTGCAACGGTACTTTTTCATGGTTCGTGTATGTAGGTTTGTGTGTTTGTAGAAATGTGTGTGTATGTGCTGTGCATTGCCGCCTACCTTGTAGGTGACGCCCCCAATATAGTAAATTTGTAGGAATTAGTCAAGAGGAAAATTAGAATAATTCTAAAAAGGTGTAATTTTTTCTCATTTTTCTTTAGAATATCGCGGTTGCCATAAGTAATTACGGTGAAAAGTGACTACTCTTGCTACGGAATCTTTGAGAAACGCGTTCATCTGATTTATAAAACGGAGTTGATGTCTCTGCTGCTATTTCATAATGCTGAGATGAGCAAAAGGAGCATATCACAATAAATCCAAAATCGATTATGAAAGATAATAACAATACAACCGCTATCGGTGCCCCCGCTTCCGAGGGCGTGTCTCCCGATTTCTCTTTCACCGCAAGCGAAGTCAGCCCCATTGGGTTCACTCGCACCACTTTCACCGAACCGCAGAAGCCCGGTAGCAACTGGGATACGGTGTACTCCGGTGTTTGTGTAGACCTCATGAATCAGGGTGCGGTCACCAATCAGCTTGTTCTCAAGGGTGATAAGCTTGTGCTCACCCGCCCCACGCAGCTCTCCGTTTGTATGACGGTGGATGATCACGGAGATTTGCTGATTTCCAACACGGAATTGGCAGACGATGCCATTCAGGCAGCATTTGATGCGGCTCCAAAACTCAGCAGCAATGAGGCTATCATCACGGCGTTCTCCGGCTCCATTTGCGTCCACATGGACCTCCTCGATGACGAGTGGAAGGACTTCGACAGCGGTGCTGCTGCTTGGAAACGCCCGGTGCGCACACTTGTTCTGCCCGCAGGTGAGTACTTCATCTATGGACGTGTAACCAACGATTCCATGAAAGGAGGCAATGCCAATAACCGTAAGCTCTTCCGCTACGCCATCCAAGCCAAACAGGCATGCGCAGAGGTAGAATACAAGGGCGGAGTCCCGCAGGTCTGCAATTCCTGCGGCTGCGGTAACACCACCGATGGCGATGCAGACCGCCATGCTGCCACGCAAGCTCCCGGTTGGGAGGGTGACGCTTGCCCGAGCTTCGTCACGCTCAATCCCGAAAACGGTAAGGCGCTGTATGATTCCCCTTGGCGCTGGGCGGCTGCCATTGTGGACACTCAAGTCATCATCACGCCGCCTGTGGGTGAGGCTCTGCTCTTTGATATCCCCGCTGAGGATGCTTCTGAAGCAGGCACGGCCGGTGCTTCCGGCATGGCAATCAACCGCATTCAGTATCAGGATGCTGATTTCAATGCCACCACTTCCCGCACTCCCGCTTACATCATGATGAAAGACCCGACCGGCCTTTGCATGACCTTTGAGATGAGCAACGGTGCCGTGTACTGCATCACCAGTCCCGAGGGCCGCAAGGTGACGGCAATGCAGCGCGACGAGCATGTACAAACGCAGTTTGACGGCGAAGGCAATCTGCTTTCCTGCGCTTCTGCTGAGGCTAAACTTGTTTGCTCCTCTGCTGATAATGGCGACTTGCAGTTCTCTTGGTTCACGCCTGATGCTGCGGAGTATGCTGCGCCGTTCAAGCAAGAGACGATTCAGCGCAACGGCAACAACACCACGCTCACCCGGCAGCAGACAGGGCGCGACCCGCACAGCCTTGTGCGTTCAGAAAGTGACGGCGTTGTTACTATCACCAAGGGAGTAGGCGATGAAGCCATTGTGCACCGTTATGAGACCACCTACCCCATGAATGGCCTCATGGTGCGTACGGAGTCGGTT
>JBGVMR010000059.1:0-156465 GCA_045124875.1 Akkermansia sp.
GGTGTTTAACACGCCTGCCTCGGCGAAGCCCGTCGGGCGAAGACGGGAGCGATAGCGAGTCAAATTCAAGAGCCCCGCGCATGCGGGGCGGCATATGTTAGCCCACGGTTCCGTCTTCGGACTTTCGTCCTACGCCGCGACAAGGAAGCTGCGTTAGCAGCGGAACCGTGGGTTATGGTGATAATAAAAAGGAACCCCACCGGATGGTGGGGTGGCATAGAGGGTTGCTAGATGTCGCAAGGTATTTATTATCATCGTAAATATTAACACCGCGCATTATGCCACCCCGCCATTCGGCGGGGTTCGAATAACGTTTATTCCGGACCCAGGGTTCCGCCGCTAACGCGGCTGTTCCCTGGGCGATCATATACCGCCTCGCCATACGGCGAGGCTCAAAAATTCGGTTCGCTTCGCTCACATCAAACACCCCGATAAATTACAATTTACAGAGTGCCCAATGAGAAAAAATAGGTGAAAGTACGTTGGACAATAAACATTTTCTTTTCAAATGTCCCGTAGCATCACTCACTTACCGCAAAAGCAAGCCCGCGCAGCGGGGCTTGTTCCATTTGCAGGCCACGGGTGAGGGCACGCAGAAGCTCCAGGGAGCCGGCGGCATCGTAGAGGGCATCGTGCCAGTGTTTGTCGGGTACCAGTGTATCTACCTGCGGGGTAATGCGCAGGGCGTCGCACACCTTGCCCAAGGAATGGTCTTTGAGGGTGGGCATGGCTTTGCGGGCCAGTTGCAGGGTATCGAGCCACGGCCCGAAGCCATGGCCGGGGAAGGCGCTCAGAAAACGCATCTCGGTAGCGGGGTTATGCCCCACTACTACGCAGCCGCTGAGCATGCGTTGAATGGTAGGCCACAGCTCGGTAAAGGTGGGGGCATCTGCCAGCATGGCGGTGGTAATGCCGTGCACCTTGGCGGCGCTCCAGCACACGGGGCGGGGGCTGTGAATGTAAGAGGTGAAGCATTCTTCCACCCCGAACAAAGAATCCACACGTACAATACCAATCTGCACGGGGCAATCTGTCTCACCGGGGGCAGCCCCGGCGGACTCAAAATCAATGGCGGCAACAGGCAGCTGCGCCAGTGGGGTATCCATCAGCTGCGAACCCATGCGCGTGCTTGCTGAATCTCTTGAGAAAGGGCCTCGAAATCGCAGGTCAGGAACTTGCCGTCGCGGTACAGCTCTTTGCCGTTTACCACAGTCAGGCGGTTCTCTAAGCCGGTGGCGGCGTATACGATGTTGGACACAATATTGTGCACGGGCTGCATGTTGGGGCTGCTGAGGTCTAGGGCAATGAAGTCTGCCTTCATGCCGGGCTCCAGCGTGCCGATTTGCGGGAGGTGCAGGGCATCTGACCCGCCGCGTGTGGCCATATCCAGCGCTGCTTGGGCGGGGCATGCCGTGGGCTCGAGCGTGTGTACCTTTTGCAGCAGGCTTGCCACGTACATCTCACGGAACATGTTTTGGGCATTGTTGCTGGCGGGGCCATCCGTACCCAAGCCTACGGGAATACGGTAGTTGCCGAAGGTGCCGATGGGGGCCACACCGCTGGCCAGTTTCATGTTGCTGGCGGGGTTGTGTACCACAGCGCAGTGGCCTTCTGCCAGCAGCTCCATATCCTGAGCATCGGCATGCACCACGTGGAAGAAGGTGCTGCCGGGCTGCAGCAAGCCCAAGCTGTTGCAATAGGGGATGGGGCGCATGCCGTACTCTTTCAGGCAGGTGTCTGTCTCATTCTGCGTTTCTGCCAAGTGCATGCCGAAGAGGCTGCCCGTTTCTTCTGCCAAAGCGTAGCATTTTTTGAGAAGCTCGGGGTTGGTGGTGTAGGGGGCGTGGGGCACTACTGCTTGGCGGATGAGGGGGTGGCCTTTCCACTCATCTGCCTGTTGGCGCACCAAGTCAAAGTAGGCCTCTTGGTCTTTGCAGGAGAGAGAGGGGAAGAACTGCGTGACGCTCTCGCCCAGCACGGCGCGCATGCCCATGTCATCGGCTGCCTTGAATACGCTGCGCTCCCACATGTACATATCGTAGAATGCGGTGGTGCCCGTGCGTATCATTTCTGCCAGGCTGAAGCGGGTGCCCAGCTCCACCAGCTCGGGGCTCAGTTTGGCTTCTTGCGGGAAGATGTCTTGCGTGAGCCAGTCCATCAGCGCTTTGTCGTCGGAGTAACCGCGCAGCAAGCTCATGGGTACATGCGTGTGGGCGTTGATAAGGCCGGGCATGATGGCGGCGTTGCCCAAGTCTACACGGCGGGCATCGGGGTAAAGAATCTCAAGGATATCCGTATGCCCCACGCACATGATGTGGTCCTCGCACACGGCAACGGCGCCTTGTTTGATGATGTCGCGTCCGTCATTCTGAGTAATGACGTAGTCTGCCGTATACAGTGTATCGCAAACGTTTTGCATGTGGTCTCTGCGGGTAAAATTAATACCAGAAAGCAATGGCGCATACCAAAATGGAAGCTCCCCAAGCAGCGCCTATACCGTTGATGACGGTGTAGAGGCGCGGGCACGCTGTAAGCTTCTCCATCTGGTCGCGGAACAGATAGGGCTTTGCCACCCAGAACATAGCCAAGGTAAGCACCGGGTACCACCAGCAGGGGATAAGCAGACGCGTTACCGGGTCTTTCAAAAAGGCGGCGGTGAGCGGTACCAGCGCCATTAACAGTAAGAATAAGCCCAGCGCACGCGGGAACAGTAGCTCTCGCTTACGGTTGTATACCAACAATACAGCGCATACAACGGGGCAAAGTATCAACAACAACTCGCGTGCTTTATTGAAGTCAAACAGATTCATCTTCAGCGGATTCCATTCTTCATCCAACAACAGCAGGAAAATCCATACAAAGTCAATTACCAACAGGTTTTGGGCGGCCTTGGTGTTGGTGGCTGCCCGGCGCAGCGTTTGTTTTGTGGCCTCGGGTTTCAGGAGCGCAATACCGTGCAACAGCAGTAGTACCAGACCCATTACCACCCCGGCGGTGCCGAGGGAAAGCTTTTCGTATGCGTGTAAATATTCGGACATGATGTTACTGCGGGCATTCTACCTGTATTACCCCCGTATATCAAGCTAAAAGCAAGTCAGAAGCGCAATTTAAATTACCTTTGTTTCAAAAACTCCACAATTCCTTTACCAAGCGTGCGCGCGTATTTCTCGGCATTTTTTGGCTTGGCTAGGAACTCGGCATGCTCGGGGTTAGAGAGATAGGCAACCTCGGTAATCACGGCGGGTACGTATGATTCATTGCATGCGTTGAGCCAGTCGCCCCCACCCAAGCGGCCATTGTCGCGGATGATGATGCCGCAGGGTTGGTTATTGTTGGGTAAGCCGTGGTTTAAGAGCTCTTCATTCATGACCTTGGCCATGGCGGTAGCCAAGCGCACACCGGCTGCGTTGCAGTAAAAGGCGCCTTTATTGCAAACCGTCCATTTGGAGGAGTTGCTGTTGTGGTGCAGGTAGATGACGGCAGCGGGCTTTTGGTCGAGCGCGTAGTTGGTGCTGAGCATGCCCACGGCCATGCGGTGCGGGTGGTGTTTAGAGCGGTAAATGCCTGTTGGTACGGGGGACTTAACATGGAATACCCCCGCTTTTTCTGCTGCTGCGGCCAGCTTTTTATCAGTCGGCACATCGCCGCGATTGCAAATGATGCATTGATAGCCGGCAGCCTCAAGCTCTTGTTTTACATAAATAGCATTGCGATACCAAAAGTCTGTTTCTTCGATTACGCCATACTTGCCGTTGGGGGTGCGCGCGCCTTGTCCGCCGCGCTCGGGGTGGTAGTAGTGGCCTATGTCCAACACCACGATGTTGGATTCTCGCGCTTGGCGCTTCATTTGCATTTGGTAGCACCCGCTTATGAGTAGGGTGAAAAATGCCAATAGCAGGGATAAAAACTTTTGCATGTGGTGCGTGGGGGCTTAGTTGAGGGGTAATTCACCCTGCGCGCCGGTGGGCAGGGCGCCTATCTTTTGGTAAGCGGCAGGCATGGCTTCTCGCCCGCGTGGTGTGCGTTTGATGTAGCCTTGCATAATGAGGAATGGCTCGTGCACATCCTCAATGGTAGATTCATCTTCGCCCACGGCCACGGCAAGCGATGACAAGCCGACGGGGCCCCCGTTGAATTTGTAAATCATGGTTTCGAGCAGGCGTTTATCCATCTCATCCAGCCCGTCTTCATCAATATCTATCATGCTCAGGGCGGCGTGGGCCACGGCATCGGTAATGCGGCCATCATGCTTTACCTGGGCAAAGTCTCTCACCCAACGCAGCAGAGCATTGGCCACGCGGGGGGTACCACGGGAGCGGCGGGCTATGGCCAGTGCGCCACCGGGCTGCAGGTCTATATCCAACAAACCGGCAGAGCGGTGCAATATGGCGCAAAGCTCTTCTGCCGAGTAATAATCAAGCCTGTTAACCAGCCCGAAGCGCGAGCGTAGCGGCCCCGTGAGCATGCCGGCGCGTGTGGTTGCCCCCACCAATGTGAACTTGGGTAGATTGAGCTGAATGCTGCGGGCGTTGGGGCCTTGGTCGATGATGATATCCAGACGGAAATCTTCCATTGCGGGGTACAGGTACTCCTCAATGGCGGGGTGCAGGCGGTGTATCTCGTCAATAAACAGCACATCCCCTTTTTCTACATTGGTGAGAATACCGGCCAAATCGCCTGCTTTTTCAATTTGCGGGCCGGAGGTTGTGTGCAGTTTGTGCCCTACGGCATTGGCGATGATGTTGGCCAGTGTTGTTTTGCCTAACCCGGGAGGGCCGCTGAGCAACACGTGGTCCAACACATCGCCACGCATACGCGCCGCCTCAACCATGAGCATGAGACGCTCTTTCACCTTTTCCTGTCCGCAGAATTCACTGAATGCAGGCGGCCTCAGCGAGAGGTCGAAACTGCCGGAAGGAGCATTGGCCATGCGGCTGTATACGGAGTCTGCCATGGGATTTCTTCGGGAGGCGTTTGTTATTTAGCTTCAACAACACCACCCAACATGATTGGCGGAGCTCCGCCCTGTTGTTGCTGTTGCTGTGTTTGGCAAGAAGAAGCTGCCAAAACTGCCGCCGTAGCTGCGGTTGCGGCTGCTGCTTTGACGAGAGCAGGATACTTCGGCTTGCGAGGTTGTTGAGGTTGAATTTTCATATTCGATTGGGATTAATGATTTACTTGCAGATTACAACACCGCCGGTAGTGATTTCCGGCTGCCCTTGTTGTTGCTGCTGTTGCTGGGATTGGCAAGAAGAAGCCACAAGAGCGGCTGCGGCTGTGGCCACAACGGCTGCTGTTTTCACGATGGCCGGGTATGCCGGCTTTTTGTTGGTTTTGTTGGCTTGGATTTTCATGTTCGTTTTTGCGTGTTTATTTGGAGATAATCCAACCGGGCAGAAGCCCTTCTTCCGCCGGCTCCGGTTTCTGCTGTTGCTGTACTTGGCATGAAGAGCCGGCCAAAGCAGCAGCGGCAGTTAGCACTACGGCAGCAGTTTTCACCACAGCCGGATACTGCGACTTCTTGCGGTTCTGTTGGGCTTTAATCTCCACGGCTGTATTTTAGCAAACACTTGCGTATTTTTCAATCCTATTCTCTGATTTTATAGTGGGTCTTTCATGTGTTATCATGGTGAAATAATAGGATAACGCAAAATTCCTGCTTGCCATGTGGGGCTCACTTTGCTACCATATAGGCAATGAAAATGAAATCCATCGCATTTGCAGTGGCGGCAGCTTTCTCGCTGTCTGCCTATGGGCAGCAGGTTTTACCCGTAGCAGGGGATGAAGACCATGCCGCCATCACCGAGACGGCAGAGCAGCGCGACGCCCGTATGGAGTGGTGGCGCGATGCCAAGTTCGGCATGTTCATTCACTACGGCCTGTACTCCGGTTTGGCCGGTGAGTTCAAGGGTGTGCAGGGTGGCTCGGAGTGGATTCAGACAAATTTAGGGCTGGATACCGAGACCTACGCCGCAGAGGCCCTGCCGCTGTTTAAGCCGGCACCGGGGTGTACGGAAGCATGGGCAGAGCTTGCTCAAATAGCCGGTTGCCGCTACATGGTGATGACCTCTAAACACCACGATGGTTTTGCGCTTTTTGAAACCCCGACCTCGGACTACACATCGGCACATCACCATGGGCGTGATTTGGTGAAAGAGTTTACGGATTCCGCCCGCAAGTACGGCATGCGCGTAGGTTTGTACCACAGTGTGATTGACTGGCACCACCCCGCCTACGATAATACCATTTGCCCCGATTTGTGCTACCCTGTAAATCAGGAGAAAATGCTCAAAGATCGCGGCATTCCCCGCGACCACGCTACCTACCAAACATACCTGCATACCCAGGTGCGTGAGTTGATGACCAAGTACGGCACCATTGACATCATGTGGTGGGATTACTCTCAGGGTGCTGCCTCCGGCGAAAGAGGTTGGAAGGCCCCGGCTCTCATGGACATGTGCCGCGAGATTAACCCCAACGTCATCATGAATAACCGCCTGTATGCTTTCTCCGGCTTTGATACCTCCCGCGACGGCGTACAGCTTGACCTGCGCTGCGGTGACTATACCACCCCCGAGAAGCGCATTCCCGAGAAAGGTTACCCCGGCATTGACTGGGAGTCTTGCATGACCGTGGGCGACAAGTGGGGCTACAACCGCTACGACCTGCGCTATAAGACCCCCACCATGGTGATTCGCCAGCTTGAAGAATGCTCTGCCAAGGGCGGTAACCTCTTGCTTAACATCAATCCCAAGGCAGACGGCTCCATTCCGCGCCCCGTGGTGAAGGTGTTCACCGTTGTGGGTGAGTGGATGGCTGTGAACGGCGATGCTATTTACGGCAGCGACCCCATGTATGCCGTGCATATGCCCGAGGGGTGGATGTGCAGCCGCAGTGGGCAAGACCTCAACATCTTTGCTCCCTCTCTGGGGGTTACCTTGCAAACAACCGTGCTGCTCAGCGTACCGACAGCTGGTTTGCAGATCCCGGCAGAGGGCGTGCAGGTAGAGGTGTTGGGCCAGCCCGATACCGTGGTGCCTGCTACCGTGAATGGAGATATGCTCGAGCTGAGCATCCCCGCCAAAGCATGGGCAGATGCCGTGGAGTTTATGCCCGTAATCCGCGTTAAGGGCGTAGTACACTGATTCATATTGTTATGTTGTCCAACGGCGTATACAACTTACCCAAATTATTGGATGGGCAGTACATGCTTTCAGCCGTGCTGAATGAGACTGCCGATACGGTTGTATACGCCGCTACCCAGAAAGATTTGAGCCGAGAAGTGGTGGTAGAAACCCTGCGCCCGGAGCGTATGGCTTCTCCTCATAAGGTTCAATTCTTTCTGGAAAGCGCAAAAGCTCAAACCGGTATGGGTGGCAAGTTTGTTGCCACTGTGCTCGAGCTTTTGTATGCGGAAGATACTTGGCACTTGGCCAAAGAGCGTATACAAGGGGAGCTTTTGGATGAGCTGCTTGCTGCCGGTAATCGAGGCTCTGCCGCAACATTTTGCGAGCTGATGCTCACATTGATACGCACCTGCATTCGGCACGATATGCAGGGGGTGGCCACCGCCCCGTTCTCTTTGCAGAATGCGCATTTCATGGGGCTGGGGTTCCGCTTGGATAATTTGGCACAAGCCGGCCCCAGAGACCCGAACTCCTCTTGCCGCGACATTCAAAATGCAGCGCGAGAGATATTGCCCATGGTAGACACTGCCGCGCCACGGGCTGAAGATATTTGCGTGATTTTGCGCAATATCCTCGACACTACCAACTGGGTACAATTAACCCCGCTGGATATTTATGCGGAGTTTGTGCGTTTGCAGCTGCTGATTAACCGTGCCTGAGTTAATCTTCTACAATATAGGCGTGCTTTTTCAAAAACTCGCTTGCCCCGTGTGTCGGGTAATGTAAATCATTTGTGCTGAACCGTTCAATGGTTTTGTATGCCGTGGTCAGTACCTCTTCTTCCGTTTCTTGCGGTGTGTTGCGGAAAAGTCGGTCAATGCTCAGCGCCTCATCTGCCGGTACTTCTATTTTGTTTTGCAGCACAAAGAGTAAAAAGCGGACTGCGGGCACGTGGTGCTCTTCATTTTCAA
This sequence comes from Akkermansia sp., assembly GCA_045124875.1. Classification (GTDB taxonomy): domain Bacteria; phylum Verrucomicrobiota; class Verrucomicrobiia; order Verrucomicrobiales; family Akkermansiaceae; genus Akkermansia. The sequence goes on from JBGVMR010000059.1 coordinate 8,099, forward strand.
AAAGCATACGGCCAAGTTTCCACGCCTCTTGCTCTCTGCCGGGAATTCTGCACAAGTTGTAAAACAGGACTCGGTTATAGTACTCCGGGGCACCCAGCTCCATGGCTTTTTTCATGGCGGTGGCAGCTTTTTTAAACCGTGGGCTCCTGTATATATTGCCGTAGTGCTCTGCCAGTGCCACATGCAGTTTCCAGCTCGTGGGGTTGTTGGCAATACCCTCAAGCAAAAAGTTTTCGCCTATCTTGAGGTATTCTCTGTAGCCGGCTCTTCTCTCAACATCGCTGAGTTTGCGGTTTTGTAAAAAATCGCCGGCTGCATTGGCCGTCATGTCATTTTCGGCTTGTATCCAGTAATTGATGCGTCGGGGCATCAGGGTGGTGGCGCTCTCCCAGCGGCGGCGCAAACGTGGCCAATCGCGATGGCTCCATGCATCCGTGGCGTCAAGTGTATAGATTTCTGCCACCAAGGAGCGTAGCCCGCCTAAGGAGAAGAATGCCAGTTGTTGAGACAAGGCATCACTGCGGTCCGGTTTCGGCAGGGGGGGCTGCAAGCCTGTTTTTTGATGTTCTTCATATATGCCGGTAGCCATAAATGACGGCAAAATACCACCAATACCCAACAAAGCCAATGCCGTAGCATAGGTTTTGAGCTTCGTGAAGCGTTTGCGGGGGACGGCGTTTTTTTTGTTCATGAAGAATTCGTCAAATGGTTAAACGCTTGCGAATATCTGCCGCTAACTGCTCCCACTCCGGCACCTCTGCTTTTATGCTGCGCGCCAAACTCAATGGGGTGCCCCAAATGGCATCGTATTCTACGGGGCGCCTGCGATTGTAGTCTACGGCGCTGCTGGGTATAAAGTCACCCATGGCTGCGGTGCTGCGCATTTGCTCATTGACAATTTCTGGGGGCAGGGGAAAACTGCGCAACTCTGCCGTATGGCACACCTCGTTCATGATACGGCGTGCGCGCTCCACCTCTTGCGGCATGGTAAAGAGTTGGCGAATGCTGATACCGCCGTGTGCCAAACAAAGCCCGTTGAAAGGGATGTTCCAAGAAAGCTTGCACCACAGTATTTGCTCTGCGTGCATAAAGACACTTGTGGTGACCGGGGTGTTGCAAAACAAGTCTGCCAGTTCTTGGGCTGCCTGCATGCCTGCCTGGCTTGCTTGGTAGGGGGCAAATTGAATGTCTCCCTTTTCCAAGTGTGTGATGATACCGGGGCTGTCCATCATGACGCAAACAAAGCACAGCCCGATGAAGATGCGCTCTGCCGGTACAATTTTTGCTATGGCCTCTGCATTGCCCATGCCGTTCTGAAATGTAAGTACACGTGTATTACCGTGCAGCAGGGCAGGTAGCTCTTGTGCCAGCAGGTGGTTGCAAGTAGCCTTCCAGCTGACGATTACCAAATCTACCGGGCCACAGTCGGCGGCACTGCGTGCTATGTGCGGTTGAGGCAGGCAGATATCACCCTTGATGCTGTTTACCTGCAGCCCCCGGCGGCTGACGGGCTCGTAGGCTGAGCGCATGATGAAGGTTACACGGTGCCCGGCCTCTGCAAGCCTTGCTCCGTAATAGCACCCCAAAGCTCCTGCTCCCAGTATCGCAATGTTCATGCCCCTTATCCTAGCATCTTAACTACCTGCACGCAAACTAAAATTGAGTATGTTTGCCGGTTTGCGGCGCCTTAAAAGGCCTTTTCTTTGCCGTAAAACACAAATTTAACCGTTAAGCCACATTTTTGCCTTGCCTTATGCCACAGAATGAGTTATTAAAAAGGCACTTCATTTAATTCCGGGGTGCTTCACACCACCCCTACAAACATTATCAGAAAATGGGTCAACAACACCGTAAGGAAACGAAGCGCCGCCGCCGCAGCGCCTATATCAAGCGTCAGAAGGAAATCGCCAAGAACAGCGCCAACGCTGTTCCCGTGCAGCTTGCTACCAAGGTAGTCAAGGCAGATGCCGAGCCTGCCAAGAAGGCACCTGCTAAGAAGAAGGTAGCTGAGGCCTAAGTCTCTCTCCTTTTCTTCGGAGATTTTTATTCTTACAACGGGCAGCTCTGTGTTATGCAGAGCTGCCCGTTGCTTTGTCATTTTAGCCGTGCAAATTGCAGGTGCATCCAGTCGTAGTCGCATTCTCTGCCAAGAGAGACCGCGCCGTGGTGCTCCCATATCTCCCACCATTTGCGGCAATCGGGATGTGATAAAGTGGCGCGCGGGGCCTTGTAGTTGAGTGCATTGCCGGCGGGCGAAAAATCCAGCGCTATGCCCCAGGCATGCATGGACAATGCTGCCCCGCTTTGGGTGGCGCGGTAGTTGTATGACCCGCCGTAAATATCCAACCCTAAACGGTGTATCTCTTCTATACCGTAATGAGCCAGCACTTCTTCCAATGCTTGTTGAACATGCTTGGCAATAAGGCGGTGCACCCGTATGCTGCGTACGGCTGTGCCCTCATAATATAAGGGGTAGGGCGGGGTAAGCGGCACGAGGTTTGCCTCGCACCCCGCCTTGCCGAAAATGCTGGTGCCACGGCGCACCTCTGCCTGTGTGGGCCAAGTGGGTATGCGCTCGATACCCAGTTTGTTGCGTATGGCTTCTATGGTGCGGGGACCGATAATGCCGTCTGCCTCCACCCCAACATGCTTTTGTATGGCGATGATGTCTGTTTTCATGCTTGGTGCGGGGTGGGCGCAGCTGCGCGCGCGTCGGATGAGGTTTGTAATAATGTGTACATACCTCTTCTATAAACCGGAAGGAGCAGCAAGACAAGCTCGCTGCTCCTTCTGTCGGCACTTTTCACTACCTTGGTAATGCCGTGTGCCTCTGATTTGTTTTATGGATAATACTTACACCGCCGGGGTGGCAGGCTTTGTTGCAGCCGGTTCTGCCGGTTTTGCAGGGGTGGCAGGTTCTGCCTTCTTCTCAGCCGGTTTTTCCGTAGGCTCGGGGGTGGCGTAGTACACCTCGCCATCCAATGAGGCACGGTATCGACCGCCGGACAGAATGGTGATGCCGATGGTCTTACCCATGTATGCAGGCGGCGGGTTCACCTTGTAGCGGCGCAGCTCGGGGGCACCGGGTTGATCCGGGTCGCGCACCACAACAGTAAGCTGTCCACGAATGGGGCGGGGCTCCTGCGGTTGGGTGCTGATCTTCTGCCCGGCGTACATGGAAGCCACCGGGAAGATGTTGTCAGAATCATCGTGCATCTCAATAAAGATGCGGCCATTGGTGGCGTTAGATACCTGCACGGCATAGCCGGCGCTGCCATCGGCTGCCGGTTGGTTCGGGTAATAATTGTTAACCCCGGACTGTACGCTCTGTTGCGGGTATACCGACTCTGCACCGGTAACGGGGACCACGGGCTGGGTGTAACCGGGCACCTGTGGCTCGGTATAAGGCTGCGGATAACCGGGGATTTGCGGCTGCTGTACGTTCGGCTGATTGACCACGGGCATGGGTTGCACGGCTGTTGTGGGCACGGTTTGCCCTGTGTAGGCTGCTGCCTGCTCTTCAAACGCGGCATCCGTATTCGTTGCATGCGTGTTCACCGCACCCTGGCCGGGCAGGGCTAAATATTGGCGGTGTGCAGGGTTCTCTTTCGGCAGCGTGGAGTAGTGCGTTGTCCCGTAGGGTGTTACCTGAGTGCATGAGGACAATGCCATAATGGCTCCTGTTACGAGTATGAGATAGCTCTTCATCGGCGTCATGTTATCATTTTTTTTGTCATCTGGCAAGCGTTTATGTTAATTTTTGATAAAAAATTAACGTTTTTTTACTGATATGGCAGTTATTTTGCTTGCCATGGCGGGTGCGCTTTGGTAGAATAGCGCACCCGCAGCAGGTTGCGTTTCCTGCGCCTGCCAGATGGTATCATATTCAATCGTCCAGATAATTATTATGAAAGAACTCAAAGGTGCATGCATCATCGGCCAGTCCGGCGGTCCCACCGCTGTGATCAACGCCAGCGTTCTCGGCGCAGTCAAGGCCGCACTTAACGCCCCCCAGATCACCCGCGTATACGGTGCCGCTCACGGTATCACAGGCGTGCTCAACCAGCAGCTTTACGATATGGGTATGGAAGACCCCGCTGAGCTTGAGCTCCTCAAGTTCACCCCTTCTTCTGCCCTTGGTACCTGCCGTTACAAAATGAAGGACCCCGATGTGGATCCCACCGATTACGAGAAGATTCTTGAGACCTTCCGCAAGTTCGACGTTCGTTACTTCTTCTACAACGGCGGTAACGACTCCATGGACACCTGCAACAAGATTTCCAAGTTCATGCAGAAGTCCGGTTACGAGTGCCGCGTCATGGGTATTCCCAAGACGATTGACAACGACCTCTTCGGTACCGACCACTGCCCCGGTTTCGCCTCTGCCGCCAAGTACATCGCCACCTCTTGCATGGAGGTTCAGCACGATGCTTCCTGCTACGACACCGGCATGATCACCATCATCGAGGTAATGGGCCGCAACGCCGGTTGGCTTACCGCTGCCTCCGCTCTGGCTACCTACGCCGGTGCAGGTCCCGACCTCATCTACCTCCCCGAGGTTGATTTCGATATGGAGTCCTTCCTGGCTGACGTTGAGAAGCGTTACAACGCTACCGGTAAGTGCCTTGTAGTGGTTTCCGAGGGTATTCACGATGCCGACGGCAACTTCATCTCTCAGGCCAAGACCAACAGCAACGACGGCTTCGGCCACGCCCAGCTCGGCGGCCTTGCCAACAAGCTTGCTGAGGTTGTTCGCTCTCGCGTTCCCTCCGCTAAGGTTCGCGCTATCGAGCCCTCTCTGCTTCAGCGCTGCGCTACTCACCTGGCCTCCACCACCGACGCTACCGAGGCTTACCTCGCCGGTAAGACCGCTGTACAGGCCGCCGTTTCCGGCGACACCGACAAGATGGTTGCCTTCGAGCGCGACAGCGTATACGGCCAGTACGTATGCAACACCAAGCTTCTGCCCCTCGAGAGCGTTGCCAACTTCGAGAAGAAGGTTCCCCGCGAGTGGATCAACGCTGCCGGTAACGGCATCGAGCGCGCCTTCATCGACTATGCTCTGCCCCTCATCCAGGGCGAGACCGGCATGAAGACCGTTGAAGCTCTTCCCCGCTTCGCCCGCCTCCGCAAGGTGTTGGCTAAGCCCGTTTGCGAGTAATTATCACTCTGCAACACTAACTTTCGCCCCCGCGTTTCTTCCCGAATCGCGGGGGCTTTTCATTTTTTATTTTCTGTACGAGTTATACACAAATAAAAAAGCCGCTTAATGTGCAGTTATGCAACATTTAAGCGGCTTTTGTTCCAGAGCCGGATGTCAGGGTCGAACTGACGACCGTCCGATTACAAATCGGGTGCTCTACCACTGAGCTAATCCGGCGAGGTGCGGGTATAATACATGAAAAACGATAAGATGGCAAGCCTTTTTTTTAAAAATATGTCAGATAGGTGAAGAAAGGGCAAAAAACAACGGGCGTGCCATTATAAGCACACCCGTTGAAAGAAGGAAAAACGCTGTTGATGCTAAATCAGAACTTCCACCCGAAGTCGAGACCGAAAGTAACCTGGAAGTGGTCTATGGGACCATTGCCAACGGCGTGGTCGATTTCGGCGCTGTTATCGCCGGCTACAGAAAGTTGCAGCCAGGGGGTGATTTGAGCGCGACCATCGCGACCTACAGAGCCGGAGTGCGTGAATACGGGGGCGGCCACGCGCAGACGCACGGCATCTGTACCCTTAATATCGTTTGACCAGTAGCTGAAAGAGCTTGCCCAACCGGCAGAGACCTCTAAGTCAAGACCCCAAGAGGTGGTGGTAACAATATCGGTGAAGCGGTAACCTGCTTCTACATCAAAGTAGTAACCGGTGAGCCCTTGGAAACCCATGCCGCATTGTGCCGAACCGAAGAAGCCTCTTTGGTAGTCATTGAAAGCCATGGTTAACGTCAGCTCTTGGCTCAGGCGGTGAGGGCAGCTGTTGGCATGGCGAGCCATGAAGCCTTCCAACCCACCGTGGTTGATGCCGTAGCCGAGCTCCAGTGTCAGGTTGGGGAAAATTTCTTTACCCAAGGCATAGCCGCCTTTCAGTATGGGGGTGTCTGTCAAATCTGAGGATGAGGCGCCCCAAGCAATGCCTAAGTTGCCGCTTACTTTTTGATAAACACCGCAATTGAAAAGATTGCGACTCGGTAAGATGTAGTGGCCGGCAACATAGGAATAGCCATCGTCTGACATCGGGTTTGTTACACCCATGCCGCGTACTTGGTAATTGCTTTGGTAGGCACCCAGCTTGATGTAGCCGTTATTGCCGGCAGTGGGGGCGGGGGTAACAGGCGCTGCCACAGTGGTGGGCTCTGAAAATGCATACGGGTCTTCAAAACCGGCCATAGGGTCCTCGTATGATACATAATCATATGTAACGGGGCCATCCGGAATCATGGGCGGCATATCGGTACCCATAGCAGGTACGGCAAGTCCGATTGTCAGTAAGAGGCTCTTCTTCATACACAGATATTTTACCTAAGTTAAATAAATACGCAAGCGTAAATTCTGTTTATAAATTAAAAAAGAGCAGATAATTTAAAAAAAAGGCGTTGACGAAGCGATGAATGCCCGTTAGAATAGGCGCATGAAAAAGTATTTACTCAGTGCCTTGATGGTGATGTCGATGATGAATGTACAAGCAGAGACAACGGCTCCTGCAAAAGCAGCGACAGATACCATGTCGATGACGCAAGATGCCCGCTGCATGCAAGTGTTGGTAAATTGTGTTATCAACGGGGTACCGATGCGAATGATGCTTGATACAGGCGCCACCAATACCGTGTTGCATACCGGCAGTTTGTCTAAGTTGAAGAACCCGCGCCAATTGGATACAAGCAATGTGCAATTCAGTGGCAATGCCAAGGAGCGCCCGGATGTGTACTTGCTGAATTTGCGTTTTGCGGGGACAGCCATGCTGCGCAGTCATCCTGTTATGGTGTTGAATTTGGATGGCGCTCGCAGCATGATGGCAGAGCAGATCGATGGTATCATCGGTATGGATATTTTAGGAGCCATGCCGTTCACCTTCGATGTAAGCAGCGGCAAGTTGCATTGGGGCCTGCCCGAGGGGGATGTGAAATTGGTGCCGTTGTATGGCCGTACAGAGGAGAGTGGCCGCTTGATACTCACCATAGACTGCGATGGCAAGAAGCATGATATCCTTTTGGACTCCGGCAGCAGCGTGACACGTATTCCCGCCTCTGCATGGCTCGCCGGTAGTGGGCAGAAAATTAACTTAAGCGTGAGCGATGTTAATGAGGCTGCTGCCATATCTGCCACGGTTGGTGCGCCGGGTACGGTAACACTTGCCCCCGGTGTAAAGGTGGAGGGTGTAACCCCGGTATTCTGTGCAGAGGAAGACGTTACCATATTGGGAATGGACATATTGGGGCGTGTGCGTTTGGTGCATGTGCCGTCATCATCTCATCCCGGTGGTTGTTTCTTCATAGCTTTGTAAGTTTGCCGTGAGAATCTTACTTACCATAGCGTTATTGGTCATCAGCAATGTTGTGATGACCTTTGCTTGGTATGGCTTTTTGAAAAAGCCCGGGCAAGAGACAGAGTCCACTCAATGGTGGAAACTTATCCTCATGAGCTGGGGATTAGCCTTTTTTGAGTACTGCTTCTTAGTGCCGGGCAACCACATAGGCCGCTCTTGCGGGTTGAGCTTGGCACAGCTGAAAATTACGCAAGAGGTGATAACCCTCACAGTGTTTGTTCCCTTTATGATATTTTTCATGGGCGAGCAATGGAAGTGGGATTATCTGTGGGCCTTTTTCTGTATTCTAGGGGCTGTGTTTTTTGTGAATAGAGAGGCATTAATGATGCCATGACGTTCATTATGCTTGCCTTTTGTTCCGTATTTTGATATACGAGCGTGCGTATGAAGCCTGTTTACCTACTGACTGCCGCTGCCGTTCTGCTTTCTTCTTGTAGCTGGTTCGAGGGTGTTTTTTCCTCCGGCGAGTATACTCCTGAGTATCTGAAGGAGGCGTCTCCGCTTGATCCTCCCGGCACAGCCGAGGCCCGCGAAGCTGCCCGCCGCAAATTGGTGAAGGAAGGCATGTTTGTAGAAGGTGCAGAAATTGAGGTAAAAGAGGGCAAGGCTTTCCTGTTTAACCGTAACCCCGATCATTCTGAAGAACCCGGCGGCCGCATGGTGCAGACCGAGAAGGCAAAGATTATAGCCTGCGAAGGTTCCTACTATTTCGTAGAGGTAGATGGCGGCAAGCGCGGTTTTTTGCGCGAGAGTGATTTGGTAGACCCGGTTTCCATGTTGACCACAACAGCCGGTTTCTTGCCGGATGGTCAAGGGTTGTTCCCCGGCACAGAGCCCGGCGCCGTTGGTAGTATGATTCCCGGTGCCGAGCTGCAAATAGATGAAAATCAGACGCTGACAACAAGCCAAACAGGCCGCACGGTGTTGGTGGTAGGTACCAAAACCGATAAGTCCAAAGAGTTTGAAGAGGCAAAACGCCAGGTGGAATCCGGTGAGGCATTACCCTCATCCTCATCATCATACGAAGACGCCGGTGATGTGCCCTACGAGCCCTTGCCCTCGCCGTCGGGCTCTGCTCAATAATTACTCGTATGGAGTGGGGGGCGCTTACGGAGCGGTTTCTGTTGTACTTGGCTGCAGAATGCGGGCTGAGTGTCAATTACAGAGAGTCCGTGCGCAGAAGTTTGGCGCGTTTTTCTGCTTGGTGCAATGGCCGAGCGCTTACACCGCAGCAGATTACGGAGCCTTTGTTGGCCGAGTACCGCCGCTTGCTGCATGAAGAAGGGCTGGCGCATTCCAGCTGCCGAATTGCCATGGTGCATTTGCGGCGCTTTTTTCGCTATCTTAAATCAAGAAACGTAGTGGAGCAAGACCCCTCCACCTTGGTTAAGGGCGGGCATGTGCGCCAAGGTATACCCGAAACCCTGTGCGCAGAGGCGGTGACGCAGATGCTGGAAGCAACGGATGCCGAGGATATACCCTACGGCGCGCGTGACCGAGCCATATTGGAGATGCTGTATGGCAGTGGTTTGCGTGTGAGTGAGCTTGTGCGTTTGCGTGCCGACCAAATCAGCTGGGAAGAGAGATTTTTGCGTATCACCGGTAAAGGCGGTAAAACCCGCTATGTGCCATTGGGGGGTATGGCTGCCAAAGCCCTGCAAAATTATGTGCAAAAGGCTCGCTTTGTTTTGGCAAAAGAGGGGCACCGCGTGCCCGAGCTTTTTTTATCGAACAGGGGAGAGCGCCTTACCCGCGAGCGCATACGCCAAATCATCCGCAAGCGTGCCGCTGCCGCCGGGTTGAGCGAGCGTGTTTACCCGCATATCATGCGGCATTCTTTTGCCACACATTTGTTGGAAAACGGCGCAGACCTGCGCGTTATTCAAGATATGTTGGGGCATGCGGACTTGGCGACCACGCAAATTTACACGCATGTGGAGGCCAAGCGCTTGGTGGGCTTGCACCGTAGTTTTCATCCGCGCGGGCGCAAAATACAGCAGGATGAGCCTTGAGTTATCTGCTGTTGACCACGCGCATTAAGGTTAATACTGCCACTTTTTTAACACCGGGCAGGCTTTTGAGTGCGGCAGCACATGCTCGCACGGTGGCCCCGGTGGTGTAAACGTCATCTACCAGCACCAAGTGCGAGGGCAGGGGCTTTGCGCCATTTTTGTATGTGCTGTCGGCGTGGTAGATAAGCCGTGCGTTTTTGAGTCTCTCTGCGGCAGAGAGTCGGGTTTGGCTATCTGCCTTCACGTCTGTGCGTTGCAAGGGGGAAAGCAAGGGCATGTGCAGGGCTTTTGCCAAGGGGCCGGCCAGTTCTTCCGCTTGGTTATACCCACGGCGGCGCAGGTGCAATTGGCTGATGGGTACGGGCACAATAGCCCCGCCTGCGTATTCGCTTAGTTCGGGTGTATTGTGCCACAGCTCGACCAGTGCCGGTGCCAAGGCTGCAGCCAAGTGTGCTTCGCCTTTGTACTTGAGCCTGTGTATCAACTCCATGCTTTCATCACTTGTCAGTAGGGCTGAGCGCGCAAAATCAAAGGGGCGGGGCTTGCTTTTGCATGCCGGGCAGTGGTAGGCATCTTGCAAATCCCCGGGCACCGGTGCGCCACAATACAGACATATCGGGCGCGGTATGTGCGGTAATTTTGCCAGACAATCTGCACAAATCGTCAACTGGCTTGCCTTGCCGCACAGACTGCAGGTGATGGGGAACAGCCAACGGAGCATGGCCGGTTAATCAGCGTTTGCGGTGGCGAGCCAAGAACTCCTTGGCTGCATTTTGATAGGCCATCGAGGCGGTGCCGTAGGGGTCATGCTCAATGACGGTTTTGCCGAAGCTGGGAGCCTCTGCCACGCGTACCGAGCGGGGGATGTAGGTGGTGTACAGCTGGTTGGGCAGGTTCTCTTTTACCTGAGCAATTACCTGGTTGGCAAGGTTGGTGTTGCTGTACATGGTCATTAACACGCCCTCGTGCTTCAGGTTGGGGTTGGCGCCGCTATCGCGTATTTGCTCTACCACGTAGAGGATTTTGGAGAGACCATCCAAGCTGAGGAACTCGCACTGCATGGGGGTAAGCACCTCGTCGCAGGCGCACAGAGAGCTGGTCATCAGCACACCGAGCGAGGGCGGCGTATCTAAAAAGACGTAGTCATAGTACTTGCTGCCGCGCAGCCCCTCCATGGCATCTCTCATGCAGGTAAGGTGTGTGCCGTTTTGGGTGAGCTCTACCTCCACACCCGACAAATCCATGTGCGCGGGGATGATGGAAAGATTGCGGCGGTTGGCGGGGCGAATCAGCTCTTCCATCAGTTTGTTGCCGATGAGTGCTTGGTAGATGCTGTGCTCGCAGTCTACCTCTACCCCGAGCGCTTGCGAAGCATTGGCCTGAGAGTCCACATCAATCAACAATACGCGCTTGCCCCTCATGGCGAGGGCGGCAGACAAATTGACGGCTGTGGTGGTTTTACCTACTCCACCTTTTTGGTTCGCTATGGCTATGACTTTCACGCGCGCCATTATACAGAAATGAAATTGCATTTTCAAGCCGATAATTGTTGCCGAGCTTCTCTTGATGTGATAAACTCATGTCATGCAAATTCAGCAAGTAATTGATGCCGCTCGCGAGTTGTCCGACCAAATGGATGCTCTGCGTTTCGATGCCCCCGTGGCTTATACTTATAATCCGCTCACGTATGCTTGGGCAGGGCATGAGGCATATATACGCCGTTTTGCCGGCGGGCAAAAAGATGTGCTGTATCTGGGGATGAATCCCGGCCCGTTCGGTATGGCTCAAACCGGGGTCCCTTTCGGCGAGATTGCCGCAGTTACTTTGTGGATGGGGATTACTGCCTCTATAGGGCAGCCCCCCGCTACTCACCCCAAGCGGCCCGTGCAGGGCTTTAATTGCCCGCGCTCAGAGGTAAGCGGGCGCCGCCTTTGGGGCTTGTTTGAGGAGATGTACGGCACGGCAGATGCGTTCTTTGAGCATGCTTACGTGGCTAACTATTGCCCGCTGATTTGGATGAGCGAGACCGGCGCCAACATTACCCCCACGCAGTTGCCAAAAGAGCAAATGCAGCAAATTGATGCGGCTTGCCAACGCCACCTGGTGCGCCTGATTGAAATCTTGCAGCCCAAGTGCCTCATCGGGGTAGGAGGCTATGCCCTCAAGCAAATGGAGCTTGCCGCCGCCTCCTTGCCTGATAAGCAATTCACCCTCGGTACCATTTTGCACCCCAGCCCGGCCAGCCCGGTTGCCAATAAGTTCTGGCCCGAGCGCCCGCGGCTGCAAATAGAAGAGATTTTAACGCAGGCCGGCCTCCGCTGAGTAGGAGCTCTTTTGTCATGCAGTTGTAAATCTCTTGCAATTCCGTGTAACTTAGTGTAGAATCGCAACACTTCAACAAACCATTAACATTAGCTATGAGCGACAAAGTAAAATTCTTCGACACCACGCTGCGCGATGGTGAGCAATGCCCCGGAGCTTCCATGAATCTCCGCCAGAAGCTGGAGGTTGCACGTCAGCTCGAAAAGCTAGGTGTGGATGTGATTGAAGCCGGTTTCCCCTGCATCTCTGAGGGCGACTTTGAGGCAGTGTACACCATTGCCAAGACGGTGAAGACTTGCCGCATAGCAGGTTTGGCTCGCTGCGTGGAGAACGATATCCGCAAGGCTGCTGCTGCCGTAGCCCCTGCCGGCGACCGCGGGCGCATCCACGTGTTCTTGGCAACCAGCCCCTTGCACCGCGAGTTCAAGCTCAAGAAGAGCAAGGAGGAGATTTTGCAAATGGCCGTAGAGGGTGTTAAGCTGGCCAAGAGCTTGGTGAACGATGTGGAGTTCTCCGCTGAAGACGCCAGCCGTACGGAGCATGACTACTTGGCCCAAGTGGTAGAGGCTGTTATTGCCGCCGGTGCCACCACCGTCAATATCCCCGATACCGTGGGCTTCACCACCCCCACAGAGTACTACACCATCATCAAGTACCTCAAAGACAATGTGAAGAATATTGATGATGCCATCATCTCCGTACACTGCCACAACGATATCGGCATGGCTGTGGCCAACTCTTTGGCTGCCGTGCAGGCCGGTGCCCGCCAGGTGGAGGGTACCATCAACGGCATCGGCGAGCGCGCCGGTAATACCGCCATCGAGGAGTGCGCCATGGCGCTTTCCACCCGCCCCGAGGCTTTCGGCTTCGCCACAGGCGAGAAACCCCACAACCTGAATACCCGCGAGATTGTGAAGACCAGCCGCGTGGTATCCCGTATGAGCGGCATGGTGGTGCAGCGCTCCAAAGCCATTGTGGGTGAAAATGCCTTTGCCCACAGCTCGGGTATTCACCAGCACGGTATTCTTGCCAAGAGAGAGACTTACGAAATTATTGACCCCGTAGAGGTAGGCTGGGGCGAGACCGAGCTGCCCCTCACCAAGCACTCCGGCCGAGCCGCCGTGAAAGCCCGCTTGGAGAAATTGGGCCACACGCTTTCCAATGATGAGCTCACCCACGTGTTCGAGCGTTTCAAGAAGGTGGGCGACAGCAAGAAGTTTGTGTACGATGATGACTTGTCATCCATTGTAGATGATTCGCTCAGCACCTCCAACGGCGTATGGCAGCTCAAGAGCATTCAGTTCATTGCTGGCTCTGCTGCACTGCCTACGGCTACCGTTACCCTCGTGAAAGATGATGAGGAATACACCGACTGCGCCATCGGTAACGGCCCGGTTAACGCCTGTTTCAAAGCCATAGACCGCATCACGGAGTCTCACGGCGAGCTGGTAGACTACAACGTGCGTGCCACCTCCATCGGTCAAGATGCCTTGGGTGAGGTAAGTGTCAAGGTCCACTTCGGGGATTGCGATGACTGCAACGCTAAACCCATCTCCGGTAAGGGTGCAGCTACGGACGTGATTGAAGCTTCCGCTCGCGCCTACCTTAACGCCGTAAACCGTAACATCACTTTTTCTCAGTTGGGTATCTGACCCATCATACGCGCCATGAAGCCTATCCGCATCATCGTAGGGCTGGGGAATCCCGGCCGTGATTACGCCGCCACCCGTCACAATGTCGGGTTCATGGTGTTGGATAGGCTGGCTGCGCATTTCGGCGCAGAATGGAAGCCCGAGAAAGCCTACAAGGCAGAAATAGCCGCCGGCCCCGGTGTATTGCTGGTTAAGCCGCAAACCTTCATGAACTCCTCGGGTGAAAGTGTGGGGCCGCTGATGCGCTATTTCAAGTTTGACCCCGAGCAGGTGTTTGTGGTGTATGATGATATCTCATTCCCCGTGGGCACCATGCGCCTGCGTGCCGGTGGCTCTGCCGGCGGGCACAACGGCATGAAATCGCTTATTGCCCACCTCGGTACGGAGAAGTTCCCGCGCCTGCGTGTCGGTATCAGCGCCCCGGGCTGCAAGCAGATGGTAAGCCATGTGCTTGGTAAATTTGCCCCCTATGAACGTCCCTTGTTGGATGAAGCCCTCCTCAAGGCGACTGCCGCCTCCCTCACTGCCCTGAGAGACGGTTTTGATGCTGCGGCCAATCAATTCAATGTCCGCAAGGAAAAGAAGAAAAAAGAAACCCCGCAGCAGCCGGACCCCGAGCAGCCCACAGAAGCTGCTGCTGATGATGCCGCCTCGCCTTCTGCCTGAGCAGGTTCCGTTCACTACACGTATCGCATTATTTGCTTTGGAATACTGCGAGCGGCTGAAAGCCGCTCGCATGATAGTTATACATGAAAGCAGGGTATGAAAGTTTGCGCGGTGCGCACACGTGAAAAAGCCGCAATCCTTGTGGATTGCGGCTTTTTGAATGAGAGATTAATGCTTGTATTACAGCGTGGAGATGTAGTAACCTGCAATAACGGCGGTACCGATAACACCGGCAACGTTCGGGCCCATAGCGTGCATGAGCAAGAAGTTGGTGCGGTCGGCCTTCTGGCCCTCGTTGTGAGAAACGCGGGCGGCCATGGGTACGGCAGATACACCGGCAGAGCCGATGAGCGGGTTAATCGGGTTCTTACGCCAGCCGGGGATGATGTTCATGATCTGGGCGAAAGCAAGGCCGCAGCAGGTAGCCACAGCGAAAGCAACAACGCCCAAGCAGATGATGAGCAGAGTCTCCGTCATCAGGAAGCGCTCGCCCTGCATGGTGAGACCCACGGATACACCCAAGAGGATGGTCACGATATTCATCAGCTCGTTCTGGGCGCAGCTTACAAGGCGCTCTGTCACCTTACACTCGCGCAGGAAGTTACCCAGCATGAGCATGCCCAACAGCGGGGCGGCATCCGGGCAAAGCAGGATGGTAAGAATCGTTACCGTGAAGCAGAAGAACAGCTTCTCACCCTTAGATACCTGGCGCAGGCTCTTCATCTTAATCTTACGCTGGGCCTCTGTGGTGCACAGGCGCATGAAGGGCGGCTGAATGAGCGGTACCAAGGCCATGTAGGTGTAAGCAGCCACGGCTATGGCGCCCAAGAGCTCCGGTGCCAAGCTACTGGCCAAGAAGATGGAGGTGGGACCGTCTGCACCACCGATAATACCGATGGAGCTTGCTTGCTCCGGGGTGAAGCCTAAGCATACGGCGCAAAGGAAGGTGAATGCCACACCACCCTGGGCGGCGGCACCCAGCAACAAGGCACGGGGAGCAGCCAACAGCGGGCCGAAGTCAGTCAAAGCACCTACACCCAAGAAAATGAGCGGGGGGAAGAGCTCGCACTTGATGCCGAGGCCAATCCAGTCGAACAGACCGCCCTCCGGCTTCTTGATGAGAACTTCTTCAACCTCGTGACCGGTAACAGCCAAGCGGCCTTTGCGGGGCTTGCCGGTTGCGGGGTCATATACCTGCTCATAGACAGCGGGAATCTTCTTGGCTGCGGCGAGCTTGTAGTACTCAAGCTGCTGCTCGGGGGTGAGCTTGGCGCGCTCCTCCTTCGTCATATCGGGGGTCACGAGGATGAGAGCCTTGGCTTCATCTGTGAGAGCTGCGATTTCCTCGGCGGTGTATTCACCGCGCTTAAGGGCAAGCGCCAGCACAGTGGCATCATCTGCATGCTTGTGGCGGATAATCTGCAGGCGCAGGAAACCCACGTCGTTCATGATGGTTTTGGCGCGTTGCTCCTCCGTCAGATTCGGGTCGTTCGGGTCAAGGAACTTGCCGCTCTCGGGGTCAATGGAAGCCACCTGCATCTGAGCTTGGGTGATGACCATGCCGTTATCGGGAATGTTGGCAATAAGGGCGCCGAAGGCAATCGGCACCATCAGCAGCGGTTCAAACTGCTTTACCACACCCAAATACAGCATGACGACCACAACGCCCCACATGACGTACATCTGCCAGGTCATCTGGAACAGACCTACGCCACTCAGGAAATCCATGAGGGATTCTAAAAGTTGCATATCAGCTATATATATTTATGTTCGTTGTATTCCTGCTACGTACCGTGTGCGTGCAGGACCGAATATTTCCCGTGATGGGGATTAACCGAGGTAAGCGAGGGGCTGGTTCTCAGCAACGGTGTCGCCGGGAGCTACGGCAAAGGAGGTAACGGTG
The DNA here is from genome assembly GCA_045124875.1 of Akkermansia sp. Lineage (GTDB taxonomy): Bacteria > Verrucomicrobiota > Verrucomicrobiia > Verrucomicrobiales > Akkermansiaceae > Akkermansia. The sequence goes on from JBGVMR010000059.1 coordinate 24,196, forward strand.
CCGTTGGCGGGGGCGTAGATAACGGTGTTCATCTTCATAGCCTCGAGGGTCATGATTTGGTCACCTTCCTTAACGGCTGTGCCGGGTGTTACGTCCAGAGATACAACCTTGCCTGCCAGCGGGCTGGGTACGGGGGTGCCTGCACCTGCTGCGGGGGCGGGAGCCGGGGCTGCAACGGGAGCCGGGGCTGCTACGGGTGCAGCAACGGGAGCGGGAGCTACTACGGGGGCGGCTACGGGAGCCGGAGCGGGAGCTGCAGCAAGGCTGCCACCTACGGTTTCTACGGTTACGTCAAAGGTCTGGCCGGCTACGGTAATGCGGAGTTGTTTCATTGTATTGTAATTATGTTAGATTGTTAAGTTTAAGAAGTTTTTTGTGCGGGGATTAACCGCGGGTGGGGAAGGAATGAGAGTTCATGATGGCGGTGCGACCACTTTGGGCATAGCCGGTGTTAACGGGCTGGATGTCCAGAATGCGGGCCTCGGAGCCGACTGTCACCTTAACGGCGGCGGCAATGGCGGCCACAACCTCGGGCGTAATGCTGGAGGCTGCTGCATCATAAATACCGGCGGCAATGGCTGCTACCTGTTTAGGTGTCAGCTCGGGTGCCACAGCCGGCTGCGGAGCTACGGGAGCAGGTGCGGGTGCGGCGGCAGCTGCTGCTGCGCGTGCTGCTTCTGCTTGGGCTTTTCTCTTGGCATCCAAGCGGGTTGCTACCGCGCCGGAGGCTTCGAGGATAAGCCAAAGCAGAACCAGACAGCCGAACACCACAATCATACCCGTAAGCTGATACGTGAATGCCTTCATGAAGGCTTCCCACGTAATGGCTGCTAGTGTATTGAATGTGTTGATCATGTTTTGGTTTTAATTGGAAAAAGAGAATCAGAGCGGCATGTTGCCATGTTTCTTGGCAGGGCGCGTCTCTTTCTTGTTGAGGAGGGTGCGCAGAGTGAGGGCAATCTTGGCGCGGGTCTCCTTGGGGTTGATTACCTCGGTCACCTGGTCAGATGCAGCTGCGGCGTACGGGTTGTAGAAGGCCTCGGTGTACTCGTTGAGCAGCTCTTGGCGGCGTGCCTCGCGGGCTGCGTCGTCCTCAATGCCCTTGAGCTCGCGGCCATACAGTACCGGTACGGCACCTTGTGCGCCCATTACGGCAATCTCTGCTGTGGGCCATGCGTACACGGCATCGGCACCCAAGCCCTTGCAGCACATGGCGATATAGGCACCGCCGTATGCCTTGCGAAGAATCATGGTCACCTTGGGTACGGTGGCAGAAGAGTAGGCGAAAATCATCTTGGCGCCGTGGCGGATGATGCCACCGCGCTCCTGTTGCTTGCCGGGCAAGAAGCCGGGTACGTCTACCAAGTTTACCAACGGAATGTTGAAGGAGTCGCAGCAACGGATGAAGCGAGCTGCCTTGTCGGAGGCGTCAATGTCCAAGCAACCGGCTTTCACGGCGGGTTGGTTGGCGATGATGCCTACTACAACACCGCAAATGCGGCCGAAGCCTACGATGACGTTGCCTGCAAAGTTGGCGTGTACCTCCATGAAGCTGCCTTCGTCTACCAAGCGGGCAATCACCTTCTGCATGTCGAGCGGGGTGGTGTTGCTCTCGGGGATGATGTCGTTCATGCCTTCATCATCGGCAATATCCAGCGGGCAAGAAAGCTCGTGGGGCGGGTCTTGCGTGTTGTTGGAGGGAAGGTAGGTGAGCAGCTTCTTGGCAATGTTGATGGCTTCTTCATCGCTGTTGGCTACAAAGTGGGCATTGCCGGAGACGGAGGAGTGCACATCTGCACCGCCAATCTCATCCATGGTGCATTTCTCGTATGTCACCTGCTCAATCACCTTCGGGCCGGTAATGTACATGCCGGCTGCACCGCCACGGCGGATGATGATGAAGTCTGTCAAGGCAGGGGAGTAGGCTGCACCGCCGGCACAGGGGCCGAGGATAAGGGAAATCTGGGGTACTACACCACTGGCTGCTACGTTGTTGTAGAATACGTTAGCGAAGCCTGTGAGGGAGTCTACACCCTCTTGCAGACGGGCGCCGCCGGAGTCGTTAATCTGAATCACGGGCATGCCGCCCTTGAGTGCGTATTGCTGGGCGTCGCAAATCTTTTGGGCGTGCATGTATCCCAAAGAACCACCCTGCGCCAAGAAGTCGGCAGATGCTGCCGCTACCGGACGCCCGTTTACCAAGCCGAAGCCGGTTACAATGCCATCACCGGGGATGTCTTTGCTCAGCATGCCGAAGTTACTGCAATGGTGCTTGGTGTGCATGCCGATTTCTGTAAAGGAGCCATTATCAAACAGGCATGCAATGCGCTCGCGTGCCGTCCAATCTCCCTTCGCGTGGCGGGCATCATACTTCTCTTGTGTCGCAGCGTACTTAATCTTACGTCTGCGGGCCTCAAGGTCTTCAAGTAATTTGGGATCTATAGCCATATGTGTTTTGTGAGTATGGTGTTCGAGATAAGGTCGCTTGGCGCCTGTATACAGCCCTGCCATTGCGCCCTTTCTACGCTGCACACATTCTACCACATCTTACCCCGCTCTGAAAAGAAAATTCCGCTCAGATGGACGTTTTTTTTGCATGTAATTAGAGTAAACTCTAATTACGAGTGCGTATTAGTCATTTTATTTTGACGGAAAGGGCATATTTCGGGCACGCAAAACAGAAAAAGAAGCCGCCCTCGGGGGGGGTGGGCGGTTTCGGAAAATGGTAAACGGCTGTTGTGATATGTAGGCTGGCGTTAAACCTGCACGGTGATACGCGGGGTGATGATGGCGCGGCGGTAGGTGCCGGGGGTAACGTGGGTACGGGGCCACACGATGCAGTCATCCAGCTCGCAGCCGGCGGGTATAACAGCATCTTGCCCTACCATGCAGTCTTCACCCACTTCTGCAAGGGCAGAGATGGTAGCGGTGGGGTGAATGCGCTGGCTGTTGGGCAGCTCGAGGATGGCATCGAGGTAGCCGGCGGGGTTGCCGATTTCGTGCCAGTTTGCCCAGTCAAAAACAACACCGCCGGCGAGGCCTTGTTTAATGAGCTCCAACCAAACGGGGAAGATGGAGAACTTGTCTTCTGAGGGGAAGAGTCGGGCGACCTCGGGCTCCATGATGTAGGTGCCGGCAAATTGGTGTGTGCCGGGGTTAATGCCCAGTGCATGGCGCATGTCGGTGATACGTCTGGTTGCTTCATCGAAGCCCACGTTGCGCTTGCCGTCTATGCTGCGCAGTGCCATGGTGAGCAAGTTACCGCTGCGGCGGTGTTCTGCCAGCAAATCCCCCAAGGGAATGTCGGTGAGGATATCGCCGTTGTGAACGATGAGGGGGCCCTCTTTCCAGAGCGGAAGAATTTTTTTCACGCCGCCGCCGGAGTCCAGCGGTTCGTCCTCGTGGCTGAATGTGACGGGGCAGCCTCGGTATTGCGGGTCGGGGCAGGGGAACGCTTTATCCCAGGCGAGCTCCAGGGTGGAGGTGTTGATGATGAACTCTGTGACCCCTGCCTTCATAAAGTGGTCCATGGTGTGCTGAATGAGCGGTTTTTGAAAGACCGGCATCAGCGGTTTGGGGAGGATGAAAGTGAGGGGCTCTAGCCGAGTGCCTAAACCGGCACCTAAAATGAATGCTTGCATGGAGAGATTACCAGAGGTGTGGCAGGTTGAAACAGATGGCGCAAATGCCCATGGTGGCGTTGGCCACGCCATGCATGACAATGGCGGGTGTAATGCGCTTGGTTTTAATGACTAAAAGGTAGGTGAGGGACCCGTAGATAAAGGCGCCGCCCCAGTCTGCCGGGCTGTGTATCAGCATGAATGCGGCCGTAGTAACACCATAGGCTAACCAACTGTGAGTGCCTATGGCAACGCTTTGCGGAAAATCGCGGTTAATGCACCAGCGCATCAGGAAACCGCGCCAAAATAACTCTTCGGCAAATGCAACGATGACGGCTGCGCGTACAAAACGCATGGCATATTCTGCAATGGTCAGCGCGCTGCCCTCGCCGAATACCTTTTCGGGCATAAAGCCGTTGCCGGTATCGGGTATCCACCCCGCAAAGTAGGGGATCATCCACAGCCCTATGCCTACCAGCCCGAACAACACGGCCAACAGGCAGGGGCGCCATGCCCAGTCCCACTGCATTTCTTTGCGCACATGCCATAGCCACCACCCGCAAACAAGGGTTTGCAGCGGGTAGAGCAGCATCTCAGGGGCGCGTTGCCACCAGGCGGCATCGGGGTGATCCCACTTTATGGCCTCCCCCCCGAATGCCAATACGAGCGTAAAGCCCATGAAAATGGCTAAGGGGTAGACGCAGGTGCGATATAAAGCTCTGTCTGTTATTGTTTGTGATTTACAATTTACCATTTACAATTTACAAATGAGCAAAGCTCCAAGAAGGGCTTTTTTGTTAGCTATGAGTTTTTTGTTGCATGTGCAATTTTTTCGTTTTGATAGAAGCTGTCAAAATGGCGGTAATTTGAGATGCTTTGTCACGTAAATCTTGCAGCAACTCCGGTCTCATAGTTCCGGATTCTATCAACATATCCAGCCAAAAGCCTGTTTCATCTGCTTCTTCTTCGCAAATTTTAAGCTTGTTTAAAAAGTCTTTATCACTCTTAGCAATGCAAGTTGCACGGTAGTTAGCACCGACTGCTGTTCCGGAACGCAATATTTGGTCTGCTAAGATTCGGGCTACACCCGGCTGTTTAAGCATTTGTGCAGCAAGATTAATAATTCGCAAGGAAAATTGTTTGGTGCGAATAAGTAAATCTTGCTTGTTCATGATGTTGCTCAGTTGAATAAGAGACTTTGTAAATTGTAAATGGTAAATTGTAAATCGCTTCTGCGAATCGCTCTTCAGAGCGATTCGCAGAAGCGTTCCATTTTATCGCAAGCTTCTATGAGCAATTGCATGCTGGTGGCATAGCAGCAGCGCAGGTAGCCCTCGCCACAGGCACCAAATGCGGTGCCGGGTACGGCTGCCACTTTAGCCTCTTTGAGTAGGCGCATGGCAAACTCTTTGGAGCTGAGACCGAAGCGCTTGATGCTGGGGAAGGTGTAGAATGCACCCCCGGGCAGGTGGCAATCCATGCCCATATCATTGAAACGGCCCACAATGTAGTCGCGGCGGCGGTGGTAGCTGTCGCGCATCTCCAGCATGGCAGGTATGCCATTTTGCAGAGCTTCTATGCCGGCCTCTTGGCTGGTGATGGTGGGACAAATCATGGTGTAGGAGTGTATCTTCATCATTTGGTCGATGAGCTCCTTCGGGCCGCAGGCGTAGCCCAAGCGGAAACCCGTCATGGCAAAGGCTTTGGAGAACCCGTGCAGTAGCAGGGTGCGCTCTTTCATGCCGGGCAGGGATGCTATGCTGGTGTGCTCTTCCCCATCGTAGCGCAGCTCAGAGTAGATTTCGTCTGTCAGCACGAAGATGTCGCGCTCGATGCAAATCTTGGCAATGGCCTCCAGGGTTTCTCTGGGAGCAATGGAGCCGGTGGGGTTGGTGGGGAAGTTGAGCATCAACACCTTGGTGCGCGGTGTGATGGCGGCCTCAAGCTTGGCGGGGTTGAGCGCAAAGAGGTCTTCTATGCCGGTTTCTACCACCTTGGGGGAGCCGTAGCTCAGCAGCACGGAGGGTGCATAGCTTACGTAGGCCGGCTCGTGGTACAATACCTCATCGCCGGGGTTGACCAAGCAACGCAGGGCCAGGTCTATGGCCTCGCTTACGCCTACGGTGGGCAATATCTCGTTAAGCGGGTTGTAAGAGACCTTGAAAAAGTCTTCTACATAAGTGGCAATGGCACGGCGCAGGCTCTCAAGCCCGTAGTTGCTGGTGTAGGTGGTGCGCCCTTTTTCCAGAGAGGAGATGGCTGCCTCACGAATATTCCACGGGGTTACGAAGTCCGGCTCGCCCACGCCCAAAGAGATGATGTCTTTGCTGCCGGTAACAAGGTCAAAGAACTCGCGGATGCCCGATTTGGGCAAATCCACAACTTGCTTGGATAATATGCGTTCCCAATTCATGGCACTACTCAGGGGGCTACGCTGATACGGTCGCTCTCGGGTTCTTCGTGGAACTTAAGGCCGTTAAGCTTGTAGGTTTTCAGCAGGAAATGCGTGGCGGTAGACAAAATGCCGTGCAGGTTGGAGAGCTTCTCGCTCACAAAGCGAGCCACCCCTTGCAGGTTCTCTGCCTCTACCAGTACCAGCAGGTCAAAACCACCACTCATCAGGTAGCAGCTTTTTACCTCCTCAAAGCGGGCAATGCGTTGGGCCAAACGGTCGAAACCTTCGCCGCGCTCCGGGGTGCAGCGTACCTCGATGAAGGCAGAAACGCCTTGCTCATCGTGGTTAACAATGGTTTGGTAGCCAACGATTTTGCCCTCCTGCTCGAGGGTAGCTCGCTCTGCGGCAACTTCAGATACACTCACGCCGAGGCGATCTGCAATCTGCCGGTCGCTCAGGCGTGCGTCCGTCTCCAGTAATTTAAGAAGGGCTTCCTGTGTCATAAGTACCCCAATACTACCAACTCGTATGGTGAAGTCAAGCCCTAATCATGTAATGTTTTAAGGCATGATGCTAAAAATCTCATTGACTTACATGGCCGATAATTTATACTGGCAGAAAAACTGAGTCGTGATTAGTTGGGATATAACGGTAGCTTTAGTGATTGCTGCATTTGTTTTGCCGTGTATTGTTCTGTATTTTCATATGGAAAAATTACGGCAGCAAAGGCATAATGATATTACGGAGAAAGAATACCTGCGGCGTATGTTGCGCGAGATGGAATCTCACGTGCGTAATGATAAGTCATTATTTTTGGAGGCGTTGGGAGTGCCGTTTCTGTTGATGCGCCCCTCGGGGCGTGTGGTGATGGGGAATCAGCCCGCCGGGGCACTGTTGGATATGGATGTGGCCCGATGTCCTAATTTGCTGAAGCTGTTGCCTGGCTGTGAGCTGAAAAATGTGCTTGCGGAGCTGTTGGTTGCGCAGCGGCAAGAGACGCGAACGCTCTCGCTGCCGGTGCAGGGCGAGGAGCACCACTATGTGCTTACGGCTACGCCTCTGCGTAATACAGACCGTCACATCGGCGTGGTGTTTCATGATGTGACCGAATCTTACCGCACGCAAGTGATACGCCGAGATTTCGTGGCCAATGCCTCGCATGAGCTGCGCACCCCGCTCACGATTCTGCGCGGATATCTTGAAACGCTGGCAGAAAATCCGGATGCTGCTGCGGATGGGGCGTATCGCGCCCGCGCACTGGATGTCATGCTTCGGCATACAGAGCGCATTATGCATTTGGTTGAGGGCATGCTGACGGTATCTAAGCTGGAGGATGCGCGCTCCCTGCAACTGCGGCTGGAAGAGTTTGATTTCTCTGAGCTGGTAGCAGATGTCGCCCTGCAACTGGAAAGTATGCTGCAAAGCCGCCGGGTGGAGCTTGCAGTGGCTTTGCATTGCACACCGTTGATGCTGAAAGGTGATAAGTTTTATTGGTCTCAAATTATGTTTAATTTGCTGGATAATGCTTTGAAAAATAACTCGGAAGCCGGGCTTAGGCTGGAGGTTTCCTCTGCCGTGGCGGATGATGGTGCGCTTCTGATTCGCGTGCAGGATAATGGCGTGGGTATAGAAGCAGAGCATTTGCCTTACATTTTCAATCGCTTTTACAGGGCAGATAAAACCGGTAAGGTAAAAGGAACCGGCTTGGGGTTGTCTATTGTACGCAATGCGGTAGAGGCTCATGGCGGCAGTATCAGCGTAAGCAGTGCCCCACAGCATTGTACGGTGTTTACCATACGCATACCTCAGTATTAATTATGATGCTGTATGTGTTTTAACGTCGACTGTTTTTATTTTTTTTATCGGCAAAATGATGGCTGCATAGAATAGTGCCTTATAGTTATTTTAGATTGATTTTCACATGCAAAAGTAGGTAAAAATCATATTATAATGCATGCGTTTATGTTTTTTAGGCTTGCAAGTACGTGTTGAAACGGGTATATATACTGTACAGATATTCATTTTATGAAAGACAGATCCTCATATTCTCCGGAAGAAAAATTGGCAATCGTCAAATTGGTGCTTTCCAGAAAACGCTCCATTCAGGATGTTGCTAAAGAAAAGGGCATTGCCGCTACTTTGATTTCGCTTTGGAAAAAGCAGGCAGAAGATGCAATGGCTTCTCGTTTTCAACCTCAACCCAAAGGGCGTCGTAAGGTTAAAAATACGGAGGTGTGCGTAGCTGCTGAGGCTAAAACTCTCAAAAATGATGCTCGTAAAGCCAAGATAAAGGCCTCTCACTTGGAATCTTCCCTCAAAGATGCCAAAAAACGAGTGGCTCTCCTTGAACACCAGCTCGGTGAGCTTTGTGCCGCGCTCGGTTACAAACTGGTCAAAGCCCGTAAGCCCCGTAAGAGTCGCAAGGCCTAATTGCCCGGCTGTAGAGTCTGCGGCTGCTGTTTGTCATATTTTTTCTTTTTTTGATAGATTCGGCAGTTTTCGGTGTCTATATTTGCAAGGTGTCTTGTAAAAGATATTCGCGCAGCTCTTGCCTTTGACGCAGAGACATACAATCCACATTATTACACATTATGAAAATCAATATACTGAGCCGCCTTCGCAGCATGGCCCTTGCGGTATCTGCTGCGGCAGCCGGGTTCGTTTCCTGTACATCCGTCGGTTATGCCGAGCCGGATTATGATACCATTGGTAAGCAGTTCGCTTTGGTGTTGCAGAATGCACACTATTCTCGCATTCGTTTCTCTGAGGCGATGTATGAAAAGTTCTTTGAGAGCTACTTGGAGAGCGTAGACCCCCAGCATCTCTATTTCACGGAGGAAGACGTAAAAGCGCTGCGTGCAAAGTATGCAGGTTCATTCGGTGACTATTTGCTGGCCGGCAAAACCCGCGCCTTGGCAGAGGTTCTGTATGCAGAGTACGCCACACGCGCACTGGCTCAGATTTCTAAGGCTGAGCAGTTGGTGGAAGAGTATTCTAAAAACGGCTTGCCGGCATTTGATTCTGACCGCACCACGCCGATTCAACGTCGCAAGCTGCCCCGTGCCAAAAATCAGGAAGAGCTTGACCAAGCTTGGCGCGATATGATTGATGATATGGTGCTCACTGAGGTGCTGCGCCGCGAAAATGTAAGCCGTTTGGCTGCAGAAAAGGGTAAACCCGATCCCACCCTCAAGGAGAAGCCCGTTATGGAGAAAGTGGCTGCCCGCCTCAAGCGCCTTCGCAACGAGGTTCAAGAGACAGACACCGAAGATATGGTGGCAACCTTGCTTAACGCTGTGGCTCGTACCTATGACCCGCACAGCGATTACATGAGCGCTAAAGAGGAAAAGCGTTTCAAGGACATGATTAAGGCCTCCATCGTGGGTATCGGTGCTCAGCTCAGCGAGCAGGATGACGGTACCACTCGCATTGAAGGTATTGTGAAGGGTGGCCCCGCTGCCAAGAATGGCCAGCTTAAGCTCGGCGACCGCATTATTGCCGTAGACAGCTGCAATGATGGTCAGTGGGTTGACATCATGTACATGAGCATCGATAAAGTTGTTGATTTGGTACGTGGCAAAAAGGGCGTGCCTGTGAAACTGCGTGTGCTCTCCGGCGAAAGTGCAGAGGAACGCGAGGTTATTATCGTTCGCGATGAGGTTCCCATGTCCGAGTCTTTGGCCAGCGCCAAGATTGTGGAGATGAAGACGGCTGATGGCAAGGTGCGCCGCATCGGTATTCTGACGCTGCCCTCCTTCTACATGGATTTGGATGACTCCGGCGGTGCTCGTTGCGCAGCCCATGTGAAGAAGCTTCTGCAGCGCATGAATGAGGAAAACGTGGAAGGTCTTATCGTTGACCTTCGTTTCAACGGTGGTGGTTCTCTGGAGGAGGTTCGCAAGATGGTGGGCTTCTTCACCGGTGCCGGCCCCGTAGTTCAGGTACGCGATGCCCGTGGCCAGCGCGAGCGTCTTACCGTGAGCGGTAAGAAAATCTTCAAGGGCGAAGTTGTTGTAGTATGCAACAAGCTGAGTGCCTCTGCCTCCGAAATCTTTGCCGGCGCCATGGCCGACTACGGTCGCGCCGTCATCGTTGGTGATGAGTCCACCTTCGGTAAGGGCACGGTGCAGGTGCCCCGCAGCTTGGCAGATTATCTGCCCTATTATTCCTCCCGTGAGGGTGCCGGTATGATTAAGGTAACGGTGCAGAAGTTCTACCGTATTAACGGTGCCTCTACCCAGAAGAAGGGTGTGGAGAGTGATATTGTGCTGCCCATGACCACGGCTGCCCTGCAGCTGGGTGAGGCTGAGCTTGACTACGTGTTGCCTTACGATGAAATCCCCGCTGCTGCCGGCTACGTGAAAGATGGCCGTATCGCCCGCATTATGCCCGAGCTGATTAAGCGCAGCTCTGCTCGTGTGGCTGCAGATAAGGACCTGCAAGATACCAAGTGGTACATCGACTACCGTCGCGGTATTATCAAGGCCAATGCCGATTCCCTCAACAAGGAGAAGCGTGCCGCAGAAAATGAGGCCTTGGTACAGCGCCAGAAGGCCATTAATGAGGAGCGCAAGGTTCGCTATGCTGCTATGGCAGAGTCCGATGCCGCCAACTTGTGCATACGTCGCCTCAAGCTGGAGGACGTTGACAGCAAGGAGCTTCCCATTATCACCTCTGAGGATGACGAGAAATACATGGATGAGGTGAAAGACCCTGAAGAAGAGTTGGAAGAGGATGTCGAGTATCCCTCCGGCCTCGACCCCGTTCTTCGCGAGTCTCTCAACATCGTGAATGATATGTTGGACCTTCCCTGATGCCTAAAACAGGGTAAAGATAATACAATAAATCTTATTCAGGCACCTGCCGGAGCACGGTTCTCTTGCAGGTGCCTCCTTTTTCCGGATTGTTACGCATATGTCGCTCCCCATTAACTCTGATTCCGAATCCGTCAAATTGCTGGACAGCGTGCCGGCGGATGAATTGCCACGCGAGAAGCTGTTTTTAAGAGGGCGCCGCGCTTTGAGCGATGAAGAATTGATTGCCATATTTTTGCGTACGGGTATGCAAGGGTGCAACGTGCTGCAACTGGCGGCCCAAGTAAAGAAGTCTGCCGGCTCTCTGGCAGAGTTGGGTCAGATGGAGGCAGAAGACATACGCTGCCTGGTAAAAGGTATAGGCAAAGCGAAAGCTGCTACATTGGCTGCCGGCTTCGAACTGGGGCAACGTGCTGCACGAGACCTGATGCACCGGTGCGATATGAGCCATGCCTCGCTTGTTTACGAATATTTGGTGGGCGAGCTGCGCTTTGAGCTGCAAGAGGTGCTGTGCGTTTTGTTATTGGATGCCCGCCGCCGCCTCATTAGGATGGAGCGAGTGGCTACCGGTACACTTACCCGCATGATTACGCATGCCCGCAATGTGTTTGCACCGGCTATTCGCTACAATGCATGCAAAATCATCATGGCGCACAACCACCCCAGCGGTAGTACAGTGCCCAGCGAGCAAGATAAAGCCCTTACCCATGCCATTGCAGAAGCCGGGCGTATTTTGGGTATCCCCTTGTTGGACCATGTGATTATCGGCGCGGCAGATAGCGATTACGCCTGCCCCTATTACAGTTTTGCAGAACACGGCCTCATTTGATATGAAAGATTACCACACACACCACCCCAACCCCGCCGGTGGCAGTATTTGTTCCGTTACGCGTGAGGATTGGCCCCGCCTGGCTACAGTGCAGGGCATGACCCCCGCCTTCGGTATACACCCGTGGCATGCGCATGAAGTGGAAGACCCCGCAGAGTTCGCGTTTGAGCTGGATGATTACCTCTACCGCTACCCCAATGCCGAGGTTGGCGAAACAGGTTTAGATGCTTCGGAGAAGCATCTGGCAACGCTCGAAGCGCAGCGCATGCTGTTGCATTTGCACCTGGGCGCCGCATTTCGGCACGACCGCTTGGTGCATTTGCACTGCGTGCGCAGCCATGCAGAGCTGCTGGGCATTCTCAAAGAACGCGCTCGCTGCAACACCTTGCCTCGTGTGTTGCTACATGCCTGGAATGGGTCTCATGAACTGGCTCGCGAGTTTTTAGCGCTGGGGGCTGTGTTTTCCATCGGTCTCAGAGAGCTTTCGCATTCTCGCGCCCAAGAGCGCTACGCTCGCATACCCGAGGGGAAGCTATTCCCCGAGTCTGATGACAAGCCGGAAGATTGGCCCCGCACACTGGCCTTGTTCCGCTTGTTGCGCGGCGGGTTTAAGATTCAGTAATACGGTCGGCGGGCACATCGTACATCACGCGAGCATGCGTGCTCAGCAGGGGCTCTGAGCGGGTTGCCCCGTCCGTGGAAGTCACATCACGGTATATGTCGCTACAGCGGTATATACCGTCTTGTTCTTTAATAAAACAGTCTTTTTCTACCCTGATGCGGTAGGAGTATTCTTCTGCAGCATCTGCCCTCAATTCTCCATGCAGATATTCACCATCAGTTGACAATAGAAGTTGATAGGTGCGTGAGGTGTTGTTGGTGAAGCGGTAATCCAAGTAATTGTAGACAATGCTGGTACCCAGCCCGAAGGGAACCTGACGCCTGTCATCCGGGAAAAGGTTGAAGCGCTCGTGGTGGTGGTGCTCCGTAATGGTGAGGGCAGAGTGCAGCACCATCCAATGTAGTAGGTTAGACAGTTGGCACATGCCGCCCCCTACGCCTGCCGTGGGTTTGCCACATGCTATGACAAGCCCGGGCAGATAGCCTTTGCGCGCCGTAGTGTTGCCGATTAAGCGCCAAAGGGAAAATGTTTCGCCCGGGCGTATGAGTATACCGTTGATGCACGGCGCTGCCAAGGCTAGGTTTTTAGCCTTGTTGTTTTGCAAAACTTCATCTACGCCCTCTAACTTGCGGCGTATCAAAGAACTATGCTTCGCTACGGTATGCGCAAGAGGGTGAGCCTCTTTCTCTTTGCAGAAACGCCATTTGCTTACGGCGTCTTTTAATTTGCGCAGTAAAATCCCTTTCAGTCTCGATAGGCGGAAAGCTAAAGGGCAAAGCTCGCAAAATAAAGGGCGTTTCATGTTGATATTCTAGCAAACAAGTGCCGGATATAGCAAGCAAAAAGCACCGCAACCATTCAGGTGCGATGCTTTTTCGGGAAATGTTCTGCCGTAATCAGGCGCGTGAGGCATAAAGCTCATCTACCGCCTTCTTCATGGCGTTGAGCCCTTGTAACAGCATCTCGGGGCTGGTGGCAAAGTTGAGGCGTACGCACTGCGGGTCGCCGAAGTTGGCGCCATTGTCCAAATAAACACCGGCATTGCTGCGGAAGAACTCGTGCGGGGATTCTACACCCAGTGCAGAGCAGTCTAACCATGCCAAGTAGGTGGCCTCTTGGTGGCGGGTCTTAATCATGGGCAAGTTCTCTGCTACATAGTCAATAACAGTTTGGCGATTGGTGCGTAGTGTTTTGAGCAGCTGCTCGTGCCACTCCCAACCCTGTGTGTAGGCTGCCAAAGAGGCGGCATAGGCAAATACGTTGAGGGTGGGCAAGCTGTGGCCTTGAGTCTTGCGAATGGCGGCGCGCAGTTCATCGTTGGGCACGGCCATGTAGGTGAAGCAAATGCCGGCAATGTTGAAGGTCTTGCTGGGGGCGCTCAGCATCACGGTGCGTTGCTGAATGCGCTCGGGCAAGGTGAGGGCGCACACGTGCTTCTTGTCTTCATCCAGCACCAAGTCGCAGTGAATCTCGTCAGAGCAGAGGATGAGGTCGTGGCGCTCGCAGAAGTCTGCCACCTTCTCCATTTCCTCGCGGCTCCAGGCACGCCCCAACGGGTTGTGCGGGTTGCACAGCAAGAACAACTTGGTGTTGGGGGTTACAGTGGCTTCCATAGCCTCCCAGTCAAACTCCCAGCGCTCGTTGTTGTATACGTACGGTACTGTCAGCAAACTGCAACGGGCATCTTCATGGCAGTGCAGCATGGGCGGATATGTGGGGGAGCACACCAGCACCTCGTGCTCGGGCTTCGGGCATACCGTGCGGGCTACCAAAGTAAAGGCCGGTACGCAGCCCGGTAACTCGTGCAACCACTCAGGCTTGGCATTTTCTACCCCGTGCTTGCTCTTGAGATAGGCGGTGATGGCTGCGCGTAACTCATCTGTCATGAATGCGTAGCCGTAGAAACGGTGGTTAAGACGAGCCTGCAAAGCATCTACCACGCAGGGCGGGCTCTCAATATCCATGTCCGCTATGCCGAACGGCAGCGGCCCCTGCAAGTCCCATTTGATATTACCGGTCTCGCGGCGACAATCTGTAGAGGCAAACCTGATCATAGTTCAAAAGACGTTAGATTTGCGCTATTTTAACACCTCACCCCCGCAGAGTCAAGGCGCTTCATTTTGTTTTTTGTAGTATTTTCAAAGCTGAACAGAAAATGATTCATAACAACGTCCTGGTGCCGGTGACCAAGCTTGAGCTAAAAATTAACACTGCATACACTCCTTTAGGTTGACTCGTGGTGGGGGGTGGGGTATAATATCATTATGGCAAGCGAAGCCTCAGCATATGTGTTTTTCGGTAGCGATGAGGGCGCGGCAGGCAGTGCTGCGCTCAAAACTTATACCGACTTGACCGCCGGTGGCGATGGTTGGGGCGATGAGATGATTGACGGTGCCGCCGCCACGGCTGATGAAGCGGTGAGCATTATTCAGCGCGCCGTTTCGGGCTTGCAAATGTTTAACATGTTCGGTGGCCGCAAGGTGATATGGCTCAAAGGCGCCACCTTTTTGGCAGACACCCCGTCCGGGGCCCGTTCCGAAGCGGTTCAAGAGGCAATGGATGGTCTTGTTGCTGCTTTGGAAAACCTGCCTGCCGATACTTTCTTTGTGCTCAGTAGTGCAGAGATGGACAAACGCCGCAGCTTCTTCAAACAGTTGGGCAAGGTGGCAGAGGTAAAAGAGTTCTCCAAGATTGATATCTCCAAACCCGGTTGGGAGAGCGAGGTTGCGGCCCTCACCCTGCGCATGGCTAAGCCATATGGGCTCACGTTTGATAACAACGCGCTCGATTTGTTTGTGCAACGCGTTAATGAAAGTTCTCGCCAAATTGCCAATGAATTGGCAAAAATTGATGTTTACTTGGGCCCTGACCGCCGACGTATCTCCCTGCAAGATATTGACCTGATGGTGGCCGTATCTCGCAACGGTGTTATCTTTGAGATATCGCGCGCCATTGAGCAAAACGATTGCCGGTTGGCTGTGCGCCTCATAAACGAGCAGTTGGAGCATGGCGAACAGGCTGTCTCCATTATGCGTGCCGCCATTGTACCAACCGTGCGCAATCGTTTCTGTGCCCGTTTGTTGATGGATGCTTTCAACATTAAGGCAGATAATTATCGCTCCTTTGAATCTGCGCTCAATAAGTTGTTGCCGCAAGACCGCAAAATGTTGCCGCTTAAAAAGGATGGCACTCCCAATGCCTATGCGCTGTTTAATGCCGCCCGTACCTGTGGCAAGCTAACACTAAAAAAAGCCCGTCGAGACCTGCGTAATTGCGCCACTGCTGATCGTCAACTCGTCTCTTCTCAGTTAGATGATCGTGATGTTTTGCACAAGCTTATTATTTCCATTACTGCTTGAACCGTGTCAAGTAGAGGAATCTTGGTATCTCGAAGCGAATTTGCAACTTGACATCTGTTTAGGGTTTTGTTAGCTTTCATAGTATGAAGTGTACATACATATCAGTTTTAAGCACCGTGGCTTGTTTGGTGGGGTGTGGTGGCGGTGGTGGAGGGGCGGTAGTTGCAGAGCCTGTTGCCGTGGTGCCGGAGGGGTGTGTTGCGGCTGAGATGTCTTATCATTTTGTGGCTGCTGCGGAAAATGAACAGGAGCTGAAGATTGAAAAAATGGTGTTAACGGAGGCCGCTCCCGGTGCTCAATTCGGCACCATGCAGGTAACATTCCGTTTCTGCAATGGGGCAGGAGCCGAGGTACAGGGGGCGCTGAGTGGTGAATGGGCAAGTTCCACAGAATACGCCGGTCATATTTTCGTGCGCGAGGCTGTTACTCATCTTGGTACAGATGCCGCTTCGCAATCAACGGTTCGTTTAGAGGCGTATCAACTTAAATTGCGGGTAGACAGTACAATTTCTCAGGCTGATGGTCTTGCTACATCTCGCGAGGCTGCTTTGACCGATGGCTCTGTTCAGTTGCAGATAGACGGTGTGCCGCACACCTTCCATGCTGCGGGAGAAAAAGTACATATCGAGTATCGCTACTAAGTTTTTTTCTTTCGGCACAAAACAGAAACCCGCAGAGTTCGACCTCTCTGCGGGTTTTTGTGAATGTTCGATTTTCGAGACTTCTCGAAGCTTCTCTCTGCCGCTGATTAGTGGCGGAGGGAAAGGCGAACAAGCAGGCTCTTGTAGAGCTCGTTGTTCGTGCGCTTAGCATAATCGAGCAGCTTGCGGCGACGAGCAACCATCATGAGCAAACCACGGCGTGAAGAGTGGTCGTGCTTGTTGGTGCTGAGGTGCTGTGTAAGGTGAGCGATGCGCTTGGTAAGCACTGCTACCTGATAGCTGGTGGAACCTGTATCCTGCTCGTTGAGCTTGAAGTCGTTGACGTTGATTTCGGCCATTGTCGTATATTTCTCTTGTTTATGGGTTGATTTTTCGTGGCTGCGGCAAATCGACCTTAAGAGGTGCGGGTATAATACCAGCTTATCAACAAGATGCAAGACAAATTTCTGAGTCTGATGCAAAAAAATGAAGAATTTGTGCTGTGGCGCACTTTCTGTTTGACCCGTAAACGGCTTGCGTGTAAAATGAGTGTAGTAAAAACTAAACTTTATGGAAATAATCGCTGATATTTGGTCGTGGATAGTCAATGTATTAAGAACGGCGGAGCTGTTGCCTCATTTTGACACCGCCGTGGGTATTTTTTGCGTGATTGCATGGGCTGCAACCCTTATTTCCATTGTCATGTTCATCATATCTGCCGTGGCCGATGTGGCAGACGGAGCAGATGCGGCAGACGCTGCCGGCGCAGTAGATGGCGATGCCGGCATGTTTTCCACCCGTGCTATCATAGCATTCATACTCGGTTTCGGCTGGGGTGGGTATCTTACCGTGGTTAATGGTAATACCGTAGGCATGGGTATAACCATGGGCTTACTGCTGGGGGTACTCATGTTTGTGCTCGTAGCTTTTCTCATGCGTTTTATATACAGCCTCAAGTCTGATGGTTCTCTCAAATATGAAACGCTGGTAGGGCTTACCGGTACCGTGTATGTCACAATTCCGCCGAATGGCGAGCCCGGCGGCCAAGTGCAGGTGGTTCACCCCGGCCAGCTTCTTACCATGGCTGCCGTGCAAGAGGGCGATACCCCGTTGCCGGCGCAAACTCCCATTGTGGTGACGGCTGCTACCCCGTTCCAGCTTACCGTGCGCCCGCTTAATGCTTCTGCCGATAAATCTTAATTCAATAAAAAAATCATGAATACAATCATACCGCATACGCTCATCGCCGCCGGCGATTCTGTAGGAGGCATCGTGGCTGTAATTGCCCTCGTTGTCTTTATTCTGGGTACCATTGCCGTGCTGTTCAGCCGATACAAGATGTGCCCCTCTGACAAAATCCTCATTGTCTACGGTAAAGTAGGCGCAGGTAAGTCTGCCAAGTGTATACACGGTGGTGCTACTTTTGTGCTGCCCATTGTGCAGAACTACGCTTTCATGGACCTCAACCCCATCAATATCGATGTGCCGCTGAAGGGTGCGCTCTCCAGCCAGAACATTCGTGTTGACGTGCCGTCCTCTTTCATTGTGGGTATCAGTACCCGCCCCGAGATTATGCAGAACGCCGCCAGCCGATTGCTGGGCCGTACCCGCCAAGATATCCGTGACCTTGCGTCTGAAATCATCATGGGCCAGATGCGTGTGGTTATCGCT
Source organism: Akkermansia sp. (assembly GCA_045124875.1). GTDB lineage: Bacteria > Verrucomicrobiota > Verrucomicrobiia > Verrucomicrobiales > Akkermansiaceae > Akkermansia. The sequence goes on from JBGVMR010000059.1 coordinate 42,147, forward strand.
TCTCTTACCATTGAGGAAATTAACGCCGACCGTGAGAAGCTCATCAAGGGCATTACCGGTGGTGTGGATGTAGAATTGCACAAGGTGGGTCTTTACCTCATCAACGCCAACATTACGGATATTCGTGATGCCTCCGGTTACATTGCCGCTCTCGGTCAGGAGGCTGCAGCCCGCGCCATTAACGATGCTATGATTAAGGTGGCAGAGGAAACCCGCCGTGGTGAAATCGGTAAGGCTGAGGCCCTGCGCGACCAGACTGTGCAGGTGGCCATGGCCAATGCCGCTGCCGTTGAGGGTAATAACGAGGCACAGATGAAGGTGGCAGACTCTAACGCCCGCCTTAAAGTGCGCCAGGCAGAGGCTCACCGTATTGCCGTTGTGGCAGAGAAAGAGCAGGCTGCCAAGGCCGAAGAGGCCGGCTACATTGCCAACCGTGAGGCTGAAATGAAGCGTGCCGAGCTTGAGCGCGCCACTCAAACAGCCAACGAACTTGTGGCTGCCGAAATCCAGAAACGTAAGCAGGAGATTGCTGCCGAGGCCGTTGCTGCCGTGCTGGTGAAAGAGCAAGAGGGTAAAGCTCAAGCCTTGGTGATTGCCAATAAGGCAGAGGGTGACGCCGCCCTTGAGCTTGCCAAGGGTGAGGCAGAGGCTCTTCTCCTCAAGAAAAAGGCAGAGGGTGAAGGCCTTGAGCTGGTGGGCCGTGGTCAGGCTGCTGCCATTCAGGCTGCGCTTGAAGCTAAGGCCAGTGGCTTCCGCCAGATTGTGGCCGCTGCGGGCGATGCCCGTGCTGCCTCCGGTTTGCTTGTCACCGAGCAGCTGCCGCAGATTGTGGAAACACAGGCCAGCGCCGTGCGTGGCCTCAGCTTCGACAAGGTGGTGGTCATGGGTGGCGGCAACGACAAATCCGGTTCCGTTGGCGGCTTTGTGCAGAACCTTGTTACCGGTACGCTGCCGTTGCATGAGCTTGCCTCCAGTGTGGGGGTAGAGCTGCCCTCATACCTCGGTAAGTCTGCCGAGCCCGGTAGCGAAGAGTTAAAATAAAATCGGGGATTTAATTGCCATCCTACCGTGTGTTTCAAATCGCGGTAGGATGGCGCGCTTTTTATCAATAAATTTGTTGAGTTGCTTTGAGTGCTCATGCAATGAGCCGCAATGACGGTCAGAAAGATGAATGCAGAAAGAATAAAATATTCACATATCTACGTTCTCAAAGCAATATGCGCTTTGTTTGTTGTAATGTACCATGTAGGTATGTATTGTGCGGATATGCTGATTCCGCTTACGTGTATTGCGGTGCCCTGTTTTTTTATGATAACCGGGTTCTTTTTGTATGATGAGAATATCTCCAAAGTGTGTGCCCGTTCTCTGAGATGGGCGAAAAAAGCTTTTGTACTGGCTCTCTTTACCAATGTGGTATATGCCATCTTCAATTCATTGGAGCATGTGGAGCTTTCTTTGAAACAGGTGGTTTTTATCCTGTTTCATGGTGGTGTCATTGCGCCACACTTATGGTATTTGAGTGCCTTGTGGGAGGCATTGCTGGTATTCGCGTTTATTCGGAAGTTTATGCCCGAGAAAATTATTTATACCTTGCCTTTTCTCTTTTCCATAAGCTTGTTGATGTCCTCATATCATTTTTTGGTTCCGGGTGGATTTTATTCCGGTTGGTTGTATCAAAGCTTTCTGACTGTCGGCTTACCTTGCATAAGCGTTGGGTATTTGGTTTCCAAGCATAGGGAAAAACTGAGCCGTTGCAAACATTATGCTTATTTGATAGCGGGAGGCCTGATTTTGTCATTTGCAGAGGCCTTTTTCTTAAAATGCAGTGGTGGCTGTTATTATCTTTTCACCATCCCGGTATCCGTTTGTATATTTATGGTGTGCATCAATTCTTCTGCTCCCGCATGCAAATGGCTTGAGAAAATCGGCGAGAAGCATAGCGCCAACATATACTATTACCACATGTTGGTGGCAATGATGCTGACGAGTGTTATGCAACAAATCCCCGAGTTGAAATGGGTGTCGGCCATTGTGGTCTATGCCGGTTCCATTCTGTTTTCCGTGCTTGTCAATACGGCGTGGCGTTATGTTCGCCGCTTGGTTCCATCGCGGGCATGATGTAGCACTTCTGCCCCCTTTGCAAAAAAATGCATTGGGGTCATTTTTTTTTGAAAGATTTTCTTGAAAAGCTCCGTATATATTATAGAGTGTTTTCAAGTGATGAAAAAATATCTTTTCATTTTATGGTGTGTATTCGTGCTGGCTGCCTGCCGGCATGATGCGGACTTGGCATTCTTGCGGCAAGAGATAGAGCATCGCTCTGTAGAGGTATTGCAAGAGCGCTTGGCTGATGGCATGGATGCCAATGCGCGGGATGAACAGGGGCAAACTCCCTTGTTCACCATTGATTCTGCCGCCGACCGTGAAAATACATTCAGCCTTGCTCAAGCGCGTTTATTGGTGCAGTACGGGGCAGATGTGAATGCGCGTGATAAGCTCGGTAACACCCCTATATTGGCGCTGCCCGGTGTTATCAGCGAAAAATATTACGAAGATGAAGGGGAGGTAGATGCCCCCATGCACTTGTTGGATTATTACATATCTTGCGGTGCTGATGTCTTTGCCCGCAACGAAGCCGGGCACAATGCGCTTGATTTAGCTCTTATTCCGCCCCATTATTCAGACAATCCGCTCATGGTGAAGAAACTTAAAAAACTAGGTCTTAAATCAACTCTTGATCGCGAGCTGGTGTGGTGTGCTGCTATGTCTGATGTTGCCGGGGTGCGCCGTTTGTTGGCAGCCGGGGCAAATCCCAATGCATGTAGTGTGGATGGCATACCCGCGCTCATTGCTGCAATGGGTGTGCCGGTGTTAGAGCGACCTCATGCGGTTGAAATTGTGGAGCTGTTGTTGCAGGCCGGGGCAGACCCCAACGCTGCGGAAAACTCTCGATTCAATCTCTGTGCGTTGCTTTATGCTCGGTGGAATCCCCCGCAGGTGGCGCGCCTACTGCTTAAATACGGGGCCGATGCCAAAGGGCTTCCCGTGTATGATTACAACGAGACGGAGCTTGACCCATATGTTGAGCTTATGCGCAAACATGGTGCCGTTATTATTAAATATGAAGCTGTAAATAATTGATAATCAGTGGTGTTTTTTTTGATTGAAATTTGAACGACAGGGCTGCGACTCGTGTCCAAAAATTAGGATTATTTTTGTTACTTATTACCATGAAACCCGGACTTTTTATTATGTTGTCAGTGTTGGCATTGCCTATGGTTCAATACCCGCAGGCAGAGGGGAGTGTGCCTTTTGAAGCTCGCGTTGAAAAGCATGAGCGATTAGTTGAAATTCTCAAGGCCGACAGCCCGGAAGTGCCGGCAGACATTTTAGCTTGCACACATGCCGTATGCAAGCGCCCGTTTGCCTCCAAACGCAAAGGCGAGTCCTCTTTTTTTGAAGGCCGTGTGGAAAACGGTGCTTTGCTGCGTGCAGCTGCGCGTTACAATGCCGTTAATACCATCAACTGGCTGCTCAAAGAACGCAAGGCAGACCCTAACGATATGCTGTGGGATAATTATGGTAGTCCGCTCAGCGATGAGGTGTCGGCTCTGCATATTGCGGCTCAATACGGGGCGCTTGAAGCTGCCGAAGTGTTATTAGCTGCCGGTGCCAATCCGAATGCTGTGGATAACAACGGCAACACGCCCCTGATATTGGTTGCAATGCATGTTGAAGACGAGCAGGTGGCTGAAGCCATGGTGGTATTGCTGCTGCAACATGGTGCCGACCCCGCCCGCCGTAATTATGAGGGCAAAAGCGCGGCAGATTATCGCCCCATGAGGCTGGTTGGTATGCTTTTGGGGTGGAACGGTGTGTTAATGACCCGCAATGTAATGACTCGCGCTGATAAGCGTGCCCATTTAATCAATCGTCTGAACCTCCATACCGTAACTTTTGGCAGTGGGGCATGGAATCTGCGCCAAGCCCTGCTGACTGAGGATTTGGAGAGTGTGCAATCGTGGATAGATGCTGGCGTGGATGTCAATGGGGTGGATGAATTCGGCAACGCTCCTTTGTTGTTGGCGGTGCGTACCGGCAATGCGGATATGGTGCGCTTGCTGATGCGCCACGGGGCGGAATTCCCGGCATACGCCTCTGCCAATTATTTTCCCTGGATGTATTCTGTGGTGCTGTGCGGTAACCCTGATATTTTAGATTTAGTGCCCTATTACGAGCCGAAGGAAGGTGTGGCTGAAAGCCCATTTTTGGTAGCCCTGCGTGGCAATTGCGGGGTAGAGATGGCCGCCGCTTTGTTGGAGCGCGGGGCCAATGCCGAGGCTCGCTCTTTGTATTCGGGGCGGGAGTGCACTTGCCTTCAAATTGTAAGGCTCTACACCAAAGACACCGAAATCGAGCGTTTATTAAAAACACGCTTGCAAGATTGGTCTTTGGCGGATGAGGCCGATGCCTTGCAGGATTATTTGAAGCTCCCCGGGTTCTTTGCCATTGATAAACGTGGTAGTTTTGACTGTACTCCCTATGTTCTTTTCAACGAGGAGAAGAATGAGGCTGCAGCCAATGCTTTGTTGGCGGCCGGTGCAGATGCAGCTTCGGTGCGTCTCCGTCGCAATCCCGAGACGAAGCAGCTTGAGTATGGCCAAGCTCCCGCGGTGCAGGATGACGCCGTGTTTGCTGCGCAGACTTTGCAGGCAATGGAGAAGAACGATACCGCCTATTTTATGGCCATGGCAAATGCAGACCTCAACCGCCCGTTCTACCCCGTTACCTGTGCCGCCTGTGAGTTTGACCCGGGCCCGGGTAATGGCCGCTACTACATGGGCGCTGCTTTGCGTTATGCCGCGGCTGCAGGTAAAACGGATATCGTGCGTGTGTTGATTGCACGGCGTGCTGATTTGGAGGAATCGGATGTTTTCGGCAAAACGGCTATTGTTTATGCCGCGGCCAATGGTCATGTGGAATGCGTGCGCCTGTTGCTTAATGCGGGGGCTGCGCAACACGGGCGCGCGCTGCAAATGGCTGCTCTCTGCGGGCAGCACGCCGTGGTAGATTACTTGCTTGGCCGTGGGGTTCGCCCCGGTTTGGCACCGGAGTATGCCCTGATGAGCGATACCCCGCATGCGGGGCTGCTTGCCCTGCGTAAGCCCGATGCGGATATCGCCCTCGGCCTTGCCGTAAAGTTGGATTATCCCCAAGCCGTCAAACGCCTTATAGCGGCGGGTGCCAACGTGAATCGACCCAACTTCTTCCCCTTGCACGTGAGCTTTGAGGCTGGGGTGCTCAAGGTGTTGGTAGAAGCCGGGGCAGATGTCAATCGCAAAAATAAGGACGGCCTTACCCCCTTGGAATACCACCGCAAAAACGGTAACACCGCTGCCGTGGAGTATCTGGAATCTGTAACCCGATAATGAAGATGAAAATATCGTTTCGTTATTTGTTGCCATTCTTGACTACGCCTTTGTTATATGCAGAGGCTTCGGTTGCACCGCAACATTTGCCCTTGTATAAAGCGCTTTGCTCGGGCGATGAAAAGTTGGCGACTGCCGCAATGGCGGAGGCGCAGGGAAATGAGCGTTTTAATAACGCCTTTTTTGAGCTGTGTGATACGGCAATCGCGCAGGGAGATGTTAACTTATTTGCTAAGTTGCCGGCGATGTATCTTAATGAAGAATGCGGGTATGTCGATTCTCCCTTTGAGGTTCTTGACGGAAAACCCAAGCCTACGTATTATTTTGCCTCTCCCATTGTGCATGCCGCGGCTGCCGGCAAAACGGATATTGTGCGCGTGTTGTTACAGCGCGGGGCAGATGCCGGGGCAACGGAGGCTTTTTCTCGCACGGCTTTGGTATATGCGGCTGCCAATGGGCATTTGCCTTGCGTGGAATTGCTGTATCCTGCCGATGCGGAACACGCCGGGCTTGCCTTGTGGGCTGCCGTGCATTTTAAACGCGAGGCCGTGGCAGACTATTTGCGCGCACAGGGTGTTGCGCTGCCTTCATTGAGCGAGGCTGAGCTTGCAGAGTTAACGCAACGCACCCCCACGGGAGAAACCGAATTAATGCGGGCTGTGGCTGAGGATGATACAGAGCGCGTGGCTTATATTTTGATGTACGCCCCGCAGCTGGTAAACCTGCAAAACTCTTATGGATATACGGCCTTAATGCAAGCAGAATCCGCTGAAATGGTGAATCTGCTACTGGCATTCGGTGCCGATATCGGTTTGAAAAATGACTTTGGTTGCACGGCGTTGGATGTAGCGTGCCGAGCGTTTCGCCCTGTTGTGGTAGAGGCCTTGGTGGCAGCCAATGCGCCTATCGGCTGCCCGAGTTCGGCCCTGCGATATGCTTGTGCAGGGGGGCACGTTTCGCTTGCCCGCCGTGTTTTAGCTACGGGCGGGGTAGATGTTAATACCCGTGCTGCCGGTGAGGAATCTTTGCTTGCTTTGGCCGTAAAATCTCAATCTGAGGAGATGCTTCAACTGCTGTTGGCGCACGGGGCAAAGCCCGAAGGCTCGGGGGCGTTGCGAGCTGCCGTGCATACTGACCAACCTCATTTGGTTCGTCTGTTCATGGAGCATGAACACCTGTGCCTACCTTCAGAGCGTAGCCCGCGTCAGGGCTTTTCAGCACAAGATAAGCTCAATGCGCTGCTTCATGCAGCTTGCCTTTACAATGCCCCGAAAACGGTGGCTATGTTGCTGGAAATGGGGGCAGATGCCAATGATACGAGCATGTCCTCTTACGGCCACTTTGCTACGGGTAACACCCCCCTGCATGATGCGGTGCGTGGCTCTGTGGAAATCCTTAAACTGTTGTTGGCAGCGGGGGCAGATATCAATGCTCGCAATAAAAAGGGCGATACGCCTTTGATATTGGCGGCAAAGTTCAGATACGCAGAACCCTATACGCCTACTACCGAATGCGCCATGTTGCTGTTGGAGTACGGCGCAGATGCCACTTTGGTGAATAAGGAGGGTAAGTCCGTTGCCGATTATGCTTGGGATAAAGAGCTTTTGCAAGCTCTGAAACGCATAAAGGTGGAGCCCCGCCATGCCTCTGCATTTTTGTCGCCGTTGATGTGCGCCTACATGAAAGATGACAAGAAAGAGTTTCAGCGCTTGTTGCAAACCGGTGCAGATGCGGATGCGCTGACTTCCGGTATAACCCTGTTGCAAAATTTGGTGCGTGAGGATGGCGATGCAGAGTACGCCCGTATGTTGATAGCCGCCGGTGCAGATGTGCAACGTTGCCGCGAGGAGTTCGGTGTTGCCATGGGGCGTGCGCATATAGAGATGGCACGTGCTTTGTTGGCGGGCGGGTTTACCGTGCAACCACGTGGCGTGGAAACGCGCGAGTACCTCAGCCGCGCGCTGAACGGACACGAGCCGCAGAAGATGCTCCCGCTGTTGGTGCAGGCGGGGGCAGATATTAATGCCGAAGATGCCCGAGGTTTGACCCTGCTGATGGAGATGGCGATGGACGAGAATTTTATTGAGCATCGTTTCGACGTGCTGTTGAGTCTGCAACCGCATTTGGAAATCACCCTGCAAGGCAGTACCGCAGAGTGGAACGGCCTCACCGCCCTGGGGCTTGCAGTTAAAATGCGTAACATGGAGGCGGCTTATCGTCTCCTGCTGGCCGGGGCCAAAGCAACCCCGCAGCAAGTGCAGGTTATCTTCTTCCATGTCTTGCGTGAGTACCCCGAACAAGCCGACGTGCTCCTGTCTCGCTACGGTGCTTCCCCCACCGCGCCCGAGCCTTCCACCGGGCTCTTCCCTATGGACATCGCCACCCGTTCCGGTAATGAGACGCTCATGTCATTGCTCAAAACGGCATCCGCAGGGTTATTTGAAATCAGCGGTATGCAAGTTTCAGACGTACAACGAGCTACAGAATTGATTGCAGCCGGCGCGGATGTGAATGCGAGAGATGCTGAGGGGAATACGCCGCTCATGGTTGCCTCTGCCCATGTGGCGAGAAATGGCTATGCGGATGATGTATGGCGCGAGTTGCTGAGGGTATATGTGGCAGCAGGGGCAGATCTGCATGCCCGTAATAATGCGGGGCTGAATGTGGCCGAGCTTTGTGCGTATGCGTGGGGCCCATTTAATGCGGGTGTTGCACAAGAATTGATGGCACACGGTGTTGAGATGCGGCCCGATTATCGCTTGTTATATGCCTGCCGCACGGGAAGTGTTGAGGCTGTCAAGTCTGCACTGGCAGCCGGAGCCAATGCGGATGTTCACCATGCGCTCCCTTTGAAATTAAGTATGGAGCCCGGTACCTTAAGCCGCCCGAACCAAGATGCCGTGGTTCTCGCTTTGTTGGAGGGCGGTGCGAACCCGAACGCCGATGCCGCAGCCGTGCTTCATGTTGCCGTGCATTCTCGCCATGTTACAACACTGGAGGCTTTGTTTGCTCATGGGCTGGATTTGTCTCTTTGCGCTCCTGCTGATATTGCGGATGCTCTGGGGTATTTGTGGCTACAGGAAGAAGAGTTCCCCAAGCTGTGTTTTGATGTATTGATTCGCAATGGTGCAGATGTGAATGCGTATCGGCAGCAACCCGGTAAGGTTGTGCGTGAGCCCTTGTTGCATTTGGCTGTGCGTTATCAGGGCGCAGCCGAGGTGACTCGCCTGCTGGAGTTGGGGGCAGACCCAACGTTGACTGATGCTCAAGGCAGAACTGCGCTCGATCTGGCACGCGAGCTGAATCGTTGCGACCTTATCCCTTTGCTGGAGGCTGCTGATAACTGATTTTTTTCAAAAAATCATCAATTTTTGAAAGATTGTTGCGGTTCTTGGCGTATATATTATAGAATAAGAAATTTTCGGCATGAAATACACACCGTTTATCATGATGCTGGCACCTTTGGTTGCCATGACTGCGCCTGCAACGCAGGATGTCAATGCCCGCGATGAGCAGGGGCGTACTCCCCTGATGCTTGCCGTGGAGCAAAGCTGGCATGAATACCCACGCACTGCGGATAAAGTATGTGCATTGATTGCTGACGGGGCAGATGTGAATGCGCGCGACAACGAGGGGAATACTGCGCTTATGCTCGCGCCCTCCATTGCCTATTTCAACCACGAGCAGCAAAGCGGCTTGCCCATTATCAAAGCATTGGTAGAGGCCGGGGCAGATGTGTTCGCGCTCAATGCAGATGGTATGAATCTGCTGGAGATGGCCGTTTGTCAAAAAGAGATGGCAGACCCTGCCGTGGTGGAGTATCTCCGCGCGCAAGGGTTGGTGCTTTCGCTCAACGGCCGTTTGGCGGCGGCTTGTGCGGAAAACGATGTCCCTGCGGTGAAAGAGTGCCTGGCCGCCGGGGCAGACCCGAACTTTGCCCGTGGGTTCCCCTTGGTGATATGCATGAGCGGCGGCTGTGATGTTCAACCTCATGATGCAGAGATTATCCGCTTGTTGCTTGCTGCGGGTGCAGACCCGAATTTGCGTGTTGCCGAGGTGATGTTTAACTGTGCCCACGGCGGGCCGAGCCTGCACCCGTTTTTGGATGCCGGTATGGATATCCATTTGGCGGGGGATGCCCTGCCGCGTATTTTGTCCCGCTATTGGGCGTGCGAGATGGGGTTCCCGAAAAGAACGTTCAGCCGCCTGCTGCGTCTGGGGGCAGACCCCAATGCACCCAAGGCAAATGAAGCACTCTTGTGCCATTCTGCCGATCAATCATCCCGCCACGGCCCCCGTGAGATTGCTTACTTGCTTTCCATTGGTGTAGACCCCGCTCAGGTTGATGCGCAGGGGCGCACCGCTCTGGATATTGCACGCGAGCAGGGGCGGCAGGATATTATACCCCTGCTGGAAAATCCCACCGCGCCGCACCCCATCACGACTCACGGGGTGGATGCTCCTGCACCGGGGCAACGCCGCTGCGGTGGTACCCCCTTAACGGAGGCTGCCCGCAAGGGGGACTTGGAAAAAGTTAAAGCACTGCTGGCTGCGGGGGCGGATATCGAGGCTTTGGTCGATGCATTCGGCAGCAATACTGCATTGTGGTATGCTTTGTTCAATAAGCATACCAAGGTTGCTGAGCTGTTGGTGAAGCGAGAGGCACGTATATACAAGATTGGTACCTCTGCCCATGGGGTGACGGCTGCAAGCCACATGTCGGCAGATTTCAATATGTGTTGGGGCTTGCGTGATGCCCTGCATGGTGAATGGGGCCGAACTCCCTTGCATGAGGCGGTTATTGATAATGATGTCAAGCGCTTGGAAAGGTTTGCATACTCGTCCAAAGAACGCAACGCGGTGGATGATGCCGGTAATTCTGCCATGCATTATCTGACATACGGGGGCTCTACCGTTCAATCGGATGATGTGAGAACAGCCCGTATTCTGGTAAAACACGGGGTCAATATCAATGCCCGAAATCACAAGGGTGAAACCCCGCTGCACTGTATTCAAGGTGTCGGCCGTGAGTGGATAGAAGTTGAACCTACCGATATGTTAGTACGCTACCTCATTGATGCCGGTGCAGACGTGCATGCACGCACCCATGCGGGGTTGAATGCGCTGGAGCTGGCCATGTGCCTGGGCAGTAGTTGGCCGCAGGGTAGTCTCAACCCGGTGGCAGATAGCCCCAGCCCCGTTGTGAAGCTGCTGGTGGAGCAGGGGCTTACCGCCTCGCCTAATGCCCTGCTTATCGGCGCGGCTGCCGCCAATGATGTGGAGGCTGTTAAACGCCTGTTGGCCGCAGGTGCAGACCCCAACGCCTATGGGCCGGATGCCCCCAATGCGCTGGTGGCATGCCTTGGTACGGTGTTTGAGCAAAGCCCGCACGATAAAGAAATTGTTGCCCTATTGCTGGCTGCCGGTGCAGACCCCAACATGGTCGGTATGCGCTTATTGGAACGCGCGCAGTGGAGCTCGCCCGAGGTTTACGACCTGCTCTTTGCTCATGGTTTGCAGCTCAGCCGTATACCGCAGGAGCAATTGAGACAGCTCATGGCATCCCTGAAACACCGCCGTAGCCCGTATTACGATGTCTTGTTGCAATACGGCGCCCCTGCGTGGGATGTTGATATTCTCTCTGCCGAGATGAGGTCTGCCGTATTGGCGGGGGATGAGCGCGCGGTGTATCGCGTGTATAATCTGTACTTCCCCACGCAAACGCCCCTCCCCGGGGAAATCCCCGCGCCTTTTGCAGATGGCAAAAATACGGGTGGCGATGCGCTGATGCTGGCCTGTGCCATGGGTAATGCGGATATGGTGCGTATTCTGCTTTGCATGGAATGCAACGTGGAGGGTACCGATGCCGCAGGCCGTACCCCCATTGAATACGCCGCCGCCCACGGTTATGATGATGTGGTGTACCTCCTCCTCAATGCCGGGGCAAAGCGTATTCCTCATGCCTTACAACTTGCCGAGCAATACGGCCATAAGCATGTGGCCGGTATCTTGTGCCAATTTATTCAGCAATAAGTCTGCTGCTCAACTACCACACAGATGCTCCCCTGTAATTGTAGAACGGTTGCAGGGGTGTATTGTTTGTTGGCCTGCGGCTGTATAAAGCAAAACCGCGCTCGCCTGAGGGAAGACGGCGCGACCTTGTAGAAAAAAGAGTTGTTGCTTACGCCAGTTGCGTGCGCATACGCAGAGAGGTGAGCTCGTGGAGGTACACATCCATATATGCCCGGCTGATGTGGGAATCATCACACGCGCGGATGGAGGCTGCACCCAACACTGTTGATTTCTTTACCAATAAGTTGATTATATTACGAAAAAGACTTGCATATATAAAAAAATATGTCAAACTGTTGATGCAATTTTTTAACGAGTGCTTTTTAGTGGCTACTAATGTAGTTTTTATATAAACACAAATTCTCATAATTTTATACCAGATTCAAAAATTATCTGTATGATGAAGGAACGGATTGAATGGATTGATATATTGAAAGGAATTGCCATAATTCTGGTAATATTGGGGCATATGCCGTATAGCGAATGCAATGATGGAATATACCATGCCATTTATTCTTTTCATATGGCTATGTTTTTTATTTTAGCCGGTTTTACGACCTCATTGTCACAAAAGAATAAAGAATCCGGTTATTTTATCAGGCAGAAGTTTTATGCCTTGTGTTTGCCGTATATTGTATGGAACTTTTTAGTTTTGCCGTTCCCCTCTGTATCTGAGTGTACATCCGGTTATGACATGTATGAGCGATTCATCATATGTGTTTCCGGCAGATGCAATAATGGTGGTGCGTATTGGTTTTTGTTGACGCTGTTCGCCTTGCAATGCACCTATTTGTTGTATGCCTGGAGCGAGAAACGAATCAAAAACGCTTTTTGTCGGTGTGCCGTGTTGGGTGTTTTGTATATGCCTATTATAATGCTGCATTATTTGTACGGTGCAGGTGGTAACGGATTCGGCTTAGCAACGCAGGCGTATTTGTTTTACATTCCTTTTATGGTTGGTGTGTGTATGAACAAGTATCCGGCTGTTTATCGCTTGATGTTCAGCAAATGGGCTTTTGTGGTATGGGTGCTGTTGGCACTCTACGTGCCGCTGCTGCGTAAAGATTTACCCAACATGGGGCACATCGGTAGATTTGCTGCTATCGGCATTACTTGTATTCTTATTAAGTTAACGGATAATAAAAAACTTTTTACTCCGTTTCTGCGAGATAAATTAATGCTGATAGGTCGCTATTCTCTGGCAATATACATTTTCCATTATGCTTTTGTGCTGAAGTTTAATGATGGTAACACGGCGTTCATTGCATCCGGCAACTGTTTGGAGACTTTGTGTGTCTATGTGCCGATTGCCGTTATTATCTGCTACCTGTCCATAGGGATTGCCAAAATTATTGAGCAGTCAGAAATACTGAGTTTTTGGATGTTGGGTAGGGCTAAAAAGCGTAAGTAATTCAACCGCTGATTCAGTCTCAATAAAAACGCATCGGCAAGGATGTTGCCGATGCGTTTTTGGCTAAAATGGGGGCTCGCAGATTATGCCAATTGCGTACGCATGCGCAGGGTGGTGAGCAGGGCGAGGAAACGGGAATAGTCTGCCTCGCGGTCGCCGGAGATGAGGGCGTATTGGTATTCGCCTTGGCGGGCGTCTTCCTCAGCGGCATTATGCAAGCGCAGGCGGATAACTTCTTCGCTATCGGTTTGGCGGCCGCGCAGGCGGGCCTCAAGCTCTGCAGAGGGCACGTGTATGTACACGTCTGCATAGGCGCGGCTGATGATGGCATCATCGCAGGCGCGGATGGATGCTGCGCCTTGCACATCAATATCCATAACGACGTTTTTACCTTGTTGCAGCAGGTCAATGATATCTGCCTTGAGGGTGCCGTATGAGTTGCCGTGCACGGTGGCGTGCTCCAAAAACTCACCCGCAGCCACTTTTGCGGCAAATACCTCGGGGGTGAGGAAGTGGTAGTCTACGCCGTCTTGCTCGCCCGGGCGGGGGGCTCGGGTGGTGCAGGAAATGGAGTATGCAGTGAGGCCGTCTGCCTCTGCACGGCGGCAAAGTGTGGTTTTGCCTGAGCCGGAGGGGCCGGATACGATGAGGAGTGTGCCTAACATGATGATATATTATTCAACGTTTTGTACTTGTTCGCGGATTTTTTCCAGCTCGGTCTTGGCGGTGACCACCAGCTGGGCGAGCTCGGCGTCGTTGGCCTTAGACCCGGTGGTGTTGAGCTCGCGGAAGATTTCTTGGCAAAGGAAGTCGAGGGTGCGGCCCACGGCCTCTTGTTTGTCGCAAATGCGCTCAAATTGGTCGAGGTGGGAGGCAAGGCGAGTAGTTTCTTCGCTCACATCGCAGCGGTCTGCAAAGAGGGCGATTTCTTTGATGATGCGCTCATCATCTGCCGGCAGGGGCAGGCCACTCTCCTCCAAACGCTTGAGCAATTGCTCGCGGTAGCGGGCGGGCACGCCGGCGGCGCGGGCAATGAGCTGCTCACGGTATTCTCTGAGCGTGTTGATGCGAGCCAGCAGGTCTGCACGCAGGTTGGCACCCTCTTCAGCACGCAGGGTGAGGAAAGCTTGCAGGGCCTCTCGAACAGCGGGCTCTGCTGCGGCCCAAGCGGTTTCGGGGGTAATGTCACCCTCGCTTTCTTCTGCAATCACGCCCAAACGTACCAGTGCATCAAGCGTGGGCTCTACGGGTTTTTGCAGGGTTGTGGCTACCTCTGCCATGCATTGTTGCAAAGCGGCCAACTTGGTTTTGTTGACGGCAATGTTACCCGTGCCGCTACCCGCCGTTTGCAGGCTGATGGAGACATTGACACGCCCGCGAGAGACGGCGCCTGCCACCAGCTCGCGCACTTGGCTTTCAAGCTCTGCCCATGCGCGGGGCAGGGAGATAGAGATTTCTGTTTGTTTGCGGTTAACGCCGCCTATTTCTACACGAATACTTGCGTTGTTGAGGGGGGCTGTAGCAGCCCCGAATCCGGTCATGCTGTTCATAATGAGGAATTACCGATGATGTCTAAAAGTCTGGAATCGAGCGCGAGGGCTTCGTTTACATTATAACTGAGGTCGGCGCGCAGCTCATCCACCGCGCGCATGCGGCGCAGTAGGTCTGCCACGCTGCAACGTTTGGCAAGCTCTGCAAGCTCGGGCATAATGGGCTGCACATCCGGCGCGTGAGAGGCTATCAACACTGCTTGTCCCAAGCACAGGGTGAGCAGCTCCAGCATTTGCTCGCGCTCGCCGAGGTACTCAGACTCAATACGTGCGTTGGTGATATCCTTTTGCATGGCCTCCCAGTTCTTGATATCCGTACCTTCCGATACGGCTTTGGCTTCAGCCTTAAGGGCAGCGGTAATGCGCTCCGTGATTTCTTCTTTGCGCTTTACCAGCAGCGCTTGAAAATCTGCACGCAGCCCCAAGGCCGCTACATCATTACCCACACGGGGCAGGGCGGCTTTTACTGCCGGCAAAAACAGCTCTTGCACTCGGCTGAGGCGTACGCCGGGGCGTGAATCTCGTAAATCTATGCGCACGCAGCGCGATAAGATGGTGGGCAGCAACTTGCTGGGTATCTCCGTTATCAGGATGATGAGCGTTTGTGGCGGAGGCTCTTCCAGTGTTTTCAGGAAGGCATTGGCTGCCTCGGTCAGCAAGCGGTCTGCCTCGTCAATGATGATAAGCTTGGTGGCACCTTCATCTGCACGCAAGGCAAGAAACGGCTCCACACTGCGCACGGCGTCAATGGAGATGGTGCGTATTTTGGACCCCGGGCGCAGCACGCGGCAGTTGGGGTGCTGCAGGTTCTCCAATGAGCTGGCCCTCGCGCCGTTCAGCTCGGCAGCTAAGGTGAGGGCAAGGCGGTGTGTGCCGGCATCCGGGGCGCCGGTGAAAAGCAGGGCGTGCGGCTGGCGCCCGTTGTTGCGAGCATTTTTCAGCAGGTTATGCGCTTGTTCGTAGGTAAATGCCATGGTTGCCGTGGGGGTAATATCAATGCTCGGGGTAAGAGCCCAGCACCTTGAACATGGGCGTGCGTTTGCGCAGGGTTTCTACGCATTCTTTCAAAGGTTCGCAGTCTGCATGCCCTTCTACGTCAATATAGAACACATACTCCCATGCGGTGTCGCGTGTGGGGCGGGAGTCCATGCAATAGATGTTGATGCCTTTCTCTTTGAACACGCTCAACACATCTACCAAGCTGCCTGCCGTATGCGGCACGCCGAAGCAGATGGTGGTGCGGTCCTGGTTGCTGGGGGCGGTGGTTTGGTTGCCGATAACGGCAAATCTCGTGGTGTTGCCGGCCTTGTCTTGTATGTTGGTCTCCAGCACGGCCAAGCCATTGTACTCTGCCGCCAGCGGGCTGCCCAAGGCGGCGGCTCCGTTTTCTGCCTCGTCATGCGCCAGCTTAGCTGCCACGGTGGTAGAGGCGGTGGATACCAGCTCTGCCTTCGGAAAATTCTTGCGCAGCCATTCGCGGCATTGCCCCAGCACTTGAGAATGTGAATATATCTTGCGTATCTGCGTGCGTTCTATGTTGGCCATCAGGCAGTTTCTGACATTCAAGTGAATCTGCGCGCAGATGCGCAGCTCTGTGCTGCCCAGCAGGTCCACCGCCTGAGAAATGCGGCCGTCCGTACTGTTCTCAATGGGGATGACGCCGTAATTGATTTCGCCCACCTCCACCGCGCGGAAAATCTGCTGAAAGCTGGGGTAGGGCACCAGTTCCACACTGTCGCCGAATCGGGACTGCGCTGCTTGGTGGCTCCACGTCCCGGGCGGCCCCAAGTACCCCGCCTTGACTCCTCCTTCCAGATGCAGGCTCATGCTTACAATTTGGCGGTATATGCTCTTGAGCCCCTTCTCCGGCAGTTCCCCGCCATTGTGCATCAATATCTTCTCTATGAGTCGGCTTTCGCGCTCCGGCACAAAGATGTGCGAGTTTGCCTCTTTTTTCAGCTCGCCCACGCCATGCACACACTGCATGCGCTGCTTTATCAATGCCACAATCTGTGCATCAATTTTATCTATTTCGGCTCTCAGCTCATCTAATGTCCTCATCTGCACCCCATTCTACCACATTTATCCCACCCCTGCAAGGCTTCTTTCTGCCCTTTATTGCTGATTCTTTTCTGTAAAAATAAAAAAAATATTGAAAAAAGCTTGACAAGGAGGTGAGGAAAGCGTAATTTCTCTGCGAACTACCCGCCGAGGCAACTTGCCAACGCAAGTTCCATTGAACTTTTCTGCAACACCCACCCTGCAAGAGATAAGCAATTGGTCCGCGGTTCGAGTCCGCGAAGAGGCTATGCCGCTTTAGCTCAGATGGTAGAGCAGTTGATGCACCGTCGTCCCGAAGTTCCGGAAACTCCTTTTACGGTCGACACTCCTTTTTGAACTTTTCAGCCACTATAAATTGGCCTTACCGCGTTGATGAGACGCGGGCTGCTACGCATCATGGTGAATAACCGGAGTGTAGCTTAACCGAACCGTGTGTCCGGAAGTTCCGGCAACCCCTTATAAGGACGCACACCTCATACAATCTCGACTGAACTTTTCTGCCGCCAACGAAAGTACTATTCAGTGTCGACGGTTCGAGTCCGTCAGGTGGCCCTCAATGCTTCTCCCTATGGACACCTTAGCTCAAATGGTAGAGCATGAAAGCAACACGCACCCCGAAGTTCCGGAAACTCCTTATACGGGTGCACATTCTTTTCAATACAACAACATTTCAAGCATATATGAGTAAGATATTCACCAGTACAGAGAACGGAGCCACGCAGCTACGCACATCGGGCAATGCGTGTCTCGACCTGTTTGCAGAGGTAGGCTCTGCGCGCCAGCTTGCCCTGACGCAGCCCGAGATATTGCAGGGGCTGTTCGTTGAGGCGTGGAAGCAAGACCCTGGCACGGCATTTTGCATAGCCCTGTGGGCACGCGCCGTGCGCTTGGGGGCCGGGGAGCGTGCCGTGGGTAGGGTGTTGCTGAAGGCTGTGCACCAGTTGGCGTCGCAAGCGCTGGCGGCCCATTTGCCTTTGCTGGCGCAGTTAGGCAGCTACAAGGACTATGTATGGGTGGCAGAGGAAATCCCCGAGCTGCGTGCAGCGGTTATCAAACTGTTTGCCGATGGCGTGTTGCAGGGCGATTACTACGCCTGCAAGTGGTTACCCCGCCGCTGTAAACTGTATGCCGAGGTGCGGGCTTGCACCGGGTTGAGCAATGCCGAATTTCGCAGACGTGTAGCAGCGGCTTCTCCCTCGGTAGAGCAAAAGCTTTGCGCGGGTAAGGCGGCAGAGGTGGAGTATGATAAACTGCCCTCTCAGGCCTTTAATCGCTATAAGGCTTTCTTTGCGCGTACGGATGCCGAGCGCTTGCGCGATTGTATCTTGCAAAAGAAGCTCAACACCGGCGCGATTTATCCGCACGAGGTGTTCCGCGAATTCTTTACCCGCCGCTGCGTAAACCGCGGCATGACCACCGCCCTCATCAATGCGCAGTGGAGCAGCTTGCCGAATTATTTGCCGAGTCATGGTTCCATTTTGCCGGTGTTGGATACCTCCGGCTCCATGACGTGGCGTAGTGCCGTTATACCGCGGCATGTGGCAAATCCGCTGGCGCTTTACTGCGCAGAACGCCTCCCCGGCCCGTTCCGCGATAAGGTGGTTACGTTCAGCCGCTCTGCCGAGTTTATTGACTTGAGCACGGAACCAACAACTTTTGATAAGATGAAAAAGTTGCTGCGCTACAATATCTGCGAAAATACGAACATTGCGTCCGTTTTTGAGCTGTTGTTGCGCACGGCAGAGGCCGCCGAGTTGCCCGCAGAGGCAATGCCCGGGTGTGTTCTGATATTGTCGGATATGCAATTCGATGAAGGGGCGTATTATGATATTACGCTTATGGATGAATTGCGCCTGCGCTATAAGTATGCCGGCTATGAGTTCCCGGCCGTTGTGTATTGGAACCTATGCGCCACCAATACCGGCGTTGCAGATTCGGCGATGGATAATTGTGCGCTTATCAGCGGCTATTCTCCAAGGCTTTTGCAGGCCGTGTTTGCCGGTAGTACTGCCGACTACAGCGAGCCCGCCCCCATCAAGCTCAACCCGCTTGAGGTAATGGAGCGCGCGCTGGCGCCTATTCGTGAGAGGGTTGATGTAACCGTCTTGCCCGGTATTGCACCTATCTTGGCGGCGGCGGATCATAACCCCACGCGTGGGGAATCCTCTCGCATTTAAGAAGTTGCCCCACGTTCATGGTAAATGGGCGTGGGGCTGACTTTCTTATTGACTTTTTTTGTTATGCTTGCATAATGGTAGTATGAAGTGCGCACCATTCATATTACCTGCCATCGCGATGTTGAGCCCGGTTCATGCGGAAAGCTCGCCCGCAGAGGCGATGAGCACGGCGTTTAACATTGCTCCCGTGCATTGGGATAAGAACATTGCCGTGGTAGATGTGTGCGGTGCCGCTGTGACGGGCGCCAATGATATTTTGCAGTGGCCGGAGACAACCGGAGAGCTGCTGAAGTTGATGGATGCCCTTAAGTATGAGTATGAAACGCGTTGTTTTCAGTGCGTGGTGTTTTCGCTGGATGCTGCGGCAGATACCGCTGCGGCACAGAAGTCTCTGAATGCGCTTATTGAGTGTGTAACGGTGTGCGATATGTTGCGTATCCCGATGCGTATTGCCATACGCCGTGGTGAGGATTGGGTGGAAGTTGCCCCCACCTATACCACACAAGATGCTACGCACCTTATGCTGGAATCTGCCGGAAGCCTGAGCCTTTACACGGCAGCCGGCACCTTGCAGCATACTGCGCAAACAGTTGCTGAGCTGGAGCCGTCTCTTACCTCTGCAGCAGAGCAGGGAACTGTGGTAAACTTGTTTTGGAAACCGGAAGCCGCCACCTACGCTCGTTTTATTGAACTGATTGAACTGTGTAATAAATTGAACATTGAATACGCGCTGATGCTTCAGCCCTGATTCCCTGCGGGTTATTTGTAAGTTGGTAGTTAATTTCTGCCCCTGCAATGGAAATTTGTGGGACTGTTTAGTACGAGCGATAGCGAGTCTAATTCTTGAGCCTTGACGTATGGCAAGGCGGCATATGGTAGACCCGGGTGCAGCCGCGTCAGCGGCGGAACCCGGGGTAAGATGAAAAATGTATTGGAACCCCGGCGAGGGGTGACATAATGCGTGGTGTTAATATTCGCGCTGATTTTGTAATGATGCAATGCACGAAAAATAAAACCTTACGCCATTAAGCCTCGCTTTTCTGTCGCCACCGTTTTCAACGGGGCTCCTATTTTTTATCTATCTGAACCGGAGGTTTCGTTCGCCCGCTGTCGCAGGCTCACTGCACGCTCCGGCTAAGAGTCTTACCGCCCCGCATGCGCGGAGCTCTTGAATTCGCCTCGCTTACGCTCGGGGATATCTGCTCGATAATCTCAAATTTTTCAACCTAAAAGTTCAATCGTGTAATAATAAAAACTCGCCCCGATGATCAGTCGGGGCGAGTTTTTTAAGGGTTTCTTGCGGTGAAAAAGCGGAGAGTAGACTCTGCAGTAGCCACGCTTGTTTTCACCGACTACCTGCACTCATGTATTCTCGATTAGTCGTTCAGGCGAGAATACTCGTACTTGGACTCGAAGCCGAGCTCCTCGGGGAATTCGGAGAAGCCGGACCAAGTGTTGTACTCTTTGAGACCGCTGCGGCCGCAGCTGCCCTGGTAGGGAGGACGGTAGGTGCACTTGTAGGTGGGAGCCCAGAAGGTAACGAGCTCGTACAGACCATAACCCATGCGGGTGGCAGTGCGGGTAAAGCCCTCAACCAAACCAACGGAGTAGCCGGCGTAGTTGCCTTCGGTATTGTTCCAACGGAGGATGGTTACGGGGATTTCCTCAACGGCGAACAGAATGTTACCAAGGGCACGGCCAAGCTTGCGGGTGGCGGTGTACTCAGATGCAGGCGGAGCCTGTATGTCGGCATACGTCGTGCCGGCGAGTGCGAAAAGAAGTGTAGAAAGGAGTAAGCGCTTCATGACAAAATCAGTGATACCATATTGTACTCGTCCTTGCAAGAAAAAATCTGCGGAATTCTCAAAATTTCTTCAAAATTCTTTCTGCTGCGGGGCTCAGAGTTGAATTTCCGTGTTGATTTCTTCGTCTGTGAGGTAGCAACCGGGGTCGGAGCCGAACCAGTGGCCGTTGGCAAATGCCGCGCGGGTGCGGAAACCGCCGCCACACAGGGCAAAATGCTTGCAAGTGGCGCAGCGCCCGCTGAGCATCTTTTGGCGCTCCAGCGGGTCATCTGACCCGCGAAGCTTTTGGAGCTCTGCGGCAGAGGGCTCGGATGCCGCTTCCCAAACCTCGCTGAATTTCTGGGTTTTAACGTTGCCGAGGGTGACAGACTGCCAGAATTGGTCGGGGTGGATATTGCCTTGCGTGTCAATGTTGGCGATACCGCGGCCGGAGGAGTTGGCGCCACCGCCGTTCCAGCCCAGCAGCTTGAGGGTTTGGGCTGCCAGCGGGTTGCCTTCGCGCAGCTGTTTGAGGAGGATATAGATGCCGTCTGCCGGTTGGGTAACGGTGAGCAGCTCTCGCGTTTCGCCGCTTCGGTGCCATTTTTCGGCTCGGGCAATAAGCATATCGAGCGCGGCACGGGCTTCATGCGGGTGCAGGCTGGCTACATCTACACCACGCCCCGTGGGTACCAAGTGGTAGAAGCACACACGCTGAATCCCCTCTCGCTCAATGAAGTTGAGTATCTCCTCCATGCTTTGCACGTTGTTGCGGGTGAGGGTGAGACGCAGGCCGGTTTTCTGCCCGGCGTTTTCGCAATGTTTGAATCCGCGTATGGCGCCATCGAATGCGCCTTGCACCCCGCGGAAGGAGTCGTGCACGGCACCGATGCCATCTAACGAGATGCCCACATAGGCCACCCCCAGCTTTTTGAATAGTTCTGCATATTCTTTGGTGATGCGGGTACCGTTGGTTGAGATGGTTACTTTGAGGCCGCGCTCCGTAGCGCGCTCCAAAATTTTGGGCAGCTGCGGGTGTAACAGGGGCTCGCCACCCGAAAGCAGCAGGGCATTCACCTTGTAATCTGCCAAGTCATCAATTACGGCGCAGCATTGCTCCCACGTGAGCTCGCCGGGGTATTGCTCTGCATGAGAGTCTGCGTAGCAATGCACACAACGCAGGTTACAGGTGCGCGTAATATTCCATACAACGATGGGTTTGCGCGTGCGGGAGGATGTGGGGGAGCAGGCGGCGGTGCTGGCATGCGGCCCGTGTTGGCCGTGCCCCAGCCCGTAGCGTATGTGGTCTGCGGGCTGCTCTGCGCCGCACCAAAGTCTTGTAATGTTAATCATTTGCTGCTGAGTGTGTGTAAAATTATTCTCCTTGGCGGCATGCTGCAGGTATGTAGTTGCAGAGGGGTTCTGCCCCCATCATGCCCAAACCGGAGCCGTAGGCGCGGGCGCGAGACCCGCCGCATATCTTGCGGTACTCGCATTTGCCGCATTTACCCCCCAAGGCATCATCGTTGCGTAATTCTGTAAAAATGGGGTGCGTGCGGTACAGCTCTGCCAAGTTGTCGGTGCGCACGTTGCCGGCGGTAAGGGGCAGGAAACCGCTGGGCTGCACCTCGCCCGTGTGAGAGATGAAGAGCACGCCCTTGCCATCGCGGGTGGGTACCATGTAGCGCGGCGGTTGCCCGCCTTTGCGGGCGGCTTGCATGAGCACGCGGCGGTAGTGGTGCCCCTCTGTGGTTTTAATGGCAAAGGGCAGCTCGCTGCGCAGCTGTTCGAGCCGGTTCCATACGGACTCCAAATCTTGTGCCGTGGGTAAATCTTCTTCTGTGGCTCGCCCTGTGGGTACCAGCACAAATACGCTCCACACATCGGGCTTGATTTGTTTCATCAGCTCAAGGAAGGCATCCATCTCGGGCAGGGTGGATTTTGCCAGCGTGGTGTTGACTTGCAGCTGTATGCCGGCCTCCATCACAGCCTTGGCCACTTGCAGGGTGCGCTCAAAGGTGTGCGGCACCCCGCGGAACTTGTCGTGCGTTTCTTGCGTGGCGCCATCCAAGCTCAGGCTCAGGCTTACCACGCCTGCTTCTCTCAGTTTGTGGAAATCGGTATGCACCAAGCGCGGGGTGGCGGCGGGGCTGAGTGCTACGCGCAGGCCTTTTGCCGTTGCGCGCTTGATGATGTCGAAAATGTCGGCTCGCATCATGGGGTCGCCACCGGTCAGCACCAGCATCGGCGGGCGCAGCTCGGCAATCTCGTCCACCAACCGCATGGCTTCTTCATGCGTCAGCTCATCGGGGTGGGCCTTGGGTTGGGCAATGGCTCGGCAATGCTTACATGCCAAGGCGCAGGCTCTCGTTACCTCCCAAAACAGGATAAACGGCCGCTCATTAAAGTCTATGGCTGCTGAGTGTGGATGCATAGCGTGTTTGTATTCTACACGCACGCGCGCACTTTGGCAAGGCTAAATCCCGACTGTAAAGCAAGGAATGACGCATGCCGGCGTGTGCCTTTACTGTGGCTCATCGCCCGGGGTGATGCGGTACAGAAAATCCTGCGGATTGCTGTAGAGTATTTTGCCGGCTTTGCGTTCTTGGTAACCATTGCCGCCCAGTTCAATGTATAGCCCGTCTTCGTCAAAACGGGTAGCGGCAATGTCCCAATCAAGGTAGCGAGAGCCAACCGCAACATTACCCACATGCACAAAGGTTTTGGCATCCGTTGCAGAGCGGCGGTAAATACGCAGTAGATAGGTGTTGCAGCCACTGGCGTATTCTTCCAGCAGAACCAGTGTGTTGCCCGCCTCATCTGCCATCCACCCGTTCCAAGCATAGTAGTAGCGATGGGTGGCATAAAGCCAAAATAATTCACCTTGTGGTACTTCCTTTTGTTGCAGCATCGCGTCGCCTCGTTGGTCTAATTCTACACTCCAGAGCAAGCCCGGCAGGGATTCGAAGTCAATGCTGTCTATCTCTCTCATGCCGCGGCCCAACACATGGCAAAGCGGTTGCTTGGTGGATAAGCCATGCTTGTGCATGCGCAGGGGCTTGTTGTGGTTGTATGAATCTGAGCCGAGGTCTGCTTTCTCTTCTTGCGCATCGAAAGCGAGGCAGGTCTCCTGCGGGTTTTCAAAATAATGAAAACATTTTTCCACTTTGAGATTGCCGTTGGGGGTAGAATAGACTACCGTGAGGGTTTTGGCGCGGTTATCTATCTTGATTTCTTCGGGGCAGAATGTCAAATGCTTTGTGATAAACGTATAGCTGCCGGCTTTTTGGTAAAAATGCCCATCTTTGTTTTTTACGGAGGTGAACACGGTAAACACGTGTTGCTGTGTGCCGCATCCCGGTTCTGCCATAAAGACGATGACGCTGCCGCTCGGGTCGGTAAACCAATGGTCTTTGGTTGTGCTACCTGCGGCCATGCTCAGTTGCAGCAGGTCTGCCACGCGCTCTGCGGGTATGGGCTGCTCCCCCGTCCAGTATACTGCATTGGCCGGATTATCTCCTACGCTGATGCGCTGCGGCGAGCCGATGGCGGCGGCCTCGGCTGTCAAAGCGCGCGTGGCTTCATTATCGTATCTCGCAAAGGGGGTAGCTGTGGCAAGGGATGTGCCGAAAACGGCGGTCAGCAGGCTGATGAGGAGTCGGGAATTCATGGTACACCCATTTTACACTTTTCCGTGTGCTTTGCAAGCAAAAATAAAACAGGCGAATCTTATGTAGATTCGCCTGTTTCAGAAAATCTTCCCGAACGGGTTGGGTTATTTAGGCCTCAACAGCGGGGGTTACGGCAGCAGCGGGGATTTCCTCCTTGTTGGTGAAGCGCCACTTAACCTTGTTGCGCTTGTTGGCGGAGCGAGCCTTGCGGCGCTTCTCTTCCATGGGGTTTTCGAAAGCGCGACGACGGCGCATTTCCTCGAGGATGCCCTCGGTGTCGAGCTTGGTCTTAAGGCGCTTGAGAGCGCGGTCGATCGGTTCTCCTTTACGTACGGTGACGGAACGCATGATTGTGTGTGTGTTTGTTAATAATTGTCCGGGAACGGGCAGGCAGGATACAACATCTGTCCCCGTCTGTCAAGATTTTTCACGAGTTTTTTGCATTTTTTTCACAATTCTTCATACAGAAACGCAAAAAAGGCATTAAAATCAACTGATAACTGCCGGATGAAAAACTTTTGGCTTGCTACGTGCATGGGCGTGTGCTAGGCTCGTGCTTGTTATGGAACCTGAATCACCTCACCTAAGGGGAAGCCTGGTCGTCTTTGAAGGAATTGACGGCACGGGCAAGTCTACCCAGATCCAATTGCTTGCACAATATCTGCGCGCACGCGGACTGGAAGTTGTAACGGATTTTGAACCAACACGCGGCGAGTGGGGCATGAAAGTGCGCAACGCTGCGCTTTCCGGCGAGAGATTGAGCATAGACGAAGAGATAAATTGTCTGCTGCAAGACCGCCGCGAGCACGTGCGAGAGCTCATTGAGCCTGCGCTGGAGCGTGGCGCTTGGGTGCTGTTGGACCGCTACTACCTCTCTATGATGGCATATCAAGGGGCCACCGGTGCCAATGTAGAGGATATCAGGTTGATGAATGAGGAGTTTGCCACCATACCCGATGTGGCGTTTTGGCTGGATATACCGATTGAAATGGCCATGGAGCGCATGAATGCCCGTGGTAATGGGCATGACGCCTTTGAGAATGAGCCGTTCTTGCAAGCCTGTCACGAGATATACTCTGCCATGGAGATGCCGTGGTTACACCGCATTGAGGCCGATGGTACCGTGCAGGAAACCCAAGCCCGTATTCGCGAGCTTATTCGCGAAGAGTTGGGAATTTGAGCGTGTGCTTCATCAGTTTTAGCCATTATTAAAAGTCTGACTCGAAGAGGGTCAGACTTTTCTTCTTGCCCATTTCAAACCGCGTAACATGCGGTTGAGAATGAGGTATTCTACGGCCATGTCTACTGTAAAGAGCAGCCAAATACCAACGAGAGAAAGCGTATCAAACCAGCAGAGGCTCCATATGTAAAGGCACAGCAGGCGGAAGAAGCCCATGCAGCCGTAAGATACATACATGACCCGCCGTGTGTCACCCGCACCGCGCAGGCACATCTTAATCATCAGCATGGCGGCGTAAAAGGGCTCGATGAGGAGGAATACTTGCACCACGGGTATGGTGGCGCTGCTTGTATTGCCGGCGTTGGACGCGAAAATATCTACGAATATCTCGGGGAATAAGAAAAATATGACACCCATGCACCCCATGAATACAACGCTGTAGCGCACACATTTTTGCACGGTCTCATACGCCAATCTCACGCTGCCTGTGCCCAGATATTGCCCCACAAGGGTGGCACCTGCCATGCCGATGGCAAAGCCGGGTAAGAAGCTGAGCGACTCGATGCGTATGGCAATGTTATGCGCACCCACATAGGCATCGCCCAAGCGCGAGATGGTGCTGAGTACGAAAATTTGAATCAGCCAGATACCCCCGATTTCAATGGCTTGGGGCAAGCCGATGGCGAGGATGCGGTACATGCTGCGCCAGCTTGGTGCCAAATCGCGCAGTCGCAAGTGGATGGGGGGTACATAGTTCTCCTCTTGCTCGTTGGCATAGGTGTCGATATCTTTGTCTGCCAATTTTTTGCGCATGCGTATGGAGCGGCGTGCCAATATGCCCACCAAAATGGTGGCGGCTGTTGCCATGCCCAATATCATACCCAAGGCCAAACCTTCGATAAACATGCCGAAGCATTTTACCAGCACGAGGCTGAACACGATGTTCAGGCCATCTACCGCCAGCATGATGAAGAAGGGGGTGCGCGTGTCGCCGGCACCGCGTAGCGCCGCATTTACCGCAAAGATGATGCCCGAGAATACCGCCACCCAGCACCCTATGTGCATGTAGGTTAGCGCTACTTCTTGTGCGTAGTCGCTCAAGCTCAGTACAGTCGATACGAGAAAATCTGCCGTCAGGTACATGAGCACGGCAGATGCTATGCCGGCAAGAAAGCCCAGCACGGCTGCTTGGTTAGCGGCGTAGTTTGCCTCGTTAAATTTTCGCGCCCCCGTCATGCGGCTTACAATAGCCGTTGCACCCATGCCAACGGCACCTTGCATCAGGAACCCCAACCACAATACATAGCCCGTCACGCCTATGCCCGAGGCTATTTTCTCTGTCACTTCGGGCGTGGTGCCCATGTGGGTGGCAAGGTAAAGCGAGGTAGAGGCGCAGATAAAGCTCAGCACCTGTTCTAACAACGGCCACTTGGCAATGGCTACAATTTGCCGTGGTAAACTGAGGCCTGCCAACTTGCCGCCGAGCTGCCCTTTGCCATGCAGCGCGGCGCGTACAGCTCCTTCTCTTCCGTTACCTGCTCCCATGCACCGACTATGGTAACATTTTTATCAGCGAATGAAAAGAAAAAAACACAGGGCTGTTTTCTGTTTACTTGCTGCAGTGCGTAAAATGTTAAAGTACTTGATACCCATGGGCACGTATGGTTGCGTGCAGCTCTGCAAGGGGGATTTCTTTGCTGAGGGTGAGGGTTACGCGTTTGGCTTTGTGGTCTGCCTTGCAATCAACAACGCCGGCTATGGCAAGCAGGGCCTTGGTAACGTGGGCCTCGCAGTGCGGGCACATCATGCCGTCTACGGATATGGTGATGGTATTCATCTTTTGTGGTGGTGTGATGGGAAAGTGGCGCAGACGCAGCGCATTGGTGACAACGCAGAGGCTACTTAACCCCATGGCTGCAGCGGCAACAGCGGGGTGTAGTTGCCAACCGAGCAGGGGGGATAATACACCGGCGGCCAAGGGGATTGCAAGGCTATTGTAGAACAGTGCCCAGAAAAAGTTTTGTTTGATATTGCGGATGACGGCGTGGCTTAGGCGTATGGCGCCCACGACATCGGTCAATGTGTTGCGCACCAGAATAACGCCGGCGCTCTCCAGCGCCACATCTGTGCCGACGCCAATGGCTATGCCTACATCGGCGCGTGTAAGGGCGGGGGCATCGTTAATGCCGTCTCCCACCATGGCGACTTTGAGCCCTGCATGTTGCAAGCGGCGCACGCATGCCTCTTTGTCTTGCGGCAACAGGTCGGCATGCACCTCTGTCATGCCGACTTGTTGGGCTATGGCGTGTGCCGTGCGGGTGTTATCGCCCGTGAGCATGATGACGCGGCAGCCCATTGTTTGCAGGTCTGCCACGGCGGCGTGGCTATCGGGTTTCAATGTATCTGCCAGGGTGATGAGCCCCACATACTCCTTACCGCGTGAGAAATAGAGCGGGGTTTTGCCTGCTGCTGCCGCTTGCTCCCCACAATGCTGCGGTATGTTTACGCCGAGCTCTTGCATGAGCAGGGCATTGCCCGCAGCGCAGAGGGTGCCGTTTATCTGCGCGGTAATGCCTCTACCGGGTATGTAGGTGTGCTTGCTTGCGGTTTGTGGGGGGATGCCTGTGCCCGCCCGAACAATGGCTGCTGCCAGGGGGTGGTTGCCCGCGCTTTCCAAGCTTACGGCCAGTTGCATCAGCTCTGCTTCGGTGGCGCCCTCTGCCGGTATTACCTCTGCCACTTGGGGGGTGCCTTGGGTGAGCGTGCCGGTTTTGTCGAGAAGAATAGCGCGTGCGCTGTGCAGGGTTTCAAGGGCAGAGCCATTGCGGAAGAGAATGCCGGACTCTGCCCCCCTGCCGGTGCCCACCATGATGGCAACGGGTGTTGCAAGCCCCAAGGCGCAGGGGCATGAGATGACCAGCACGGCTATGGCGCTCGATACGGCAAAGGCCAGCCCCGCCCCGGCAAGAATCCATGCTGCAGCTGTGATGATGGCTATGCTGACCACTACGGGTACAAATACGGCAGATATGCGGTCTGCAATGCGCGCGATGGGGGCTTTGGTGGTGGCGGCTTCGCCCACCAGGCGTATGATGTCGGAGATGGCGGACTCTGCCCGTGTTTTGTCTGCGCGCACGGTCAATACGCCGTTGCCATTGATGCTGCCGGCATATACGCTGCAGCCGGGTGTTTTTTCTGCGGGCATACTTTCGCCTGTTAGGGCTGCTTCATCTGCCGTAGAGCAGCCCGCCAGCACCGTGCCATCGGTGGGTATGCGCTCGCCCGCGCGGATGAGTAATGTTTCGCCCGCTTGCACGCCATCTGCCGCAATGGTGACAGGCCCGTCTTCTTTCAATACGGTGGCGGTTTGCGGCATCAGGGTGAGCAGCTTTTCTAACGCCATACCGGTGCGTCCCGTGGCGCGGGTCTCAAGCCATTTACCCAGGGTGATGAAGGTGAGAATCATGGCGGCGCTTTCAAAATAAAATGCGCCCCTGTGGTGCAGAAAGAAGTTGGCTATGCCATCTGCCATGGCTGTTGTGGCACCCAGTGCCACCAAGGTATCCATGTTGGCGGCCCCGCTCATTACACTTTTGGTGCCGGCAATAAAAAACTTGCGGTTCAGCCACAAAATGGGCAGGGTAAGCAATAACTGCACCATGGCAGATACCGGGTCGTGCCAAAGATGATGCACGGCTACCAATGGTAACAATAATGCGGCAGAGTATGTGAAACGTTTTTTCAGTATGGCCGTTTGGCTTTGCGGGGTAGTGGCGGCATGCCCCGCTTTTGCGCCATAGCCGGCGGCTTCAACGGCGCGGATGATGTTTGCCGCATTTTGCGGCTCGTGAAAACGCACCTTCATGGTGCCGGTAAGTAAATTTACCTGCACACTCTCAATACCCGCCAGTTGCCCTACGGCTCGCTCCACGTGTGCAGAGCAGGCCGAACAGCTCATGCCGGTTACTACAAAGCTCTCCTCGCTGCTTTTCACGCCTTTCATCTTACAATTTTGCAGAAATTTTGTAAAGCGCGGGGTGCGTCTTTGTTTCTATATTCTGCGGTGGGGGGCTCATGCGCCGAGCAAGCTGCGCATGGTTTGCATTTTAAGGGTGGTTTCCGCCCATTCCGCGTGCTCATTTGAATCGGGCATGAGCCCACCGCCGGCGTACAGTCTGCACAGGGAAGGGAAAATCTGCATGCAACGCAGGGTGACAAACAGATGGGTTTCTGCTGCCGAGACCGGCCCTAAATACCCCGCGTAGTAGCTGCGCTCAATATCGGGGTGGTTGCGTATAAACTCCCGTGCCGGTATGGCAGGAAACCCACTGACGGCGGGGGTGGGCGGCAAGGTGCTCAACAGCTCTGGCAGTTGCTCGGGGGCCATGCGGAAGCGTATATGGGTGCACAAATGCTCCAGCATGCGGCCGGCGGTTACGGTGTGCGGGCCATCGCATTCAATGTCTTGGGCAACGGGGTGCAGGCAAGCGGTGATATGCTTGGTGACCAAGGCATGCTCTTGCAGGTTTTTGGCATCCCACGGTTGCGCATTGTTCGCCCTGGTGCCGGCTAAGGCCATGGTGTGCCATTGCTCGCCCTCGCGGCGTAACAGTAGCTCCGGGGTGCTGCACAGCCATGTGTCGCCCTGCGGGGTGTGGAACAGGCAGTTGAATGCCTGCGGCGCCGTGCGGTGCAGTGTGGCGAATGCCCGGGCAGGTGAAAAATCGAGCGCGGGGATGTCCTCCGTTCTTGCCAATACCAGTTTGCCAAGTGCGTTTTCGCCGTGCAGCTGCGCTGTGTATTGCTCAAATAAACGGTGGTATTCTGCCCGCGCGGTTTCGGGCGTGCGCGGTTCCGGTGGCGGGAGCATGCCGAATGCCTCCGGGGCAGGGGGCGCGGTGATTTCTCGGCAGATGATGTGCGGTGCGGCATCATACCCAGCCAGCACAAAACCCTCGCCTTGGCTGCCTTGGGTAATGCCCCCATCGTTTTGCATGCAGAAGAGAGCTTCTTGCCCCGGTAACGCATAGAGCGCAAAGGCACAGCACCGCCTACACAATGCGTCTATTCGCTGTAGAGGGATATTTTGCATGCGCCAAGAGTCTAGCATTGTATTCCCTTTATGGCAACTCTTTTTTGTGATGCCTACTAAAAGGCTGCCTTGCTGATAGCAAGGCAGCCTGTATGAAAAACAATAAGGAAAATCGCTTACCACTCAAGAATGATGGTGGCTCTCAGCTCGCCGTCAGAGGTGATGGTGTGTTGTGTTTGGTTGCCGGTGCGCTTGTGTTCAATGGTGATGGGATGCCCGGCAAAGGTTTCTCGCTTAAAGTTGATGCGCATGCGGGTGGGGATTGCCGCAGGCTGCAAGGCTTCGGGCAGGGTATCAAGCACCCAGGTGAGGTAGGCGCTGTTGTTGATGTGGCCATTGAAGTCTATGTCGCGCCTCGGGGCGATGAAGGCAGCCATTGCCGTTTCCTCTGCTTCCTCGGCAATTTGCCACTCTTCCGTTATCAGTGCAGGGCAGGCTTCGGGGATGTTAACCCTGTCCATAATCTTTTTAAATGGCATGGGCCGGCGACTGTTAACATCTATCAATACCCACAGCAAATCTGCTTGCGCCAATACTTCGCCGTCTTTGTCCAGTAGTTCGACAAATCGGCGTGCTTGCAGTGCAGAGGCCTTGCCGGTGTTAGAGCGTACCGTTACCTCTTCTTTCCATCTCGGGTAGCGGAAAAAACGAAAATCTCCCTGTACCTCTACCCAAATGAGTCCGTTACTCATGCTCCAGTCATAGCCTAAATTGTTACGAGATGCGTGCGTTTCTGCTGCTTCTTGGCAGTATTGCATGAACATATCCGGCTTGAGCAAGTGATTTGCCCCACATTCATAACTGGTAACTGTATGAGTAATATTGAGATCTTCCATGGTAGAGCTGACTCTATCATATGCGATGCCTTGCGTCAAGGCGAATTCTTTGCTACTGATGCTAAGCGGAAATAAAAAGCCCATGGCTCCATTTACAGAGCCATGGGCTAAACTTAAAATCAACTGTGGCTGATTACATAGCCATGATAACCGCGCCGGTCAGCACGAATGCTGCAATGATAATCCACAGTGCAACAAGACCCTTGCTGCTCTCGGTGCCATTGCCTTGCAAGTGGCTGTACTTGCTGCGGTTGCGGCTCTTGCGCATGAAACCGTCATAGTTCTTCTGCAGCAAGGTTGCTTCCACCTGGCGCATAACGTCGAGAAGAACACCCACCAGAATCAGCAGAGAGGTACCACCGAAGAACTGTGTTACAATCATGTTCAGGCCGAACCATACGTAAAGCAGGGAGGGCAAGAAGTAGATGAGCGTCAGGAACAGAGAGCCTGCAAAGGTAAGGCGAGACATCGTCTGGTCGAGATACGTTGCCGTGGGTTGGCCCGGGCGAATGCCGGGAATGTAGCTGCCGCTGCGCTGCATGTCTTCAGAAATCTGCTGGGGCTGGAACATGGTTGCTACCCAGAAGTAAGAGAAGAAGAAGATCATGATGGCAGAGATGATGTAGTAGCCGATGTGGGACGGCGTCATCAACACCTGCACAAAGTGGGTGATGGAGGAATCTTGCCCGAAGAGCTGGTTAACCAGCATAGCCGGCAGAGCCAGAATGGCGGTTGCAAAGATAACGGGCATCACACCGGAATAGTTCAACTTGAGGGGCAGGTATTGTGTGCCACCGTTCATCATCTTGCGGCCTACCATGCGCTTAGCTTGCTGCACGGGAATGCGGCGCTGTGCTTGTGTAATGGTTACTACCAAGGCAACCACGAGCACCATGAACAGGATAAGGGCTACGATACCGAGAGAGCCCAAGGGGTTGAGAGTGTCGCCGGAACCCACGTAGGTGGACCATGCAATAGCGAATGCTCCGGGAAGAGCGCTGATAATGTTTACAGAGATGATGAGGGAGATACCGTTGCCGATACCGCGCTCTGTAATCTGGTCACCAATCCACATCAGGAACATGGTGCCGGTTACAATGATGAAGATGGTGGTAACCGTGAAGATGAAACCGGGGTTGAGTACCAAGCTTCCGTTGTGCCCTAAGTCAATACCGATGCTCTCCGGGCTGTTGAGGGTGATGGTAAGCAGATAGCCCTGAATCACGGCAATGATGATGGCAAGCAGACGTGTAATCTTCGTCATCTTCTGACGCCCGCCTTCTTCTCGCAGCATCTTCTTAAAGGACGGTATAACTGCACCCATCAACTGGGTCATAATGGAGGCTGAAATGTAGGGCATGATACCCAAGGCAAAGATACCGCACTGCTGCAAACCACCACCGGAGAAAATGGTAAGAATCGCACCCAAGGCCCCGAAAGGACCATCCTTGCTCTGGGCTTGCGAGTCCATGTAGTTCTTGAGTGCTTCTACGTCTACACCCGGAAGCGGCAGGTGCACACCCAATCGCACGATGACGATCATCGCCAGCGTGAATAAGATGCGGCTGCGCAAATCCGGTACCTTCATGGTGTTGGCAAATGCAGTTATCATATAGCCTGTGATTTTTGTGTTTTGAAAATGTTTGTTGCAGCGCGTGTACCCCTCGTTCTTAGCCGTTTGTTCACGCTAGGCTTTTCTTGTTGTTGGGGTGGGTACGTGTGGGGTGGTAAAACTGCTCTTACTTTTCCTACACGTATGCCGGGTGGCGCTGCGCCACCCGGCTTGTGTAATTGTTATCTGATGTTTTTCAGCGCTTTATGGCGCTTTGTGTGTGCATCAGGCCTGGGCGCTCAGCACCGTGAGGGTGCCGCCGGCAGCTTCAATCTTGGCAGCTACGGAGGAGCTGGCGAAGTCTACCGTTACGTTGAGAGCCTTGGACAGGTTACCGTTGCCGAGAAGCTTAACGGCGTCGCACTCGCCTTTTACAAGGCCGGCTGCGCGCAGCTCGTTCTCTGTAACCGTTGCACCGGCTTCAAAGAAAGCCTCAAGCTGGCAAAGGTTAACAATGGCAATGGTGGACTGGAAGCGGGCGTTGTTGAAGCCCTTCTTCGGCAGACGACGGTGAAGGGGCATCTGGCCACCTTCGAAACCGGGGCGAATGGAGCCGCCGGAGCGGGCCTTCTGACCCTTGTTGCCCTTGCCGCAGGTCTTACCCAGGCCGGAGCTCTCGCCGCAACCGAGGCGCTTCTTGCGATGCTTGGCACCCGGGTTGGGTTGAAGTGTTTGAAGTGTCAACATGATGGTAAAATCAATGGTTGAATGTTAATCTCAGATGGCGGAGTCCTTCTTCTTCTTGCCGCGGGCAGAGAGAATCTGGTCTGCAGTGCGCATGGAAAGCATGGCCTGCATGGTAGCCTTCACTACGTTGGCGGCGTTGGAGGAACCCATGGACTTGGCGATGATGTTGGTAACACCGGCAGCCTCAAGTACGGCACGTACCTTTGCACCGGCTACAAGACCCGTACCGGCGGAGGCCGGCTTCAACACGATCTTAGCACCACCGAACTCGGTGTAAATCTCGTGCGGAATAGTCTCGTTTACTACTACCACCTTCTTCATGGCGCGCTTGGCGGCATCGGTACCCTTGCGGATGGCGTCGGATACTTCGTTAGCCTTGCCGAAGCCGTAGCCTACCTTGCCCTTCTGGTCACCCACGACGACGAGGGCGCTGAAGGAGAAACGGCGACCACCTTTAACCACCTTGGCGCAACGGTTCACGTATACGACCTTCTCCATAAGCTGCGGACCCTCTTCTACGGGAGCCTCGCTGCGACGGCCACCCTCACGGCGGGGACCACGGCCACCACGGCCGTTGTCACGGCGCTGGCCACGACCACGCATGGGCTGCTGGGCGGGAGTCTCCTGAGTTGTCTCCTCAGCGGGAGCTTTCGTTTCTTCAGTGTTCATTACTGTTGCAACCTTTCTTTTTAGAATTTGAGACCGGCCTCACGAGCGGCGTCGGCCAGAGACTTCACCTTCCCGTGGTAGAGGAAACCACCGCGGTCAAATACAACCTCAGTGATGCCTGCTGCCAGGGCCTTCTCGGCGATAAGGGCACCTACCTTAGCGGCGGATTCCTTGTTTGCCTTCTTGAGCTCTACGTTCTTGGTGCATGCGGCGCAAAGGGTTACACCCTTCGTGTCGTCGATGACCTGTGCGTAGACGTGCTGGTTAGAGAAATTAACTGCCAGACGGGGGCGCTCAGGCGTACCGGCAATCTTCTTGCGAATACGCGTATGAACGCGGGCGCGGATGGCTTTGCGATTGATAGTGCTCATTTTTCTGTAAACTTTGGTATAAGTGTTTGAGATGATTACTTGCCAACGCTCTTGCCTTCCTTGCGGCGGATGTACTCACCAACATAGTGAATACCCTTGCCCTTGTAGGGCTCCGGCGGATAGTAGCCGCGCACCTCAGCCGCGAACTGACCGACAATCTGCTTGTTGATGCCCTCTACCTTCAGCTTGGTGTTGTCCGTTACAGTAACGGTGATACCGCTGGGGATGGGGTGGAGGATGGGGTGGGACTTACCGAGTACGAGGTCCAGCATGTTGCCCTTAACGGCTGCTTTGAGACCTACACCTACGATTTCCAACTCTTTGACGAAGCCCTTGCTTACGCCCTCTACCATGTTGTTAAGGAGGGAGCGGTTCGTGCCGTGAAGTGCACGGAGTACGCGGGTTTCATCTGCACGGCTTACGGTGAGCGCGGTGCCCTCTACTGCGGCGGTGATGCCGGTGGGGAGCGTCCAGCTCAGTTCGCCCTTAGCACCCTTTACGGTGACGTCGGCACCATTGATGGTGACGGTAACACCTGCGGGGATGGTGATAACTTTCTTACCTACTCGAGACATATTGTTCTTAAATGGTTAGGGGTTAATACTTACCATACGAGTGCGATAAGCTCGCCACCAATCTGCTGCTTGCGGGCCTTGGCACCGGTCATCATACCACGAGAGGTGGATACGATGGAGATGCCCAAGCCGTTCATAACGGTGGGGATATCCTCGGAGTGTACGTACTGGCGGCGGCCCGGCTTGGAGCAGCGCTTTACGTCCGTGATGATGGTCTTGCCATTGGCGGCGAACTTGTTCTTCACCTTGATGGCCTTGTCCTTACCTTCACCCACTACCTCGAAAGACCAGATGTAGCCCTCTTCTTGAAGAATGCGGGCAATCTCAGCCTTGATGCCGGAGAACGGCACGGTGAAGACCTCGTTACGGGCGAACCCGGAGTTCTTCAGGCGGGTAAGAAAATCTGCGATAGGATCACTTAATACTGCCATGGTTGTAAATTAGTTAGGCGTTTGCTTCTGTCTTCTTGTTGGGCTTGCGGAAGGGGATACCCAGCTCGGCAAGCAAGTCACGACCTTCGTCATTCGTCGTGGCAGAGGTCACGAAGATGATGTCGAAGCCGATGTTACGCTTAATCTGGTCCAACTCGATTTCGGGGAAGATGGACTGATCGGGGATACCGATGGCGTAGTTACCGCGACCGTCAAAGGACTTGGTGGGCAGACCACGGAAGTCACGAATGTTGGGGGCGGTAATGTTGATGAAGCGATCGAGGAACTCCCACATGCGGGTGGAGCGCAGTGTTACGCGTGCGCCGAGTACTTCACCCTCGCGGAGTTTAAAGTTAGCAACGCTCTTGCGGGCGTAGGTGACAGCCGGCTTCTGGCCGGTGATTTTGGCGATTTCGGCTACGGCGTCCTCAACTGCCTGTTTGCGGTCGGGGTGCTTGCCCATGCAAGTTGTAACAACAATCTTCTCCAGACGGGGAATCTGGTGAACGTTGCTGTACTGATGCTTCGCCTGGAGGGCCGGTACGACCTTCTCCTTATAGTATGTAAGCATTGTAGGTGTGCTCATAATTATTAGCGGGTCAGCTCTGTTGTTAATGGTTTATGTTTGATGGCTTAAGCGCGGAGTTTCAGCCTTGCGGCATCAGCTCTCTTTCTTCACATTTGAGATGTGGATGGGGCCGTCAATGTCGATGATGCCGCCCTCGGGGTTGTCCTCGGTGGGCTTGGTGGCCTTCTTGAGAGTGCGTACACCCTCTACGATGACCGTTTGCTTCTTGGCGTCAACAGACGTAACGACACCACGCTTGCCCTTGTTCTTGCCGGCGATAACGAGTACATTGTCGCCTTTCTTCACGTGGGTCTTCATCGTGTGTGTGTTTGGTTTGTGTTGTTATGTCCCTACACCACACCTGTGATGAGGGGTCACAGAGTCTACACGTTTAACAAGCGTCCGTCAAGCATAATCTCAATTTTTTGCATTTTTTTGCTCTTTTTATCAGAAAATTTTATTTTCTGAAGGGTAAAAATGCAATTCTCGCATGGTGGGCAGATCTGTTGCGTGCCTGAGCTTTTGTCTTTGGAAATAATGTTTACAGATGTTCGAATACTTTTCTTCGTGTTACGAAGAAGCGGGTACTGAGAATGACTGCTGTGAGCGAAAGGGCTATAATAAAGCTCACCCAAGCCCCTGCCGGCCCCATGGCGGGTACTATATAGTCAGTATGGATGAGGATGCACGAGAGCGGGAATCCGATTAACCAGTAGCTGACCAGATTAGTCCAAGTGATAATGCTCGTGTCGTGGCAGCCTCTCAGCAACCCGCCCATGAGCGCCTGCGTGGCATCCGGTATTTGGTAGATGGCGCAGTAGATGAGCAGGGTGGAGGCTAAGCCGATAATGTCGGGTGATTGAGTGTAGAGCCCGACAATGCCTTCGCAGAAGATGATGGTGACTACCATGATAAGAATCACCAAGGCGAAAGTTATAGTGAAGAGAGTGCGCACCATGGCGTCGAATGCTTCTTTACGACGGCCACCCACGTGGTAAGCAGCGCGTATGGAGGCAGCAATGCCGAAGCTGAGAGGTAGCATGAAGATAATGCCGCTCACATTGATGGCAATTTGCTGGGCGCTTACAAGTGTTTCACTGTTGGGAGCAATGGCGATGATGAGGGTTACCATGCTGAAGAAGCTCATTTCGCACAGCGACGCCACACCCACGGGTACACCCAATTTGAGAATGTGGCGTACCAACCCCCACTCCGGGCGGCGCATGCTGAGCATTTGTTTGGCTCGCATGCTGTGTTGTTTGCTGCCCAGCATAATGCCCAACATCATCAGCGCCATCGCCCACATGATGATGGCTGTGGCAAGACCGCAGCCGGCACCCCCTAATTCGGGGCAGGGGCCTATGCCGAATACTAATGCATAATTGAGTGGTATGTTCAGCAATAGACCGAATAATGAAACGATCATGGCCGGGCGCGTTTGCCCATAGCCCTCAAAGTTGGCCATGATGACGCGCATAAGCAGGTTGGCCGGTATGCCCAACATGACGTACCATGTGTATAGCTGCGCCTGCCGTGCCAGTTCCTGGTTGTCTGTGACCAGCCAAAAAGTGTAAGAACCCGCAAAGATAACGACGGCTTCAAATACGGCCAAGCATATTGCAAGCGTTTTGCCGTTGTTGAGAAAGAGCCCGGCTTTGCTCTCTGCGCCTGCACCGCGCAAGCGCGATATCATGGCGCTTAGAATAGTCAGTACTGCGCCCACTGATATTGTAATGGTGCCGGCAATGGAAAAGCCCATGCCTACGGCTGCCAGCTCGTTATCGCCTTTCCATCCTGCTACCAAGGTGTCCGTTACCCCCATGCCCATGTGCAGCAAGTTGGCGATATACAGCGGAAACATCAGCACCAATAAGCGCTTCAGTTCATGCTTATCTATCCATTTGTTGTGATTTGCCGCTTCCATGGTTGTATTTCTTACGTAAAAAAGGCTCCATCATTGTGATGGAGCCTTTTAGCATCTGGAACGGGATTCGAACCCGTGTTGCCCGCGTGAAAGGCGGGTGTCCTAGGCCGACTAGACGATCCAGACACTTTGTCGCGTTGGTTACTGTCAGCGCACGCACAATTTAGCATGTTTTTTTCTGTTTGGCAAGCATAAAATTATATTTTTTGCATTTTTTTGTGAAATTATGGAAAATTGTGCCCAAAAAAGACCGCCTCCGATGCGAAAATCGGAGGCGGTTGTAAGTTTACCTATGAACCTGTATGGTATCAGGGATTAGCCAGACCATCATCGGGGAAGAGGCTCGGTGTGGTGGAGCCTGCGGTCGGTGCATCGCTCGTGCCCATGTCGCGGAGACGAGTCGGCTTGCCGGTCGGGTCAATCTTCTCAGCCGTTACGAAGATCATCAGGTTCTTGCGAACGTGAGATTCGGCATTGCTGCGGAAGAAGCGGCCGATGAGGGGCAGGTCGCCGAATACGGGTACCTTGTCCTCTACCTTCTGCACGTTATCCTCAATCATACCACCGATTGCGATGGTGTGACCATCATAAATGCAGGGGTTGGAGTTGATGTAACGGCGGCTGAAGATGGGCATATCGATACGGTTTTCCGTAAGGGTGATGTGCTCAATCTGAGTCTCTGTGGTTACTGCGGAGGTAATGGGTGAGCCGTAGTTCACGAAACCTTCGAAGTTTACAACGCGGATTTCGAAGTGGTTGAACTTGATGATGTCGTTGCCATCTTCCTCGTCAACCTTAAATCGCATTACGATACCAACTTCTTCCACTGCCCATTCGGACGGGTTGGACGGCGTGGCGATGGGGGAGGAGTTATTGCCCCAGTTGTTGTTACCGTTGTTGTTGTTGTTCCAGTTGTTACCACCGGAGGAGCCGGTCTCTGGCGGATCGTAGGCGGACGGATAGATAAAGCGACGAATCACCTCAATCTTGGCGCAGCCGTTGTCGCCGTTCTGGTCGCTTGCCAGCGGATCGGGATCGGGGGTGTATTCCAATTCACCGGGGCGGGCTACCAAGCTGGGGGCAGACATGATGTCAACACCCTTCTTCTGGGAGAGACCGCGCATAATCATCTGGAAGGAACCGGAGTCATAAATGCCGGACAGGGAGAGAATGCCGGGAGCCACAGTCTTGGCCGTGTTGCTGGCGGCAGAGCCTGCTGCTACGAGAGCGTCCATGGAGCTACCACTGATAGCGCCGGAACCGGAGCGGAGACCACCTGTTACCAAACCGTTATTGGTGGGTGTAAAGGAGTCTGTTACGCTGCCCGGAGGTGTGGAAATCGGCCAAGAGGAGCTGCCATTGTAGTTGTTGGCAAAGGCAGAACCACCGGAGCTTACGAAATCACCATTGGTGCGGAGCGGGTTGGAGCTCTGGCCGCTTACGCCACCCAAGTAGGTGGAGCCGTTGTTGGATACGGAGAAGGGATTGACCACCCAGTCGAAGCTGAGCTCTTCTTCGTTGGTCTGAGAAACCTCAACGAAGCGGGCGCTCACCTTAATCATCTGCGGCAGCTTGCGACGATAGTCGTTAATTACTTCTTCTACGAAGTCCAAGTTGTCTGCAGTGTTCTCTACGGTCAACATGCCGGTGCGGGCAGAGTAGTGTGCGCTGGAGCCCTTGGGGAAGGAGGCACCTGCTGCACGAAGTGCTGCTACGGCGTCGATGCGGACTACCTTGCCGCCACCGCCTTCGGACCATGCATCTTCCTCATCCTCGGATTCCTCGCCACCGCTGGTTACGAAGAAGTCACGGGCTACCTTCCAACGGCGCTTGAACATACGCTCAATGCCGGCACCTGTCTGGTAAACCACAATACCGGTGTCTTCTACGCGGTACTGGCAACCGGACTGATCGCAAATCATTTGGAGCAATTCCTGACCCGTTACACCGGATACTTTGAGTCGTGCTACCATCGGCATAGCTGCCGGGGCAGGGGCGGAAACTACTTCTACTTCTTCCTCTTCATCCTCGCTCTCCTCATCTTCAAAATCCTCTTCTTCTTCCTCGTCGTCAGAGGAGGATACTGCTACGGGTGCAGAGATGGGGCGCTCGAAACGGAAGTTGATCTGAACGCCGTTCTTGCGGGCTTCACCGCGCAGGAAGTCGAGTGCATCCTCAATGGAGGTGTCTTCGAAGTTGACGTTGCTGATCTGCATCTTGCTCAGATTCTGTGCATTCTGAATCTGACGCTCGGAGTGTACCACGGGTACCTCGCCACCGGAAAGTTCAATGTCGGGCAGGTCTTCGTTGTTGGAGATTACCCAAGTCTCGTCTACCTTGGCAAGAAGCTCGGCGCGGATGGCGTTGCGGGCATCCTTGTAGTAGTTCATGCGGCGCTTGTGCACAGCCTCCTGACCACGACGAGCAGCGCTGTTGTACGGGTCAATCTTCAGTACCTGAGCAAAGGTTTTAACTGCTTCGTCGTACTTGCCGAGGTCGTAGTAGCCCCAGCCAAGTTCGAGGAGTCGCTGTACTTCTTCTACGTCCTTTACGTGTGCAGGGGTAAGAGCAGGGTTGTTGCGCACGGGGTCACGCAGTGCGGCCAGCTCTTGGCGAGCACGCTTGTTGTTGGGGTCGCGCTTCAGAACGTCCAAAAGAAGCTGTTCTGCTTCGTCGTAACGACCAACCTTTGAGTATTCGATAGCAACTGCAATGGATGCATCGCCGATTACCTTAACGAGGTATTCGCGCAGGCAGTTAGTGGCAGGGCCTTGGGGCAGGGTTGCCCATGCGGCTTTGTACTTCTCGAGGGCTTCCGTATAACGGCCCTCGCTGTATGCGGTGCGACCCTCCTGCAAGAGAAGACGTGCTTTGTTCTCTTCTGCTTTGCGGCGTGCGGTTTCCTGGGCAATCAAGCTGCTTTGAGTAGACTGGCCTGCATAGACTGCAGTCGGGCCAACCTCACTCGTTCCGGCTGCCGTGGACGTGCTGATGTAGCCGGCGGTTTCAGCCTGCGTAATGGGGCAGGTGAATGCCAAAGCTGCAATAGCCGTGACGGTTTTTGAGTTGATGAGAGGTGCGTGGTTCATGGTAATGCTCTATTTATGACAGAAATCTGTTCCGTTGTAAAGAAAACAATTACAAAAAGTCGTTTTTATGTTAATTTTTTGCCTGTTTTTCGGTTGTTTTGGGGTTATTCTTTGGCTTTTGGAGCCGTAACTTCGAATTTGCCTCCCTTAATAAAGATTTGGGAGCTGCCGTCTTCATTAAATGCTTTCAGTTCGCATTTTGTTTCTTCCTCACCGGGAATACTGAATTCCGTGCCGATAAGAACCTCGAAAGCTTCACCCTTCTTGGCGCCTGCGGTGGGTTTCAAGGTCACCCAGGTGTCTTGAATACGCTTGCGGTTTTTCTTCTCGGGGGTAATTGCAAAGCCTGCCTTTTCATCTTGTTTCGGGGCCAATGTGTCGACTACAATGATGTGCGCATCATCGTTCCCGCACTTGATTTCTACAAGTTTAAAGCGCTGCGGCTCTTTTTCGCTTATGCCGAAGGTGTCACCCGGTTTGAGAGCCTCTTTGGTGAGGCCTTTGATAGGCTGAGTGTCATCTTTCTTGGCGAAAATTTTGATGGTGACAGCATCCACATCACTGTCAAACTTGAGGTCCTTGTTGTCGGTGTTGGTGCTCTCAAGGTGAATGTAGGCACCGGTGTTTTTCTTGCTGACGGTGGCTAATTTAATGTAGTCCGTACCGTGCAGTTTAGGTGCGTCTTCTTTTGATGTGGGGTTGGTTTTTAATTTGTACTCTTCTGCATTGGTGAAGCCGTCATCGTCCGGGTCAAGCTCCGGGCCGTTGGACACGCACAAGGCGTCCGTTAAGCCATGGTTGATGAACCAGCTGTTTTCGATGCCGGCGTGAATCTCCGGGGCTGTGGGGTCAAGAATGTCTATGACCTCGTTTTTGTTCCCGATGGTTACTTGCCACAGCTCCGGTGCTGCAAACAGCGGAGATACGCGCCCTGCGGTTGTTTTATTGCCGCCTTTTTTCTGCTTATCCTGAGACGAAGGGGCACAATCTTTAACGATGTGTTTTTTTGCGTCCAGAGATTTGACGATAGCCTCGCCATCCACTGCGTTTTGATTGATGGAAGTGGGGATGGCGTCTTTGTCAACCTGGTATTCTTTACCCACCGGGGCGGTCGGAATCATGAGATAACCGCCCCCCAAGGCTACCAAGCCTGCAACTATGCCGGAGACGAGAACTCCTTTACCTAAATCTTTTTGTTCAGCCATAATATATGCGTCAAATTAGTTTGCGGATTCAGAAAAATAAACAGCTTCAATCACTAAGTTGAATCTCACCTCGTCGTCTGCATCGCCCACAAGAAGTGTGGCAATTTGTTCCGGCT
Organism: Akkermansia sp.; assembly: GCA_045124875.1. Lineage (GTDB taxonomy): Bacteria > Verrucomicrobiota > Verrucomicrobiia > Verrucomicrobiales > Akkermansiaceae > Akkermansia. Next base: position 84,657 of record JBGVMR010000059.1, read on the forward strand.
CAATGTTTTCAGCGCCGGCTTCGCGAACGGTTGGGGTGTATTCCTGCTTGTCTATGTAGGTGCCTTTTATGGTGCTGGCGTTAAGGCCTTTGAGAACGAAGAAGAACTCGCCGCTCTCAGCTTTACCTTCTCGCGGTACAACAACACCCTTGCCTTCTTTAATGGCGTTGAGCACTTTGCTCAGCGGTGATGCGTAGTCTCCCGCAGTGGGAACTGCGCCTCGCTTTGCGGTAAAGCTAAGCTCAATGTGCAGGGCGGTGCGCTCCCCGTTATCTTCTGAAGGTACCGGCTCGCAGTACATACGGTCCAACGAAATGGCACCGGAATCTGCTACATAGCCGGCCAGAGTGCGTGCGGCATTGAGTTGGTAGAGCAAGTATGGTGTTGTATCGGGATTAGCTGCGTCTTGGCGCTCGTTGTAGTCGCGTCCCAGCCCGAAAGTGAACTGATCACCACCGGGGCGGCTGAATGCAGAGCTGCCGTTTGCGTTAATTTTGTCATCGAGCCATTTACGAGCTGCGGCTAAGTGTTGCGGCCCGAAAATTTCATTATTTTTGGCGCTGCCGGTGACAAGTTTCTTGCAGGTGTTGATACAGGGTGTTAAGCCTTTTTTCAGGATTGCAGATTGTGCTGTCAGGCTTTTGGTTGCGGCTTCCAGAGCTGCTACAGTCTTGGTGCTGGGAGGAAGCACTGCTTCCGTTTGGCTTTTGAGTGCTTTTTGTGCTTCCTCGCATTCAGCGATTTTTGCCTTCGTGTCTGAGCTTACGGAGAAACCATATGCCATCAAACCTGCAAAGGCCAGAGCAAAACCGCCGGTGAGTGAAACCGCACGTTTATTTTCGAAGAGATTCATGTCAGATAGAAAATTATTAAAGGTTCACATTACTCGTTGGTGCGATATTCGGGGACGCTGAGGTAGTTATCCGCGTTTGCTCCCATTTCAGACTCGCCATTCGGGGTCGGGTTCAGGCGAATGATCATGTGGAAGGGGATAAGATAGTTGTTACCTCCATCTGTGAGTTTTTGTACTCTCTGGCGGTCATCACCGTCTTCTACGATAAAGTATTTGCTCTTGGAAAGCTCGCGTGCATACATGTCGCGTACCTTTTGCTCATCTACGGTATAGCCTTTTACGTAAATGGCGTTGGGGCTTGTGAAGTCAGTCTTATGCAAGTTGCTTGCACCGTCTGAGCCGCCGATGCCCAAAACTCGCTTGTGGTGAGCTTCACCGGCAGAAGTGGCATCTTGGGTTAAGGTGAATTCCTCGCTGTATACGGGCTCCATTTCTGTGAACCAGAACTGGTAAGATGTGCTGTACTTGGCAAGCTCCATAACAATATCCGTGTATTCTACGCGGCTGCTGTACAGGGAAACGAGGTCCTGAAGCTCAGTTTTAGCGGCCTCGTATTTCTGGTTGGCGGCCTCCACCTTACGCGTGTTGCTTTCGATGGGTGCGAGCCCGTTTTGGAAGACGCTGAGAGCTTCATCTGCTTTCTTTGCTTCGCTGTTGGCCATGAGGCAGAATATGCCTGCGCCAACCAAGGCAATAGTACCACCTACGGCTATCTTGGGTAACATTTGCAGCTCTGCGCGGTCTTTACCTACACTCGTGGGTACCAAGTCGATGTAGAACTCGCCTACCTTGGCGCCGGTTACGGCTGCACCTGCAATCGGACCCATGCACAGGGCATCCATGCCCAAGGCCTCTTGGTCTACCTTGGCTCCGATGCTGAATGCGTTAAGCGGGTTGAGGTATTCTACGGGGATGTTGAGTGCTGCTTGCAAGAACTCTACAGCATAGGGCAGGCGAGCACCGCCACCGCAAATGTATGCCTTGGTAGGTGCAGAGCCTTTGTACTGGGCGCGGTAGTGGTTAATAGTACGCTGCACTTCTGAGCTGAGTCGGCTCATGGCTGTGCGGATGGTGGTGGCAAGTGCGGCTTCTTGCTCAGACATGTTGTCTGTAAAACCATTGCCGAGGGATACCATGCCGGATTCAATCTTGAGCTGCTCTGCTTCCTTGAAGCTGAGGTTAAACTCGCGAGCAATGTTGTTGGTGATGAAAGAGCCTGCTGCCGTGACGGAACGGGTGAAGAAGCGGCCGCTTTCAGAGAAGATGATGTCGGTGGTCTTGGCGCCGATGTCGAGGATAACTACGGATTCACCCTCGTCTTCCGGGTAGCTGATGCGGTATGCATTGTAAAGAGAGGTGATGGAGCAGTCTACGCTGCGAGTCTTCAGCCCGTTGTCCTCTACTTGGGTGTTGAGGTTGTCGAGTACATCTTTCTTAATGGCTACAAGCAGTACCTCTTGCTCTCCGGGTTCTCTCTCCGGCAGTACTTGATATGAATAGATAATGTCATCAAGAGGGAAGGGGATGTGTTGCTGCGCCTCATAGCCTACGTGCTCAGAGATATCATCAATATCAATGAGCGGCAGTTTGATGAAACGCATGAAAACCTGCTGCCCGGAGACAACGTTGCGTACGTCGCTTCCCTTGACTTTCAGTTCTGCCACCATTTCGCCGATGGCATGGCTCACGTAGTCCATGCGCATGCCTTCCTCTACGGGGTCGAGCAGGATGTCCCTGCGCGCATAGCGGGAGAGCGCATAGCCCTTGCCTGCGGGGGTGAATACGCCCATGGTGACGCTTTGGGCGCCTATTTCAAGGGCTACTGTTGTTTTAAATTCAGCCATAAATATATGTGAGTGAGTTATATATGGATAGTAAGAGAGCCGTGTAATCAGCGGCGGCTGCGCTTGTCTTTCTTCTTGTTCTTCTTGCTCTTGCTGCCGCTTTCTTCACTCTCCGTTGCAGTGGTGTCAGCCTCGGGGGTGACTGTTGCCTCGGGAGTATCTGTTTCCGTTGTAGTGGGGGTATATGCAGGCAAGGGGGTGGTGTCTGAAGCAGAGGTCGGGGCGAGAGCTATTTGCGGGTATGCATTACCTGCCCATGCTGCGTAGGGTGTCTCATTGATATTGCACAGTACTGCACCGGCATCGCCCATGTTCTTGGTCCACCATCCGTCGGAAAGTTTCTTTTTGGCGTTGTTGTCAAAAACAACGAAGGGGGGCTCTCCCGTGCTCATGCAGGATTTGCCGTTAAATTCTGCCTCAACTGCCACGCCTATCAGTTTGCCCTTGAGGTCGCCTTTACCTTTTTCGTTGATGCGTACGGCACTGCTCGGGGGGATGAATACGCCGATGTTCATTTCATTTTTGGCTGCTTCACCACCGCCGCTCAGGGGGATGTCTACATAGGTGATTTCTTTGGAGAGTTTGACGGGCTTGCCATCATTGCCATCGCTTTCAATAAGAAGGTGAGCCGTAAAGGTGATGGAGGGTACAAACTGAGCGCTCTTATCGCCTTTGGCTTTGCCTTCCACCTTAACGGGGATGTTTACCACTTGCCAACCGACTACGGGTTGAGCAGACATGCTGGCAGAACCGAGGCTCATGCTTTGCGGCGGTGCGAGTTTTTCAATCTTAGTGGCGCCACCCTTGGTCACGAGGGTAACTTTTACGGCGGTGGCATCTACGGCGGATGCGGTCATTGTGCCGCACACTGCTGCTGCAATTAAAGAAAAAAGAGCTCGTTTCATGGTGAAAAATTCAGATGTGTGCTATATTTATACACAATATGCCTCGCCTTGGCGAGAATAAACTTGCATTCAGACGCTTTTTTTTGCGTTCTGCCCGGTATTTATCAGTTAAATTTTTGTAATTCAAGCTTGTTTCGCCTTGTTTCAACTGTCTTGTTGTGGTATAAGCGCCTCTGTCATGACTGAAATTCTGTCCGTTTATATTCACGACCTTGATCCGATATTGGTTGGGATACCCGGCACTTCGATAGCAGTGCGCTGGTATGGCTTGGCATATTTGGCCGGGTTTGTGTTAGGTTATTTGTTGTTGTTGCACCTTTCTAAAAAGAAGTTGTATTGTGTAGAGCCGGAAAAGTTGTCTGACTTCATTGCCATGCAGGTGTGCCTTGTCGGTGTTGTGTGCGGTGGTCGTCTGGGTGAGTTCTTTTTCTATTGGTTGCCCAAAGTAGGGTTCAGCGGTTTTTTGGAGGACCCCACATGGGTATTCCGCGTATGGGAGGGCGGCATGGCATCTCATGGTGGTATTATCGGGGTTATGTTGATGGCGTGGTTATATGCAAGCCGTAACAAGCAGTCGTTCCCGGCTGTATTAGATGGCTTGGCCATTGCGGCGCCTATTGGCCTTTGCTTTGGCCGTATTGCCAACTTTATCAACGGTGAGCTCTGGGGTAAACCTTGCTCCCCCGATAATCCCTTGGCTGTGGTTTTCCCTCAAGAGGGTGGGGCAGAGTTTTATCACTGGTTCACTCGCCAGTCTGCTGAGGTGCAGGCTCGCATGGCAGAGCAATTGCTGCCCACCCGCTATCCTTCCCAGCTTTTTGAAGCTTTTGGAGAGGGGTTGCTTCTGTTTGCGGTGTTAATTGTGGTACGCCTGCGTTGGAAGAATGCCCCTGCCGGTGTATTTGCCGGGCTATTCGGTGTGCTGTATGCCGTCGCGCGCGTAATATGCGAATGCTATAAGGAACCCGATGATGCCGTGATGCTCGGAATCACTAAGGGACAGTGGCTTTCATTCGGTATCTTTGCCTTCGGTATAGCCTTTCTGGTATATGCCTATATGCAAAAAAATAAGCCGATTTGCAAAAAAAATTAAAAAAATGCAAAAAAAAGCTTGCAATGAGTAGTAGAAACGTGTAAAATGCCCTCGCACACCACTTCGGTGGTCTGCAAAATAAAATGGGTAGGTTCCCGAGCGGTCAAAGGGGGCAGACTGTAAATCTGCTATCGTACGATTTCGATGGTTCGAATCCATCCCTGCCCATTACTCCCATGCGGAGGTAGCTCAGTTGGTAGAGCAACACCTTGACATGGTGGAGGTCGTAGGTTCGAGTCCTATCCCCCGTATCACTTCCAGTCCTTGCAACGAGACGTTGGCAAGGACGTTTTTTTTGCCGTGAGAGAACGAATAGGCTTGCAATCTGCGGCAGGGTAGGGTAAGGTGCGGGTGTTATGATACGACTTGCAGTACTAGGTTCCGGTTCCGGCAGCAATTGCCAATCTATTTTCAATGCAATTAAGGAGGGCCGCCTCGATGCGGAGGTGGTTATCGTGCTCTCTGACAACCCGGATGCATATATCCTTGAGCGCGCTCGCCAACATGGGGTGCCTGCAGAGGTCATGGATTGCGGTGGTTATAAGAATAAGTTCCCCTTGGAGGTACAGCAAGCTGTGGCAGAAAAATTGCAGGCTTTGGGGGTAGACATGATTTGTTTGGCCGGCTTTATGCGTTTGGTAAAAGAACCGTTGCTTTCTGCTTTCCCGAACCGCATACTCAACATACACCCCGCTTTGTTGCCGGCCTTTCCCGGTGTAGAGGCGTGGAAACAGGCGTTGGAGGCCGGCGCCAAACAGGCCGGTTGCACGGTGCATTATGTGGATGCCGGTATGGATACGGGAGAAATCCTTATGCAGGCCTACGTGCCTGTGCTGCCGGATGATACGCCTCAAACGCTCCATGCTCGTATTCAGGTGCAAGAGCATATTCTGTATCCCGCCGCAATTTTGTCTGCGTTGGCCAGACTTTGATTTATTGCAAAATAATAAAAAAGCGCAGCCCCTGCAAGCGGCTGCGCTTTTTTATTCATGTTGAGAACTTATTGTGGAGATATTTTGGCACGTATGGCCTCGGAGTATCCCGGGGCTGTGTTAGGAACGATGTCGTAGCCCACGTAGCAGCGTTTGCGGAATGCCTCAAAGCTTTCTCCCGGTAAGGTTTGAACGACGCCGTGGTCGTATAACACACGGGCGATATCTCCATTGTGTACAGGTAAAAAGTTGTAATACCAAGGCATGTTGGGTGCTACCGCGCGGAAGGTGCGGATAACGCCGGTGGAGCAGTTGTCGGCAACGGTGTTGTATGCAGTGTGTTTGGTTGCTGCTTCTTGCTGCAATGCCACGAAAGAGAGGAGCATTTCACGCGCCTTCTCCGGCTGAGCCTTCAATGGCATGAGCATAAGATCCTCGTGCCGGTAGTTGGTGCGTAGGCCGTAAAGGTCTGCTTCCGTGCCGAAGAGGTAGAGCAAGCCGTAGCGTTTGTAAAGCCCGCCGATGGCGTTTTGCTCTTCACCCTCGGGCAGGCGGGTCTCTGCAGATACTACCAAGTGGCGACCATCCGCAAAGTTGAAGCTCATCATCGTGTGGCACACCGCTTCCATGCCGTCCCAGTGGCAAGCTGCATAGTCTACGCTCGTAATGGTACGCAGGTCGTATGTTTCGGTGCGGTAGCGTGGGGTGTAGTCGGTCACACTGCGATACTCGAAGTCGCGAATGTTGGTAATGGTGAGCAGGTTACCATCCTCGCTGAAAGAAAACTCCGGGTTTTTGGCCCATGGAGTCTGCCATTGCTCGGGTTTTGGCCCGGGTATGAGTTCGAATGTGATGATGTTGAGCCCCAGTAACCCCCACAACCAAAGTTGGGTGTGTCCCGGGTATTTCTTTTGTTTAAAATACAGGCCTCCCCATGCAGCAAGAAGGAGTGCTGTCGGTATCAGGCTGATGGGTTGGTATATCCAAAGCCCAAGGCTCCAGATTAACCCTATGCTCAGTAATATAATGCTGATACAGAACAGGGTTCGTTGAAGGATTTTTTTCATTTGAACCGGATGAGTAGGGGGTGTGATTCAGCTGGAGCAGGGGTTAAGGTTGCAGCCGTGTCACTTGCAATCCACCCGCGTACACCGGTGAAGGTTTCAACGTAACATTGATTGCCGCGTGTAGCAATGACCCTGACCGGTGTAGAGGCCGGTAAATCAATGACCTTTTCCGCTGTGTCAACAGCTGCTGTTCTCGCAACGGTGCTCTGTGTTATGTAGGCTAAGTCGTGAGGCGGGGTGGCGGTCAGGTCGGGGATGGAGCGGGTGGAATAATAGATGTAATCCACCAAGCAGAGTATGCTGAGCAACAGACTTACGCCCAGTGTCGCGTTGACGGTGCGCCTGAGTTTGCCTTTGAATAGGAGCTTAAGCGCAATGCTCATCAGCAAAATAGCGGTGCATACAACCGTGCACAGCCACAGTTGCGGATAGCTCAGGTAGGTGAATACCTTGTCTGCTCCCTTCATCTGTGGCAAAATGGCACCTTCTTTGCGCTGGATGAAGGCTAAGTTTGCCTTGGCCTCTGCTAAATCCGGTGTTTCTTGCAAGGCTCGGGCATAGTAGAGGGCCGCTTCACCCGGTTTGTTAAGGCGGTATTTGCAGTTGCCGATATTGTACAGTAATTCGCCACGGTCTCGTGTATCGGTGCCCGCTTGTTGTTCTTCTTCCAAAATTTTTAATGCTTTACTGTACTGGCCTCGGTTATAATATTTCATGGCCAAATCTTCAGCCGTGCAAACTTCGGTTATGGAGCACAGCAGAACCATGGCTGTTATGATACAAGAAAGAGCCTTGCGTACTGTCTTGAGCATGGTCGTTTTCTCTTCTTTGGTGAGATGGGTGGTGGCATCGGGGCGGAATACCTCGGTATCTCTCTTGCGCAGAATGGCCTGCAGCTCTTCATTGGTTGCAGCTGTGGGTATGTTTTTCTCAATGAATGCGCCAATTCCTTTCAGGAATGCAGCCGGAGCTTCTTCATTCGCTAAGCGATTAAGCTCTTTGTTTTTATTACGATTACCGGAGTTCTCAGCCCAAGAAGAATAGGCTTTTTTGCCAATCATCCACAAGATGATACCCAGCCCGGGCAGGTATAGCAAGTACCATATACCGCGCGGTAGGGTTATGCCGGCACCATTGCCGCCTTCTGTTGCATCGGGCATGAAGTGATAGATATCTGCAAGCTCTTCTACAGGCACTTTACCGGCCGGTGGCGGGGTGTTGGGTGCTACCACTTGCCCGGAGCCGGAGGTTTCCGTTTCTTTCCACGGTAAACCAATGGGTTGAGATACTGCTGTTGCGTAGTCTCCCTCATCTGCATTAAAATAGCTCATGGAGAATGCGGGTATGCCACTTACCTCGGCAACCGGGCGCATGCTCACTGTGAATACCACGGCCGCGGGCTCGCCATCGGGGGAGGTTATGATTTGTTGAGTGGGGACTGAATGTTGCCAGTTCCGGGCATCTCTCAGGGTAGGGCATGTTACTTTCTCCAGCATACCGTTGCCTTTAACGGTAACTTGCACGGTTACCGGTTCATTGATGGCTAATTCTTTGGCGTCTGTTGTGGCACTGAGTTTGAACTTTCCTGTAAGCCCGCAGAAATCTGCCGGCGGGTTGGGCGGCAACGGCAGCGGTTTCTCAAAGTTCAATGCCGGAAGGTTCAGCTCGATTCGTTGTTTCCCTTTTGAGTTTACCGTAAAGCCTTTGCTGTCGGTATGGGTGGTATCGAACGTAAACTCGCAGGGCAGAATGGTGAATACTTGGTACTGGTCTTGTGCGTTATCGGAGCTTTTGAGTATAAAGTCTCCTTCCAAATCCAGAACATACCATTCTTGGTTGCGTATTTTAATTTTTCGGTTTCTGAGGGGCCATTTTTGTTTCAATATGTCATTACTGCTGCCCTGAATGGGAGAATGAAAATCGCCGGCGGTAACCAGTTTGGATATTGTTTTGGGTAGATTGTGAGAGAGATAGTTGGTGGGTACCAGTATTTTCAAGGAGGCATGGATAGATTGGCCTACATAGCATTTAGTCGGTTGGTTGTGCCTCCATATGGTGTAGAATGTAAACTCAGGTACCCCCGGTTCACTGACTGTAACAGGTTTGAGTTCTCCGGAGGAGTATACCGGGAGGTCCGGTACCGGCACTATTTCTTTTTGCCCGTTAGAAAGCGTCACCTCAATGTCCGCGCATTCCACTTTACCCGTACGTGATACTTCTATGTGTTTAAGTATACCCTCAACTCGCCCGATGACTTTTTTGTTATCATCGTAAACGGCTTCTGTAAAATGGTGATTCTGGAAGTTTGACTGCCTGGCCGGCCCGGCATTTTTCAGTTTGAGGTCAGAAACGCGTATAATGCTTGTTGGTGTGCTGTTCGTGTCATGTATGCGCTGTATAACGAGCACTACTTCTTCCCCCGGCAATGCGTAGTCGGATGACCATACCGCCTCGATTTTGGCATGGGCCATATGCAGGGTTGCAGTGAGAACGCAAATGATGAATGCAATGAAATGTTTCATGTTCGGATAAAAGTTGAGAGGTAAAATCAGTAATCTTTATTAGGCTTATTGCGTTGGTTTTTCAGGTCAAAAGCACGTCTTGAGTAGCGAGCTTCTTCCTCGGCTTCCTCATCACGATTCATATTTAAAAAGTCTTTGGCTTGCTGTTTTTTTTGCTGTGCTTTTTTCTCTGCAGATTGTTGATCTTGGTCCGACTGTTGCTGATTGTCCTTTTGTTCTTCCTGTTTCTCTTCTTGGTTGCTTTGCTTTTTATTCTCAGGAGCTTTTTCTTGTTGTTGCGGTTCTTCTCCCTGTTGCTTCTCCTGCTGTTCTTTCTGTTGGTTGTTTTGTTGATTGTCCTTCTGCTCGTCTTGTTGAGACTCCTGCTGCTGCTGTTGGTCTTGGCTATTGTTCTGCTGTTCTTGTTGTTGGTCCTCCTTCTGTTCTTCTTGCTGTTCGTTTTGTTGGTCTTCTTGGGAGGACTCTTGTTGCGGAGATTCGTTTTCTTGAGATTGGAGCCGTTCTATTTCTTTTCTAAGCTTTTCGATGAGCAGCGTAACAGCTGCAAGATTATTTGCCGCCGGTGTATAAGTGGGGTTGGTCGCAAGGGCGCTCTGATAATACCGGCAGTCGTTCTCTAACTGTGTTACAATAGCTTGCAGCTGCTCTGTCGTGGGTTGAAGTACAGCTGTTTCATCTTCTGTACCGTATATGGCGCGGAGCTCTGCAAATGTTTGTTCTATTTTGAGATTACCCAAGCAGTGCAGTGCTGCCGCTTGCATGGCGGGGTCTTCATCCAATAGCGCCCGGGAGAGTGCTGCCGCGCATTCTTCCGTTTTGCCTTCTGCTTTATAAATTTGAGCTTGTTTATATGCTTGTAAAGATTCCCGGGACGGGGCTGCCTGGAGCGATTGTGCTGCGAAAATAAGCCCAATGGTGCCGATGATGAATCTGCCTTTGTTTAACGTTTTAGGTAAATTGCGCCAGCGTGTAGCGGTGAGAATGGATGCGAAAACCAGGAAAAATGCAGCTACGGCGAAAAACTCGTATACATCGTTGGGAATTTTGTTGATGGCGCACTTTTCCTCGTGCCTGTCAAGCTTTTCTGCAGAGGCTTGCGCAAATGCGATTAAATCTGTAGTGCTGTTCAAGATAAAGAAGTCGCCCCCGGTTTCTCGAGCCAACATGTTGAGCGTGTTGGGTTGCAATTTGCTGATGACATTCTTGCCTTCATGGTCTTGCCACAGGGCTCCTTCTTGGTGCGGGTCCGGTATGGCGGCTCCTTCCGGGGTGCCGATGCCTACGGACATGATGAGAAGATTTTGTTTGCGTGCTTCAGCAAGCAATGCCGGGTTGAAGTTCATGGTGTCTTCGCCGTCAGATAATAAGATGAGCGCATTGGCGCCGTTGGCGCCGGTTTTGCTGAATGTTTGCAGCGCCGTGGTAAGTACTTTCTCCATGTCTGAGCCACCGTAGGTCTCCCAGTTTCTGTTTACCTGTTTAACGGTTTCATGCAGGGTGCTGTGGTCGTAGGTGAGGGGAATGGCCAGTTCAGTATCGCCGGAAAAGACAATAAGCCCGATTTTATCTGTCGGTAGGGCGTCTATCAGCATATGTGATGCAGAGATGGCTGCTTTCAACCGCGAGGGTGAAACGTCTCTCGTCTCCATGGAGCGGGAAATATCTATTGCGATGAGTATATTTCTGCCGGCAAGGGCGCCTTCTGCACTTTTGTATCCATTGTATGGGCGCGCCGCTGCAATAATGCAACATGCAAGTGCCAGCAATGCCGTGATAATCGGCACTACAGAGTGAAGGGGGGTGGTGGTACGCACCAATTCTCGGCGGTGATTGGCGGATACGAGCTTCTCCCAATTACCTTTGCGATGAACATGCAGCATGTAGAGACCCAAACCCAGTAAAAGGGGAAGCACCAAGGCTATTAATACGTATGGATAAAGAAAACTCATGAGGGAGATTTAAGCTCAAATTACGGTGCCGGGCGGGGGAAAATTAAATTATGTGTTAAAGCCAGCAGCAAGAATACCCCCGCTGCGCACATTGTCCAGTAAAACAGGTCTGTATGTACCTCGAAGATGCGTGGCTCCGAATCCGTTTTTTCCAACTGGTCAATTTCGGAGAACGCCTCAGCCAAACTTTGCCCACTGTCTGCACGGTAATATTGTCCGCCGGTTATGCGGGCAATTTGCTGAAGCGTTTTTTCATCAATGCCTTCTTCTTGGTAGGTGTATTGAGAAAGACGCTTATCTTTGCCGATGGCGATGGTGTAGATGCGAATACCCATGTCTGCTGCATATTGCGCGGCTTCGATGGGGGTGAGTTCGCCGGCACTGTTAACTCCATCTGTTACCAAGATAATGATTTTTGATTTAGTTTCTTTGCGGTCCTCTAAGCGAGTGGCCGCAGAGGCGATGGCTGAGCCTATCGCTGTGCCGGGTGTTAAGATGGTGCCGGGTGTTACAATTTCCCGCTTCTCCGAATAAACGGTGGCCTCAAAACTCTGCACCTTGTAGCGCAGAATATCGTGGTCCATAGTCAGCGGACTGCATAACTTTGCTTTACCGGCAAACGCGACCAGGCCCAAACGGTCGTTCGGGCGGCTGTTAATGAACTCGTTGATAACTTGTTTTGCGCTGGTGAGTCGGGTTACCTCTTTGTTGCCCAAAAGCATGTCTTCCGTGTACATGGAGCCGGAGAGGTCGCAGGTTATCATGATATCTATACCGCTGGCAATGGGTTCTTTTCGTATTTCTTTCCATTGCGGTTGTGCAAGTGATAAGATGATGCAGGCCAAAGCTGCAGTCATTGTAATGGGGCCGATGAACCCTGCTAAGGCCAATGGGGTAGGCAGTTGGTCTGCGATAAAACGTATTCCGGGGTGGCGTATTGCTGCGGCTGTACCGCGCCGCTGTCGCAATAATAACAGCGCCGGTAATAGCACCAGTGCCCATAACCACGCAGGTTGTGCAAATAAAAACTCGCGGTTTTCAAGTACGGCGTCTGCCGCAGCCGCAGTGCTGTTGGAGAGAATGGACATCATGATTGTCTTTTTACTTTTTGCAGCGCTTGGTTTTCTTCTGCTTCTCGTTGCCGTGCTTCATGAATATGCAGAATCGTTTGTTCCGTTTCTGCAATAAGAGCTGCTATCAGCTCTGCGTTCTCTTCTTGTATACCGGTGTATTTGAGCTCAGCTGATTTCTCCAAAAGCATGCGCACATCGTATTGGCATTCTGTCGGTATGCTTGAGAGCGCATCCAGTCGCTGACTGAATTCCTCATGCGTCTCATACAACGCGGGGTCTTGCGTTTTGCCTGTAAGGTATTCTCTCAATATTCGGGAAAGTGCCAAGCTGCATGTGCGCGTGTCCGGTTTGCATTTGCTGAGCTCTCGTAGCTCTTGCAAAGCTGTCTCTTCTGCCGTAGGGACCTGGGGTTTCCTTTGTTTGGCGCGCACTATACAGTATATTGCCAGTGCAACTACCATTATGATGACGAAGAGCCCACCCCAGAGTATCCATGGTGAGATGCCGGCAGGCTCTAATGACTCTGCGGGTGGTCCTTCCTCAAGCACGGGGATGCTTTCCAAAATCTCATCCGGCATTAACGGGGGCAGGGCAGGTGTGGTATCTTGTGTTGCCATGGCTGGAGGATTAGTGGGCAAAATGACTGCTTCGGCCGGTGAAAAGCGCACGCAATGCCGGTACGAAATCTGCATCCGTTCTCAGGTCTTTCATATCAATACCCAGTTGGCTGAAGACACTTTCCCATTGGCTGCGGTGGGCTACCATGGCCTTTGTGTAGGCGGTGCGTATGGTGGGGTCGCTCATGTGCACGTGGTAGGGGGTGCCGCTTTCGGGGTCTTGTATGCATACAGAGCCTGCATCTTCCGGTAGCTCCAGCTCCAGCGCATCTGCTATGCGCAGGGGGATAAGCTCGTGCTTGAAGTTGAGTTTGCCTATGGATTGCTTGTCTGCCGGCATCATGAAATCACTAATCATGAAGCACATGGTACGCTTGCGCTGTGTACGCAGAATTTCTGCGGATACTTCTTCTATGCTTGGGTCTTCGCCGCTGTTGTGAGCGGTGATAATCTCGCGGATAATACGCAGAACCTGCTTCATACCCTTGGCCGGTGGCAGGTAAAAAGCAGGGTGGCTGCCGAAAAGCAACAACCCTACGTTATCATTATTGCGGGCTGCACTGTATGCCAGCACGGCTGCAATCAATGCGGCGTATTCCAGTTTCGAGTACTTAGCGGCATAGCTTGCATATTGCATCGAGGCACTCGTGTCTACTGCCAGTAGCAGTATCTGTTCTCGCTCCTCATGAAATCTGCGCACATAGGGGGTGCCGGTGCGGGCTGTTACTTTCCAGTCAATAAAACGGGGCTCATCACCGGGTTGGTATTCTCGGTAGTCATCAAATTCTAAGCCTTGCCCGCGAAAGCTGGCTCTATATTGCCCGGAGAGGGTTGCAGTGGTCAGGCGGCGCGCCGTTATTTCAATGTGGCGCACCTTCTGCATGATTTCCTGCGTTTTGTCTATGGCGGACATTTGTGTCTTTCAGCTTATCACGGTACGGGCACCTTGGCAAGTATACCGGTTATGATATTGTCGCTGGTAATGTTGGCTGCCTCTGCCTCATATGAAAGCAAGATGCGGTGGCGCAGAATATCATGAGCCAAGTCTTTTACATCTTGCGGGGTTACGTAGGAGCGTTGGCGCGTGAAGGCAAGGGCTTTTGCTGCCAAGGCTATGCTGATGGTGGCGCGGGGGGAGGCTCCGGATCTTACCATGCCTGCCAAGTGGCTGTCTACTTGGCCTGGATTACGCGTGGCGCGCACTAAGTCCACTATATAGCTTTCTATGGCGGGGTCTATAAAGATTTTGTCCATAAGTGCACGCGATGCTTCGATGGTTTGTACGGATACAACCGGAGTAGTTTGCGGCGCAGCCGTTGTGCGGCTCATCATGCTCAAAATCTGTAATTCTTCCTCGCGTTCGGGGTAATCCACGATGACTTTGAAGAGGAAACGGTCCAACTGGGCCTCGGGCAGTTGGTAGGTGCCTTCTTGTTCAATGGGGTTTTGGGTGGCCAATACCAAGAACGGGGAGGGAAGCGGATAGCTGGTTTCCCCCAATGTTACTTGGCGCTCTTGCATGGCCTCTAATAGGGCACTTTGCACTTTAGCCGGGGCACGGTTGATTTCGTCCGCCAATATCAGGTTGGAGAATACTGGACCCTTCTTGGCGGTAAATTGCCGTGTCTCGGGGTTGTATATCATTGTGCCTAACAAGTCTGCCGGCAGCAAATCCGGTGTAAACTGTATGCGGGAAAATGCTGCGTGCATGGTGCCTGCCAGTGCTTTTACTGAAAGGGTCTTGGCTAAGCCCGGTACGCCTTCAAGTAGTACGTGACCTTTGCATAAAAGACTCAAAATAAGACGGTTTACAAGTTTTTGCTGGCCTACCAGCACCCTTGACATTTCCATCTTTACGGCGTTAACCCACTCTGAGAGATGCGCGATTTCGTTGTTAAATTCCTGAGTGTTCATCTTTGTCTCTGGTGGTAGGGTAGCATATTTTCTGCGGTAGTACAAGCTCTATGTGCGTATGCGCGCTTATGTTGCACGTTTCGTTCCTTTTTCGAGTTGTTAATTGCTTAAATAGTGACTTTTTACCCTGAAAGAAAAGTTTTTTCGCTAAAAATGAGAGGTTTTACTTGACGTGATATAAAAAATGAGTATAATGTCGCTCCGCTAAACATTAACCGCACTAAAATCTTATGTCCAGAATTTGCAATATCACGTTTGCTATGCCGCACAAAGGCCGCCGCATTCATCGCTCCGGTCTTGCCAAGAAGAAGGGCGGTATCGGCCGTCACGTTACTAAAGTTGTCAACCGTACCGTTTATCCGAACCTTCAAGAGAAGCGTGTATGGGTTCCTGAGCTGAATGGTGGCCGCGGTGGCTACATTCGCATGAAGCTTTCCTGCAAGGCTTTGCGCACTATCTCCAAGAACGGTGCCTACAACACGCTCAAGAAAGCAGGTATCCTTTACTGATTTTCTGTACTTTTTTTGAACGGAGCGGCATCCTTGGTTGTCTCTTTTATCGAGTAAAACCACGAGTGCCGCGGGGCTGTTCCGGAACGAACCGCGCGCATGTTCGCTAAGAGTACTACCAATGCATTTTATTGCACTTACCTTTTACGAAAATGACATCACAACAAACTAAAATCGCGCTTCGTATTAACGATGACAATATCAACCACCACCTGTGGAATAACCGTGGGGTGTGGTGGTGTCACGTTACAGTCCACAAGCCTGACGCTACAGCCGAACGTCTGCGCTTCTCTCTGCGTACCAGGGACATAGAGAAAGCTCGCACGCTTCGCGATCGCATCTTTGCGGATATTCAGCGACACTTCGGTATTGCCACCTGAGGGTAGTCAGCAGCAAGTGCTGAGCTCAAAGGCTTGAAGCACAAATGAACGAGAGCCGCTCCTGATTCAAATCGGGAGCGGCTCTCTGCTAAATCAAAACATTGATAAAAATCAGCGAAGTCGTTTGCTGATGAAGTAGCGGGGGCGCTTCTTGGTTTCCATATACATCTTGCCGATGTATTCTCCCACAACGCCTAAGCTGACCATAAGCAAGCCACCGAGGAACCAGAGGCTGCATGTAAGCGTTGCCCAGCCGTTGGGGGTGCCGATGCGGAAGTAATCTACCACAACCCAAGCAACCATAAAGAGGCTTACAAAGAAGATGGCTAAGCCCATATAAGCAATAATGCGGAGCGGGGCAACGGAGAAGGATGTGATGGCGTTGATGCTCAAGCCCAGCAAACGCCCCATGCTCATCTTGCTTTCGCCCTGTTCGCGCTCAAGTACATCAAAGTATACAGGGGCTTGGCGGAAGCCGGTGTGGCGTAACAGCGCACGGAACATCATGTTGCTTTCCCCATATTCGCTGAGTGCCTCAAGCACTTGTTTGGTCATCAGACTGTAGTCTGAATGGCCTTTGAGCACGGGCGAGCCCAGCAGCCCCATGACTCTGTAGAATAATTTTGCCGTGATTTTGCGGATAAAAGGCTCTTTGCCTCTGCTGCTTTTTAAGCCGTACAGCAATTCGTAACCTTCTGCTCGTTTGTCGAGGAAGATATCGATGGCGTTGATGTCGTGCTGTAAATCGGCATCCATGCAAATAACGATGTCTGCCAGTTCTTTGCCCTCCATCAAGCCGGCAAAAAGAGCATATTCTTTGCCACGGTTGCCGGCTAGGGCAGAGGCCTTGAGGCGGGGGTACTCGGCGTGCAGCTCCTCGATGATGCTCCACGTGTTGTCTCGGGAGCCATCATCTGCCAAGAGTATGCAGCTGTCATCAGCAATTCGCCCTGCTTTGATGAGACTCTCCAGTTTTTCATTTACTGTTTGAACTGTTGTGCGGATGCCTGCCGACTCATTGTAGCAGGGCATTACGATGCAGAGCGTCTCAAGGCGGGCGGCGGGCATAGGATTGGCTTATTTAGATACGTTGAAACGGAACTCAACTACGTCTCCATCTTGCATAACGTAGTCTTTGCCTTCGATACGCAGCTTGGCTTGCTCTTTGGCTTTGGCCATAGACCCACAGGCCACCAAATCATCATAGGCTACTACTTGTGCGGCAATGAAGCCACGCTCAAAGTCTGTATGAATAACACCGGCTGCTTGGGGGGCCTTGTCGCCGGCTTTGATGGTCCAGGCTCTGGTTTCTTTTACGCCGGTGGTCAGGTAGGTGCGAAGCCCAAGCAGGTGGTAAACGGCACGTATCAAATCGCTCACACCGGAGTCTTCTACGCCCAAGTCATTCAGGAAGAGAAGTGCTTCATCTTTCGGCAGCTCGGAGAGCTCTTCTTCAATGCGGGCAGAAATGACGATGGCCTCAGCATTGTGGTGCTCTGCCACGTATTTGCGCACGGCTGATACGTAGGGATGGGCATCCGGGTTTTTGACTGCCTCTGCCAGCTCATCTTCGCTGACGTTGCAGGCGAAAATGCTCTTCTTGTCGGACAACAGGAAGAAACTGCGCAGCAATTTTCGCTCGTCATCGCTCAGCTCAAGAGTGATAGCGGGGTGCCCCGCATCCAAATGCGGTAACAGTTTTTCGATGAGGGCAAGCTCATCTTTGGCTTCTTTATCGCCGCTGCGGGCTTTTTTGATACGGCTTTCTTTGCGCTTCTCCATGGCTGCAATATCTGCCAATATCAACTCTGCGTTGATAATCTCAATATCGCGCACGGGGTCTACGGAGCCGAGCTCGTGAATGATGTCATCGTTCTCAAAGCAGCGTACAACTTGTACAATGGCGTCTGTTTCGCGAATGTTGGAGAGGAACTTGTTGCCTAAGCCTGCGCCTTCTGCGGCGCCTTTCACCAAGCCTGCAATATCCACAAACTCAATGGCTGCAGGTACAATCTTCTGCGTTTTGCTCATTTCGGCCAACACTTGCAGACGTTCATCCGGTACCTCCACCATGCCCACGTTCGGGTCTATGGTGCAGAACGGATAATTGGCAGCTTCTGCTTTGCGGGAGCGAGTTACTGCGTTGAAGAGAGTCGATTTGCCAACATTGGGAAGTCCTACGATACCTGCCTGTAACATAACGGCCACTATTATATCTTAAAGTAAGGCGTTTGAAAAGTCCGAATTACGTCGGCTTTTGAAAAATTGCGTATAATCTGCAAGTTTAGCCCATTTTCGTTAAATTGAAAAAAACGGGAGCGGTGTGTTTAAATGCTTAAAATCGCTCAAACTTTTCTTGACTCAAATGCAATAAGCTGCTATAAGGGCTGCATGCTGAATAAGAAAACAATTGCAGCCTTTTTCGTGGGCTGCGTGATGGTGGCACCCGCCTTTGCCACAGAAGAAAACATGGAGCTTGCGGTGGGGCAAAGTAACGCCATCAATTTGACGGGTAATCCCACAACCGGGTACATGTGGAGTGTGGCAGAGGCCCCCGATGCCGTGCAGGTGGAAGTGAATATTTATGCCGCAGGGAGCGAGCCCCGCATGGTGGGGAGCCCGCGACAAATTGTTGTTACTGTAAAGGGGGTAAAACCAGGGCAGGGTGTTATAAAATTAGTCTATGCCCGCCCGTGGGAAAAAGATAAAGCCCCCTTGGAAACCCTTCATATCAACGTTAACGTCAAATAAACACATACTATGGGATTATTACAAAATCTTGCAGCCATTGCCATCCGAAACAAAGTGGTAGGTACATTGAGAGACGGCTGCCCGGCAGACCTCAAAGATGCACTGGAAACCTTGTTGGCTGATAAAGCTGCCATCAATGCCATACAGGGCTTGGTGGGTGCCAATCTTAAAACGCCCTCCGGCATCAATGCCGCTGCTATTATGCAGCTGGAGATGCCGCAGCAAAGCAAAGACCTGTTGTCTGCCAACCCGGCATTGGTAGATTACCTTGTAAGAACCGCGGTTAGCAAGCTCTCTTGAGCCGGCTGTTCATTTGTTTTTTTCGGAAGCCCCGGCGATTGTGTCGGGGCTTTTGTTGTAGTGTGGCCTGCGAATGCAGATTTCGTTAGATTGATTAGCCTTGAAAAAGGCTGCAGAATGTGCTAGCCTTACGGCATGCGAACGCTGAATATATGGGGCATGATGTTGCTGCTGCTGTCGGCAATGTTTTGCCTCTCCGGTTGTAAAGAGGAGTCTGCGCCTGAGCTTGTCATGGCGACAGATGCAACATTCCCGCCATACGAATATTACAAGGGCGAGGAAATCGTGGGTATAGATGTAGATGTGGTGGCTGAAATAGCCCGCCGCAATGGTATGACTGCGCGGGTGGAAAACATGAAGTTTGAGTCCGTCATTGCGGCGGTGCAATCCGGTAAGGTCAGTTTGGCTGCGGCCGGAATCACAGTTTCTGAAGACCGTAAAAAACAGGTTAATTTTACTCGCCCGTATGCATCTGCAAAACAGGTGATTATTGTGCCGGTGCAATCTGATATTGCAGAGGCCTCTCAACTTGCCGGTAAGAAAATCGGCGTGCAATCCGGGACAACGGGAGATTTGTATGTGGCCAAAAATATACAAGAACCGGAGCGCTTTGCCAATGGCGCCGTGGCTGTGGCTGCTCTGCTCGCCGGTCAGGTAGATGCTGTGGTGCTTGATAATTTGCCTGCAGAAAAACACGTGGCGCGCAATGCTGAGCTCAAGATATTGCCCACGCCCCTTACGTCTGAAGAATATGCCATTGCGGTTAATAAAAATGAACCGGAGCTTTTGGCTATGCTTAACGCCACCCTTGATGAGATGGAAAAGGATGGCACGCTTGCTCGCATTACCGAGTCTTATCTCAGTGGCGCAGAGGCAGAGGTTGCTGATGAGGCGCCTGCGGTAGAGCAGGGGATGTGGGGGTCTTTTCATAATAACTTTATTAAAGACAATCGCTGGAAATACTTGGTAGATGGTTTGATTGTGACGATTGAAATCTCCGCAGCCGCAGCGGTTATCGGTGTTCTTCTCGGTGGGCTTATCGGTATTATTCGCAGTACGGCAGATCAGACCGGGCGGTTTCGCGTGCTTAACTGGGTGTGCCGCTTCTACCTTACCGTGGTGCGTGGTACTCCCGTGGTGGTGCAGTTGTTGATTATTTATTTTGTTATTTTCGGGTCGGTAGAGGTCAGCAAAGTACTGGTTGCTATTGTGGCATTCGGCCTTAACTCCGCTGCCTATGTTGCAGAGATTATACGCTCCGGCATCATGGCGGTAGATAAAGGGCAGATGGAGGCCGGGCGCAGCCTTGGTTTGGGATACGGTTTTACCATGCGCTCCATCATCATGCCTCAAGCCTTTAAAAACGTGCTCCCCGCATTGGGGAATGAGTTTATCGTACTGCTCAAGGAAACCAGTGTTTGCGGTTACATTGCGCTGGTGGACCTGACGAAAGGTGGTGACATTATCTTGAGTCAAACATATGATGCCTTCTTGCCCTTGCTGGCAGTGGCTCTCATTTATTTGTCGATGGTTGTGGTGCTGAGCCACTTGTTGAAAAAACTCGAAAAACGATTGCAGAAAAATGAACGATAAGCCCATTATAGAACTGCGGGATTTGGTGAAAACGTTTTCCGGGCATCGGGTGATAGACGGCGTGTCTCTTGCCGTGAATCCCGGCGAGGTTGTCTTTTTGGTTGGACCCTCCGGCGCAGGCAAGAGTACCGTGTTGCGCTGTATGAACTTTCTGGAAATTCCGGATGACGGGCAGGTTCTTTTTCATGGGGTGGAGCCCGCCCATACAGAAAAAGCGTTGAACTCGTACCGCGCCCGCGTCGGTATGGTGTTTCAGCATTTTAACTTGTTTCCGCACCTCAATATCTTGCAAAATATAACGCTGGCCCCGGTGAAAGCCGGTATCATGACCGCAGAACAAGCAAAGACCCGTGCACTTCAATTGTTGGAGCGCATCGGCCTTGCCGATAAGGCCGATGCGTACCCCGCTCAGCTTTCCGGTGGGCAAAAGCAACGCGTTGCCATTGTGCGAGCTTTGGCTATGGAACCGGAGTTGCTACTGTTTGATGAGCCAACCTCGGCTCTCGACCCCGAAATGGTTGGAGAGGTGCAGTCTCTCATGCGAGATTTGGCGCAAGACGGCATGACCATGATTGTGGTCTCTCACGATGTGGGTTTTGCTTGCGAATTGGCTGACCGTATCATCTTTTTAGATAAAGGCCGCGTGTTGGAAGATGACACCCCGGAAGAGCTGCGAGCCTCGGCCAACGACCGTATCAAGGAATTCCTCTTCGTGCGCCATATCTCGTGATTCTTTTGCGGAGTCCCCATACCATATCTGCTTTTATAGCGCATTTTTCGTTCCGGGAAATGCGCTTTTTTCTTGACGCAGGGGGGGATTGCTGTATACTGGTATGGTACTTGCATTTTGATTATGAAGCTCAGAAATTTTAAACCATTGCCTAAGAAATTAGTCAAGCGGAAGAAGCATGGCTTTGCTTTGATTGCTTCGTTGACGTTGATGATGCTCTTGGCTATTCTTGCTGTGGGTATTATGGCTACGGCGTCTACGCAGAGCCGCATATCTGCCCAGACTATTCTTCAAGCGCAGGCCCGCCAACAAGCTCTCATCGGTTTGGATGCTGCCATTGGTGAGTTGCAGGTCGCCCTTGGCCCGGATTGCCGTGTTACAGCCAACTCTTCCATTAGTGATAATTGCGGTTCTCGCTATATATTGGGTGTGTGGGACAGCTGGGCCGGCCCTATTTATGGTACGGCTAGACATGGGGACCATAAGGGAACTTCAATAAAAGAGACCTATACCCCCGGGCGTACCAAGATGTTCCGCCAGTGGCTTATCTCTTCCCGCAACCCCGAGATGCTCAAGAGTTATGAGAGCGTCGCCTCCCTGGGGAGCCCGGAGTCCGGCAAGCGTATTTGCATGGTTGGTGAAGGTACCTTGGGTGATGTGGCTCGCTCTACAGAGGAGCGCGTGTACGCAGATTTGGTATACACCCCGGATGCCGGCCGTAATAAAACATGCTATGCTTGGTGGATTGGCGGTGAAAACCAAAAGGCCAAGGTGACTGTAAAAAATCCTGAGATAGGCTCATCTCCCACAGCCGTGCTGCGCGCCACGTGGAATACCCCGGCTCCTATTTTCAAAAACGGCTCTTTCAATGGGGAGGTTATTGAGAATCCCGATAAGCTGCTCACCATGCGTAGTTTGGCACGTGTCGGTAATGCATCGGATTTTGGCATGCCCTATTATTTTGATGCAACGACATGCTCATACACCTTGCCCATAAACGTTAGATACGGTGGTCTTAAGCAAGACCTCTGCTTATTGCTGGGTAAAGAAGGTAATTTTACTGCGAAAGCTGCAAGAGAATTCCAAGCGGATGAAAAACGCGATAGCCCGCTTGTTGAGTATGACCGCGACTTGAGAAACGGGTCAGAACCCAACATGCCCATCGGCTCGTGGCAGAATGTTTATGCCTATTACAACTGCTGGCCGAACGGCGAAGCAAACGATACAAAGAACGTTACAGCCCGCTTGCTCGGTGATGTCGACCGCGCATACACCCGTATAAGCGGTGTAGCAATTCCCAACCAAGGCGATAACCGCACACCGCAGAATTTGGAGACCTACTCTCCGAGTGGTGGCTGTTCTATATACGATTCTCGCTCGCTGATGCACCAAGGGGACGAGGCCGCCGGTTATGCCCGCACCCCTGTGTTGCTCTCCTACATTTGTACCTTCGGCCTTGTAGAGGAAGACCAATTGAAGAGCGACGGCTCTCCTCAGCTTACCACAGACGAACAGCAGGTACACCGTTTGGGTATGTGTTTCTCCCCCATGTTCTTGTGGTGGAACCCCTACAACGTGCCCATGAAAATTCGTGGTGAACAGCTTTGGGCTCAGTCCATTCCCTACAAGACCATCTGGTTGCAAACTTATGCCGTATCTCAAGCCGGTACGTGGAATTACACGTGGCAGACTTATGCGATGCACCAGAACTCCGGCGATGCCGGTTTCGGTATGGATTACGGTAACTACTTCTTAAATAGTATCAACGGTGGTAAGCAAGATATAGAGTTTGCACCCGGTGAGATTATTTTCTTCTCCCACGGCTCCAGCCGTACCAACAAGAACGGCGCATTTGATAACCCCTGGGTACCCGGGTATAATCCCAGTTCCGTATCCGGTTACAAGGCCCACTTCTACGCCATGGGCGCCGGTAAACAGAGTACGGACCAAGGTGTGGCCTCTGCCGCTAACATGAATGAGGGGCATTTGAAGCTTCGCTTGCGTCTGGGTATTAATGCCTCCGGTGGTAGTTATACGACAGACGGTGTGTGGTTTGCCCCCCAAGTAGTTGAGGCCATCTCTGTGATGAATGGCTTTACCGGCCGCTATCAAGATGACGGCTATGATACTGCTATCGGTAAGCGAGGCCATAGCCCGCAGCGTTTCTTGATGGGCTGGTACGACCCCACCACTGCCGGTGAGGATGAAACCGTTATTTGCGACGAAAACCGCAATGATGCCGTATGGCGTGCAGACGGTTCTCAGCGAGACAGTGCTGTGCCCTACTTCATTGCTGCAGTGGGTGTGGCACCCAAGTCTGCCAATGCTAATTTGGATGCCCGTGTGTTTGAAGGCGAGAACTACCGCACCAAATCCTGGCAGCACTCCAGCCCTGCCTTCTGGGGCAGTATGATTATCAAACCCGATAACCAGCAACGCCAGTACCACCCCTACCAGCTCGCCGTGTTGGATGTGGGCTCCGGTATGAATGCTTGCCCCATGGACAGCATCGGCCGCAATGGTGTGCTCGGTATTAATTCCGGTGGTGAGCAGGTATCTTTTGTATCTGTGCTTGAGCTGCCCGTGCATCCTCCGTTCTCATTGGCCGGTTTCTCCGGTATGCGTTTGCAGCCCGGTTGGTATGCGCCCTCCGGTGGTGGCTCATTGCCTGCATTGCGCCGTATGCTTTACCAGAGCGGCGTGCCCGGAGTGGGTATTGGCAATGCATTTGCTGACCCCTGCTTGCCGGCAGATGGTGTGTATGCTGTGCACAAATCAAACATCCCGACCGGCACCGGCGGCAACGGTCAGATTTTCGGCGACTTCTATGACCATGGCTTGTTGATTAATGATGCCATGTGGGATCGCTGGTTCTGTTCCTCTATCTCCGATATGCCTGGCAAAGAGGCAGAGAAGGTTGCTAAGGACTTCTTCTTTGTTACTAAAGAGGGTAGCAAGAAGAGTGTGCGCACCACGTTGCCGGTTGCTCGCTACGTGCGCACCGGTGAGCCCTACCGCAATGAAGATATTGTTCAGCGAATCATGAAAGATGATGGCTGGATGTACATTGCCCAGTACCTGATGATTGACGGAGGTTTCAACGTCAACTCCACATCTGTAGACGCTTGGGCCGCCGCATTACAGGGCTTGGCCAGTCGCCAGCTTGTTACCAATGCTTCCGGTAAGTTAGAATTGGTAGAGGGTAGCTCCGAAACCAATACCGATGAAGTTATGTTCCCCCGCTTCATGGTATCTACCTCCAATCAACCCATTGACCCGAACAGCGGTTATAGCATGATGATGGGTTCTACTGAGATTCGTGGCAACAGTGGTGGCTTGGCTGCTTGGGGTGATATCCGCAAGCTGGATTCCGCTCAAATCCGCCAGTTGGCAGAGGAAATGGTGAAGCAGGTTAAACTGCGTGGCCCATTCCTTAATATGTCCGACTTCGTCAACCGCCGTCTTGATTCCAAGAATACGGATTATGCCCTCAAAGGTGCTTTGCAAGCTGCCATTGACAATGCCCACTTGAATGACGGCTTTGACGATGAAACCACGGAGCCCCAGACCGGCGGTACCTTGTACAAGTTCCCCGAAGCTGAGGAAGGCTCCATCTACACCGCTGCACCGGGTTACCTGATTCAGAGTGACATTCTGCTTTCCTTGGGCAACATCTTGACTGTGCGAGACGATACATTCACCGTGCGCGCCTACGGTTGTGTACGCAGTGAGACGGATGGCGTATTGGCCCAAGCCTGGTGCGAGGCCGTTGTGCAGCGTACCATTGAGTATGCAGACCCCGCGAATGTTCCCTCCGACAGCGACTATAAACCCGATGGTACTCCCAATTCAGATAAGCAACAGCTTACTGCTACCAACAAGATAGTCGGCCGCAAGTTCCGCATCGTTTCCTTCAGATGGCTCGATGCCTGGGATATCTGATGCCCCGTTTTCAGAATAATAAAAAACGGCCCACCTCGTACAGAGGTGGGCCGTTTGCGATGTAATGTTGTTTGAGGTGATGCGCGCCGGTGAAGGGCAGGGGGCGAGATAATATATCTCTCTGCTCATTTTTGTGTCATTGATGGAAAAAAAACTGTCTTCGCGCGTACGCACGCGCGCGTTATTGTAAAAATAGACAATTATTTTAAGAAAAAGTAGAAAAAAATGCGTAATCGGGAAGAAAAGTCTTGCCAAATGGTTAAAATATATTATACTAGTGCACCTTCTTCTGCGCAGGAATGCTGTGGAAGAAGTACGAACTTATCGGGTTCACAACCGGATAAACGGAACTCTTCTCCGGTAATGAGAAGCTCTTCCAACTCCGGTAACCACCTGAAACTAATTAATAATCAAAGAAGGAAACATGCCGACCATCAATCAGCTCGTCCGTAAGGGACGTATCGTACCGGAAGAGAAGTCGAAGTCTCGCGCTCTTCATAGCTGCCCGCAGCGTCGTGGCGTCTGCCTCCAGGTGATGACGCGTACGCCGAAGAAGCCGAACTCCGCTCTTCGTAAAGTTGCTAAAGTTCGCCTTACCAATGGCGAAGAAGTTATCGCCTACATCGGCGGTGAGGGCCACAACCTCCAGGAACACTCCATCGTGCTCGTTCGCGGCGGTCGTGTAAAGGACTTGCCCGGTGTGCGTTATCACATCGTTCGTGGTGCTCTGGACTGCCTTGGCGTTGACAAGCGCCGTCGTGGCCGTTCTAAGTACGGTGCTAAGCGCCCGAAAGCCGGTGCCGCAGCTCCCGCTAAGAAGAAATAAACTGTTGAACTTTTAATATCATACTATTATGGCTCGTCGTAAACGCGTCTATAAGAAGATTGAGCGTCGTGACTCTCGTTACGACTCTGTATTGGTAGGCCGCCTTATCGGTAAGGTGATGCTTGCCGGCAAGCGCGCTCTTGCAGAGCGCATCGTTTACAAGGCTATTGACCTTGCAAACGAGGGTACGGATACTGTAAGCCCCCTTGAGGTGCTGACCCGTGCCATCGAGAACGCCAAGCCCCGTGTGGAGGTGAAGAGCCGCCGCGTGGGTGGTGCTACTTACCAAGTACCCTTGGAGGTTGCTCCCGACCGTTCCGAAGCTCTTGCAATGCGTTGGATCATCAACTATGCCCGTAACCGTAAGGGTATCCCGATGGCCAAGGCTCTTGCCAACGAAATCAAAGAGGCCGCTGCCAACCAAGGTGCCGCCGTGCGCAAGCGCGATGACGTGCACAAGATGGCTCAGGCCAACCGCGCCTTTGCTCACTTCCGCTGGTAATCCTGCGTAAGTTTTTCTCGTAATCTCTGAAAATAATAACATTCATATTACTTTACTGAATTATGGCTAGTTACAGCAGCCCTGACCGCAAGGCCCCGCTCGAGCGCTACCGCAACTTCGGTATCGCTGCACACATCGACGGTGGCAAAACCACGCTTTCCGAGCGCATCCTTTTCTACACAGGCATGATCCACAAGATCGGCGAGACCCACGAGGGTTCTGCGACGACCGACTGGATGGAACAGGAGCAGGAACGCGGTATTACCATTACCTCCGCCGCCGTTACAACAAACTGGAAACAGTTGCCTGCCGAGGGCTGCTGCAAGCTTTTCGAGAACGAGAACTTCCAGCTCAACGTGATTGATACCCCCGGGCACGTAGACTTCACCGCAGAGGTGGAGCGCTCCTTGCGTGTGCTCGACGGTGCTATCGTGGTGTTCTGCGGTGTTGCCGGTGTGCAGCCCCAGACCCAGACCGTATGGCGTCAGGCCAACAAGTACGAGGTGCCCCGCATCTGCTTC
Source organism: Akkermansia sp. (assembly GCA_045124875.1). GTDB lineage: Bacteria > Verrucomicrobiota > Verrucomicrobiia > Verrucomicrobiales > Akkermansiaceae > Akkermansia. Next base: position 111,480 of record JBGVMR010000059.1, read on the forward strand.
GTCAACAAGATGGACCGCACGGGTGCCAACTTCAACAACGTTCTTTCCGACATCCGCACCAAGCTCGGCGCAAACGCTGCCCCCGTTCTCATCCCCATCGGTGCTGAGGACCAGCTCTGCGGCCAGATTGACGTGGTGAACCAGAAGGCTATCTACTACGCAGACTCCGACCGTATGGGCTCCACCTACGAGGTGAAGGACCTTGAAGGCGAGCTTAAGGAGATCGGCGAGGCCGCTCTCGAGGAGCTTAAGGAAGCCGTTGCCAACGTGGACGAGGAACTCGGCGAACTCTTCCTCATGGAGGAGCCCATCGATGCCCCCACCCTCAAGGCTGCTATCCGTCGCGCCTGCATCGCCAACAAGTTCATCCCCGTTACCGGTGGTTCCGCTTTCAAGAACAAGGGTGTTCAGGGCCTCCTCGACGCCGTTGTTGACTACCTGCCCTCTCCCCTCGAGGCCAAGCTTGCTACCGTTACCGGTACCATCCCCACCGGCCTTGACGAGAACGGCTACGAGACCTTCGACACCAAGGAGATTATCCCCTCCGACAAAGACAAGCCCGTTGCTCTTGCATTCAAGCTCTGGGCCGACAAGTTCGTGGGTTCCCTCGTATTCATCCGCGTATACACCGGCGTTATCCGCAAGGGCGACACCGTATACAACCCCCGTACCCGTAAGCGTGAGCGCGTAGGCCGTCTCCTTCAGATTCAGGCTAACGTACACACCGACGTGAACGAGGTATACTCCGGCGATATCGCTGCCATCGTAGGCCTCAAGAACGCCACCACCGGTGACACTCTTGCTACCGATGACTTCGACTACACGCTCGAGCCCCCCACCTTCCCCGACACCGTTATCTCCATGGCTGTAGAGCCCCTTACCAAGGCCGACCAGGAGAAGATGTCCAACGCTCTTCAGCGCCTCTCTGCAGAAGACCCCACCTTCCGCGTTAAGACCGACGAGGAAACCGGCCAGACCATTATCGCCGGTATGGGTGAGCTTCACCTCGACATTATCGTTGACCGCCTCAAGCGCGAGTTCAAGGTAGAGGCTAACACCGGTAAGCCCCAGATCGCCTACCGCGAAACCATCACCAAGTCCGCAGACCGTGTACAGGGCAAGCTTGTTAAGCAGTCCGGTGGTCGTGGTCAGTACGGTGACGTGGTTATCGCCATGCGTCCGGGTGAGCGTGGTACCGGCCTGAAGATTGCCAACAAGATTGTTGGTGGCGCCATTCCCAAGGAGTACATGAATGCCGTGTACGCCGGTCTGAATGAAGCCATGAACTCCGGTACCGTTGCCGGCTACCCCGTAGAGGACGTAGAGGTAGACGTTATCGACGGTTCTTACCACGAAGTTGACTCCAACGAAAACGCCTTCAAGATGGCTGCTATCTTCGCTATGAAGAACGCATTCGCCAAGTGCGCCCCCGTGCTGCTTGAGCCCATCATGGCCGTTGAAGTTGTAACTCCCGCTGAGAACCAGGGCGACATCATGGGCGACCTCAACCGCCGCCGCGCCCAAATCAACAACATGGAGCACAAGAACAACGAGTGTGTTCTTACCGCCGCTGTGCCGCTGGCCGAAATGTTCGGTTACTCCACAGACATCCGTACCCTCTCCAAGGGTCTGGCCTCCTACTCCATGGAACCCTCCCACTTCGAACAAGTACCCCAGAACCTTGTCACCGAAATCGTCAAGGCTCGCGGTGGTAACAAATAAACCAACCTAATTACTAACCTAAACATAACCGCACGTTCATGCAAAGTCCCCAAATCCGCATCCGTCTCCGTGCTTTTGATAGCCGCGCCATCGACCGCTCCGCTTCCGAGATTGTCGAGACCGCTAAGCGCACGGGCGCCAAAGTTGCCGGTCCGATTCCTTTGCCGACTCGTATCGAGAAGTTCTCTGTGAACCGCTCGGTCCATGTTAATAAGAAATCTGCCGACCAGTTCGAAATCCGCACACACAAGCGTCTCCTCTACATCGTAGAGCCGACCAGCCGCACGGTTGAAGAGCTCAAGAAGCTCAACCTGCCCGCAGGTGTGGACATTGCCATCAAGATCTAATCCCTGATTCGGATCAATCATTACGAACCTTAACACAGATTTTTTACATAACATGTCTTTAGGACTCATTGGTAAGAAAGTTGGCATGACCCGCGTTTTCAATAAGGAAACCGGCGCCATGGTTCCCGTCACTGTCATTGACGTGACCGGCAACACTTACGGCCAGATCAAGACCGTGGAGAGCGATGGTTACAACGCTATCCAGGTTGCTTTCGACGAGCAGAAGGAGAGCCGCCTCTCCAAGCCCGTTGCTGGCCACTTCAAGAAACTCGGCATCGCTCCCGCCAAGCTCCTCAAGGAGTTCCGCGTAGATGCCTCTGAGCTGCCCGCTGAAGGTGCCGCTCACCCCGGCTGCTCCCTCTTCGAGGAAGGCGCTTGGGTAGACGTCATCGGTACCAGCAAGGGTAAGGGCTTCCAGGGCGTTGTGCGTCGTCACAACTTCTCCGGCTCCCCCATGACCCACGGCTCCATGATGCACCGTCGTACCGGTGGTGTTGGTGCTTGTGCTACTCCCTCCCGTGTATGGAAGGGCCAAAAGATGCCCGGTCACATGGGCAACGAGCGCAAGACCGTGCAGAACCTCAAGGTTGTACAGGTACGCCCTGAGGACAACGTAATCCTTGTATCCGGTCCCGTACCGGGCGCTAAGGGCTCTTACGTTGTGGTTCGCCCCGCCAAGAAGAAGAACGGTAAATAATATACGAACTAGGAGAACCTATCTATGTCCGCAACAGAATTCACAATCGAAGCAGCTACCGCCGCCAACATCGTGACGGTAGGGCCCGAGAAGGGCAGCCAGGCCGTACATGACCTGGTAACTGCTTACCGCGCAAACCGCCGTACCGGTTCTGCCAACACCAAGACTCGTGGTGAGGTAGCCGGTAACAACCGCAAGATCTACCGTCAGAAGGGCACGGGTAATGCCCGTCACGGCGACCATCAGTCCCCCATTTTCGTGGGTGGTGGTGTTGTGTTTGGCCCCCGTCCCTGCGATTACAGCAAGAAGGTGAACAAGTCCACCCGCAAGCTGGCTCTTCGCCGCGTGCTTGGTGACATCATCACCGGCGGTAAGGTCTGCACCGTTCCTTCCTTCAGCATCGAGGATGGTAAGACCAAGAGCTTCGTTGCCGCTGTGGCTGAGATTGCCACCGGTAAGAAAGTACTCATCATCTCCGATAACTTTGACGAGATGACCAAGCGCGCCGGCCGCAACGTTTCCGAGGTGCTCCTTATGAGCGCTGCCGAGGTAAACGTAGAGCAGCTCCTGCACGCCAACAAGGTCGTTATCGTTGAATCTGCACTTGAAACCATCGCCAACCGCACCAAGTAATATGAACAACATTTACGACGTTATCAAGAAGCCCCGCGTGTCTGAAAAGGCCGCTGTGCTGCATGAAGTCACAGGTGAGCTTGTGCTTGAAGTGGCGGTGAAGGCCACCAAGCTTGAAATCAAGCAGGCCGTTGAGAAATGCCTCGGCAAGAAAGTAGCTTCCGTTCGCACCGCCAACTACGACGGCAAGGCCCGCCGCACCCGTACTAAGGATGCCGGCTGCGCCCCCGCTTGGAAGAAAGCCTACGTGCGCCTCGCTGCCGGTGAAACCCTCGACCTCGTGTAATCCGGAAACCCTAAGACCATAGAAGTAAGCTATCATGTCCCTCAAGTCATTCAAGCCTACAACTCCGTCCAACCGCTACAAGGTTCTTCCCGCTTTCGACGAGATTACCAAGAGCACACCGGAGAAGTCCCTCCTTCAGCCCCTGCGCAAGAGTGGTGGCCGTAACAACAATGGCCGCATCACCACCCGTCACATCGGTGGTGGCCACAAGAAGCACTACCGTCTCGTAGACTTCCGCCGCACCCGTCGCGACGCCGCCAAGGTTCTCGGCATCGAGTATGATCCGAACCGCACCTGCCGCATCGCCCTCGTGCAGTACGAAGACGGCACCAAGAGCTACATCCTCGCCCCCGTTGGTCTTACCGTTGGTATGACCGTACAGGCCGGCGACACCGTTGCCCCGAAGGTTGGCAACGCTATGCCCCTCAAGAACGTACCCCTGGGTACCGCCATTCACAACATCGAGGTTCGCCCCGGCAGCGGCGGCAAGGTTGCCCGTTCCGCAGGCCAGCAGGCTATCCTCTCCAACCGTGACGGCGAGTACGCCCTGGTGAAGATGCCCTCCGGCGAGGTTCGCAAGTTCCGCGTAGAGTGCTACTGCACCATCGGTCAGGTTGGTAACGCCCAGCACATGAACGAGTCCTCCGGTAAAGCCGGTCGTACCCGTTGGATGGGTATCCGCCCCACCGTTCGTGGTATGTGTATGAACCCGGTAGACCACCCCAACGGTGGTGGTGAAGGTAAGTCCAAGTCCGGTGGTGGTCGCCAGCACCTTAAGTCCCCCTGGGGTCATGTTAAGGGCCAGAAGACCCGCCGCCTGCGCAAGCCCAGCGATACCTTCATCGTACAGCGTCGCAAGAACAAGTAATCACTTATAACCTTCAACTTTATTAATAACAATGGGACGTTCCCTCAAAAAAGGACCCTTCGTAAGCCAGCCTCTTCTCGACAAGGTTGACGCCCAGCTTCAGAGCGGGGACCGCAAGCCGATCAAAACTTGGAGCCGCGCCTCCATGGTCATTCCGGATTTCGTCGGCCTCACGTTCGATGTTCACAACGGTAAAGGTTTCACCACCGTATACGTAACTGAGAACATGGTCGGTCACAAGCTCGGTGAATTCGCCCCCACGCGCATCTTCAAAGCGCACGGCGGTATCGGCAAGAAGTAATATTAACCCGCACTTGACCACATGCCCAAGCTTCTTGCAGGCTTATCGCTGTTTACTATTGCCTTTGGCAGCGTAACACAGGTGTTAGCCCAAGAAGCCGGCAGTGGGACGGAGCACAAAATCGCACAACTCGAACGCCAGGTTGCCATCCTTCGTGAGGCATACGCCATAGCAAGGGCAGATGCAGACGAAGCTCGCCGACAGATGCGCGAAGTTCGCGCAAGACTCGAGGCACTGGGTGGTACCGCCCTGGGTGACAGCGAAGAGAGGCTCATAGAGGTTATCGCTCAGATGGATGCCGCCATGGCAGAAGCTGAGGCCCTCCGCCAAGCCGCTCTTAATCTCGCCGCCGCAGTCGATACTTATACTCGAGGCGCATTGGTAGAGGACGAAGCCGCCCGACAGGGGCTCGATGCAGCCCTGCGTGAGTTAGATGTAGCCCTCGGGCTGCGCCAAGCTCAGCAGGCTCCCAACTCCGGGACAATGCACGAGGCCACTGTACTGAGCATAGACTCAGAAAGCGGGCTCATCGTCATCAATGCCGGGCGAGACGCAGATATCCAAGTGGGCATGCCCATGCAGATAACCCGCGGTGACCAAATCATCGCACGTGCGATTGTGACAGACGTACGCAAGAAAGTTGCAGGACTCCTCGTTCAGAAACAAGTAAGCAGCAATCTCGTCGTTAACGTAGGTGACAGTGTCTCCGTCACAACAAACGATTAAATCTTCAACAAATACCATAAACATGGAAGTTAAATCAATATACAAGAACGCTCGCATCTCTGCGAAGAAGATGCGCGACGTAGCCGCCGCCGTTCAGGGGATGACAGTATCCCAGGCCACGGACGTGCTCAGCTACACTCCGAAGAAGGGTGCCTACCTCCTCAACAAGACGCTCAAGGCTGCTGTAGCCAATGCCGAGAACAACAACGGCCTCTCCGCCGATGAGCTTATGCTCAAGAGCGTGATGGTCGACGAAGGCCCCACCTTCCGCCGCACAATGGCCCGCGCCCGCGGTTCCGCTAACATGATCCGCAAGCGCACCTCCCACATCACCGTAATCCTCGCCCCAATCGAGGCATAACCACTAACAAGCACACATAACACTATGGGTCAGAAAGTAAATCCTATCGGTTTCCGTCTTGCCGTTACTAAAGACTGGCGCTCTAAGTGGTATGCTACGGGCAAGGACTATGCCACGAAGCTCCACGAAGACCTCAAGATCCGCAAGTTCATCAAGGACTTCACCGCCAAACTCAACAGCGACCTCAAGGGTGCTACACCCGCTATCTCCCGCATCACCATCGAGCGTGCATGGAACAGCGTTCGCGTTACCATCGCTACTGCTCGCCCCGGTCTCGTTATCGGGCCTAAGGGTAAGAACATCGAGGACATGACCGCCGCCCTCTCCAAGCTTTGCGGTGGTGCTCAGGTCAAGCTCGATATCATGGAGATTCGCCAGCCCGAGCTCGATGCTCAGCTTGTTGCTGAGAACATCGCTACTCAGCTTGAGCGCCGCGTTTCCTTCCGCCGCGCCATGAAGCGTGCCGTTCAGGTCGCCATGGACTTCGGTGCAGAGGGTATCCGCATCCGTTGCGCCGGCCGTTTGGGTGGTGCCGACATCGCCCGCGCCGAGCAGTATCGTGAAGGTAAAGTACCGCTGCAGACCCTGCGCGCCCCCATCGACTACGGTTTCGCTGAGGCTCGCACCCTCTACGGTATCATCGGTATCAAGTGCTGGATCAACAAGCGCCCCGAGACTGCCGGTTCCACCGGTTCCGGCCGCCCGAACCGCCCCTCTCGCCCCCGTCGCGAGCGTGGTGACCGCCGTGATGCTTAATTCTACCAATAACCTTTAACGATTACAGGAGATTAAATTATGCCTTTAATGCCTAAAAGAGTGAAGGACAACCACCGCAAGATGCACCGCGGTAATCGCGGTGGCAACGCTACAAGCGGTGATTATGTAGCCTTCGGTGACTTCGGCCTGCAGGTTCTGACCCGCGGCTGGGTAACCAACAACCAGATCGAGGCCTGCCGTGTGGCCATCAACCGTTACCTGCGCCGTCGTGGCCGCGTGTACATCCGTATTTTCCCGCAGAAGTCTTTCACCAAGCGCCCGCCGGATACCCGTATGGGTAAGGGTAAAGGTGCTGTGGAAGGTTGGGTAGCTGTATGCCGCCCCGGCAACATCATGTTCGAGGTAGGTGGTGTGACCGAGTCCGCCGCTCGTGAGGCTCTTCGCCTTGCCTCCAACAAGTTGGGTATCCGCACGCGTTTCGTCTATCGCCAGGGTGTTGAACCCCAGGCTTAAACTGCAAAACATTTAACATTACAGAAATTATGCCTGTCAAAAAAGCTAAAGACTTCCGTGGTATGACCGCCAAGGAGCTCGCCGCCCACATCCGTGGCTTGCGCGAGGAGTACTTCAACCTGCGCCTTCAGCAGGGTACCGGCCAGCTGGAAAACAACCAGCGTCTCCGCATCGTGCGTAAGGAACTTGCCTGCGCCCTGACTGTTCAGGGCGAGGGCTCCAATGCCGAGCAGAACTAATAACGAAGAAACCCAAAGGACTTAAAAATGAGCGAAGAAACTACTACGACCAAGCCCCAGGGCCTTCGTAAGACCCGCGTAGGCGTTGTTGTCTCCACCAAGATGAACAAGACCATCGTTGTGGAGTATGTTGCCCGCGTTCCCCATCCGCAGTTCAAGAAGATCGTCAAGAAGAGCAAGAAGTTCTATGCTCATGACGAGAACGAGACTGCCAATGTAGGTGACACCGTGCGTATTCGTGAGACCCGCCCGCTTTCCAAGATGAAGTGCTGGGAGCTCGTCGAAATCATCAAACACTAATCTCAACCGGAAAGGACATTATATACCATGCTCCAGATGGAATCCCTCGTTCAGGTCGCCGACAACACCGGCGCCCGCACCGCCAAGATGATCGGCGTTATCGGCAAGTCCGGTACCGACCAAGCTCACATCGGCGACATCATCACCTGCCACATCCGTGAGTCTATCCCCACCGCTTCTGTTAAGAAGGGTTCTGTGGTGAAGGCTGTTGTGGTGCGCACCGCCGCTCCGATTCGTCGCGACGACGGCTCCGTGCTCCGCTTCGACACCAACGCTGTGGTTGTGATCGATAAGGACAACAACCCCAAGGGCACCCGTATCTTCGGGCCCGTGGCTCGCGAGCTTCGTGAAAAAGGCTTCATGAAGATCGTGTCCCTCGCCCCCGAGGTGCTCTGATACCGTTAGGTATTTGTTGAATCTCAGGCCCGGTTGCTTCCACTCAGCAGCCGGGCCGGTTCTTTTTGGTAAGATTGATGCACTACCGTTAACTTGCCTTTTTACCCCTGTTGCTCGCCCCATTGAGCCTATAGCTGCCGATAAAACTTTTATAGATTGCCACTACATTGTTGATGAACCCGGGGAGGTTGTACCCGCATTCAAGATTCACCCCATCCCATTAGTGGCCCATGGCGCTATTCGCGGCTATCTCTGTTTTTATGATGCTGCCGGCAACGTTATTCATACATGGCATTTAGGCATGTTCTGCAAAGCCTTTACCATTCCCCAATACAATAATACGGATGCCTATGGCCGCCCCTATTTCAGCCTCCCCGATGCTGCGCAAGCCCGCCTCTTCTCTTTATCCACCGGGGCAGAGTTCTACCGCACAACCGAGCAAACGCAAACCCTGCGCGCCGATAAAAATTAAGCCCCTGTGCCGCACCCTACGTGCGTTTTTTCCATTTCCGGCTCCCTCACCAAGGTATTTGGTTGGAATACATACAGAGCGGTATCCTACGGGCAAATAAGGACATTTAGCACGAGGTTTATCATCCGTCGAGGTATCAGCATGTATGATGGCCTTAAACGGGAAGTGTGTTTGCTACATCACGAACCCAATTTGACATTGTCTGAGAAATGGTGCGTGAGTATAAACACAACAATGGTTAGATACCATTGTATTACTCATTTGGAATTTTAGATAAGCTGCTTTTTAACGAGGAATAGCGTTTCTTCGGACGATAGATTCAGCAGAAAGAGAATCTATGCGCTGAAGTTTTGCTTCAAAATATTGCTTTACAAAAGAGTCTTCATACATAGAACGAAAATATTGGAATCCTGCGATGCCTGGGTGCGTGTTAATTTCCATCATACGGAATCCTTTATCTGTAATACCAATATCAAAGCCCATATACTCAACTATATTGAATCTTCTTGCTATCGCCTTAATTACATCTTTAAGTTTTTCGAAGTCTGTAATCACCCCCGTTAAAGGGGCGCCCGTATCCGGTGCAGAACTCACAGATTCTATTCTATTGGCATAGATAAGCTTTGCATTACCATACCATCCAGATTGTTCATCAACGTCTGCATACAATAAACACAGATCAGCGTTATTTTCCGTAAAGGTAACATAATTAGCTTCTCCTGTATATTTGCATGGAAATCGTAGATAACAACGCACAATCTTGGGGTCTACACCATTCTGGTTAATAACAAGAACTCTTAAGGTATGAATCAACGGAGAAATAGCATGGAACTCCATGCTTGGCCGAATATATTCCTGGAAAACATAATTTGGGTGAGTTTCCACAAACCCTCTCAGCTCGTTCTCTGAAGATATTTCTCCATTAATATAAAAATGATTATCCCTGTATTCCAGATGGCAAAATCCCTTGGACATAGAATCATTGTTGGGCTTGCAAGCTAAATCCTTCTCGGATTTCAGTAATTGAATAAACGATTCAAACGTCTCAGGATTAGGAAGATGATTATCCATGCATGGTCTCAATCCATCAGGCATAGTATAATAGTAGTACTTAGGCAGTAAATAATCAAACTCTGTACTAGAAAGCATATGCTTTAGTGTTAATTTATCATTCACCCAAATTCTAGCCCAACTATTCAGTGGCCATGTTTTGTAGAAATCATAGTCAGATAAATACTCGTGATAATTTTCTTCATTAATCCCGTATGCGGATGCATGTTCTGCCAAAAAGCCTCTGGTATGTGCCCATTTCACAAAAGCTTGTTCATACAAAGTACTATTCTCTTCTTGCTTTAAAGCATCAAGGTAGAACTTGGCAAACTTTTCCGTAAATCCATCCTTAAGTAAAATAGGCAATTCGTTTACAATCATCTTTTGAAATCTAGTGTTCATCTGTCTTTTTTTTAGCTATCGTTAGTACTTATAGTGCATACACAAACTCTATCTTTTCTTCGTTTGCGCTTACTTTTACAAAACCTAATTTAGTATAAAATTCTATGGCTCTTTTGTTATTCACGCGACAGAATAGCCGAATAGATGTAAACGGTGCTCGGATTTGAGTAATTTCCTTAAATAATTTCTGCCCAAGGTTTTTCCCGGACCTGGAACCGGCTGTACAAACATAAGGAACAAACAATTCCCTATCCTGAAGGTTGTAGTATACTACCAGTAGAGCATCAAGTTTATTTTTGTGCCATATCTCGTAGGTATTCCCGCATTTTCTCAATTTTTCAGCATAGGAATCGATATCAACCTGTTCTTCAAACGGAACTAGAAAATCCTTCGAATGAGCTTTCAAGAATTCACAAATATCTTCAGTAGTTGCTTTATTCATAACAACCTCAGGAGAAGGTGCATCGTGAAGATATGTCTTTAAGCAAACTATATCAAAGGTATTTTCCTTGAAGTGATCCAGACGATCAAACCATGTGTCTTCCTGAGATTCGATAGCTTCGAGCTTCGCATAAAACTCCGCATTGATGCATTCGGGGGGGATGATGACAACACCGCAATCATCGCATACAGCAATGGCTCCATCATATTGTTTCTGCCTCAGTTTTACAAACTCAGTTTCCAAATCCTGCTCCGGTTTTTTATTATAACATCCCACAGGAGTGAATCCCGTACACCAGATAGGATAATTTTCGCGAAGAAGTGCTGCGGCATCGCGAAAACGTGCATTGCATATAATAGCCTCTGCCTGAAGATAAAGCAAAATGAATTTAGAAACCAAATCTCCAATAATAGCTCGGTCCTCCACATTGAAAGACTCTATAAAAACGATGTCCCCTTTACAGGTGTCTCGAATCATATCGTGCACCGGGTAATTGCTATTTGAACAGGCATATACCCACTTAATAGGACCAACTCGGAAATGGCCCCGACAAATGGGCATAACACCAGATAATGCACCTGATTTACCAAGACAATCTGCAACTTCCGTTGTGCTTACTCGATTCTTCTTGATGTAGTTGATAATTTTATCTTTCATCGTCGTACTCATTATTTTGCCCCAATTCGACATTTCCCGCAGGTATAATTCTTACTTTCTCGTCAATCTCTGCCATTAATGTCCTTAATTCATGGTCGGAATCTGCATACGCAATGTAAAATCCTATGCGTGCAGCATCATTCTCGGCTTTCTTAATGAAATCGCCTGGTTTAAAATTGAACTCATAGTGATGAACGAGGGGAGAATGCTTTAAAACTTCCTCTCCTTGAATTTCTTTGACAACTCCACTCTCAAAATCTGTATCAAAGAAGCGCAATACTGCACAACGCCCTTCTGGGACCTCCTTTAATTGCGGCAACGTAACAGGTTTTCCCAATGCAGAACATATTAAAGCGTGGTAGTTATCGTAACCAGACATAAGAGGAACAATATCCGAAGATATCATATTGCCTCCGCCTCTTGCAGCTATTTCGATAAGCCAGAACTTACCGTTTTCGTACTTGTATTCAGCATGCGTCAGTGTTCCGTCAGCCAAACAGGATGCATTTACAAACGCATCATTTGTTGCGGACAGATACTCATAATCATACTGCGGGTTAACGCGAGAAAAATACAACTCATAAGCAATATTTTCATTAAAGTCGTAATGTTTTTTTTCTGATATTGCCAATGTTTTATGTACTCCATTGATTACTATACCATCTACGGTAAACTCGCAACCGCGTATATAGCGTTCAAGAATCACTTGTTTCTCTTGTTTTGAAAAAGAAAGGCTCTTCTCAAAACTATCCACTAATGAAGCAATGGAAGAAATTGTATAAACTCCGCGACTGCTGTTAGAATCGAGCGGCTTCATAATCATAGTACCTCCCATATCATGGTAAAAAGATTTCGCTTCTTCAATACTCGAACACTTCTTACTCGGGGGGGAAGGCAAACCATTCAGTTCAGAAAACAACCTCATCTGGCTCTTGTTCGTATACAACTCGGCATTTTTCATCCCAATAGACGGGAGTGAAAGAGATTCTGCAATATATGCGACCGTTGGCATGGCTATATCGCATTCCTCAGATAAAACAGCATCAATATCATACTTTCGAGCTATATTGAGGCATAGGTTCCGGTCTAAAATGTCCGCAACCTCCGAGAAATCAGCATATGCGAATGCAGGGGAATCTTGGTACAGATTCACAACCACAGAACGATATCCTTTTGCCCGAATTTTCTTCAGGATTGGAATTTGCCAACGGCTGCCAGCGATGACCATTATTAATGGCGTTTTCATTTCTGAATTACTTGTTTAAGAATTTTTTCAATATCAGATTCCTGCAACTCGTGATGAAGCGGCAGGCAGATGACCTCCTCGGCCATGCGGGTGGCAATGGGGAGGTTGGCCGGGGCTGCGCTTTCGAGGCCACGATAGGTGGAGAAAGTGGAAATGAGGGGGTAGAAATAACGGCGGCCAAGGATATTTTGTTCTTTGAGACGGAAGTAGAGGGAGTCTCGAGATTCTCCGTATTGTGCTTCATTCACAAAAACGGGGAAGTAGGAGTAATTGTGGGTGACGCCGGGGAGATCCTCCATGATGCGCAGGCCGGGGGTGTCCCGCAGGGCTGTGCGGTATTGCTCTGCCACCTTACGGCGGGCCTCGATGGCGGCATCTACATAGCGTAGGCTGAGCAGACCATAGGCTGCGCGTATTTCATCCATTTTGCTGTTGATACCGGGGGCAACCACCTCGGTTTCGCCCGCAAAGCCGAAGTTCTTCAGGTAGTCGATGCGCTGCTTCATGGCGGCATCGTGGCAGACGAGTGCGCCACCTTCCACGGTGTTGTATGTCTTGGTGGCGTGGAAGGAGAGCGTGCTGATATCTCCGGCGTTGAGGATGCTCTCGCCATTCACTCGCACGCCGAAGGCATGGGCAGCATCGTAGATGACCTTGAGGCCGTATTTGTCGGCAATGGCTCGGATACGCTCTGTATCGCAGGGGGTGCCGTAGACATGAACAGGCATGATAGCCGTTGTTTTGGGGGTAATGGCCGCTTCTATTTTGTCCGGATCCAAATTACCGGTGAGCGGGTCTACATCAACAAACACGGGTCTGATACCATTCCACCATATGGAGTGGGTTGTGGCCACGAAGCTGTAGGGAGTGGTGATGACCTCGCCCGTGATGCGGAGGGCCTGCAGGGCGGTGATGAGCGGTAGGGTGCCGTTCGTGAACAGGCAGATATAGGGCACGCCCAAGTACTCCGCCAGTTCTTTTTCCAGCAGCTGATGATAGTGGCCGTTGTTGGTAATCCACTTGCGTTGCCATATGTCGGCAAGCAGTTCCTGAAATTCCTCCAACGGGGGGAGCAGGGGAGATGTGACCGTAATCATGGTGAAAGGGGGGTAGCAGTTACCTGTCTTTGTACATATCATCGTAGTACTTTTCATATTCACCGCTGGTGATGTTATCCAACCACTCCTGATTGTCGAGATACCAGCGTACGGTTTTTTCAATACCTTCCTCAAATTGGAGAGAGGGTTCCCAGCCCAATTCGTTTTTCAGTTTGGAAGAGTCGATGGCATACCGCAGGTCGTGGCCGGCACGGTCGGTCACATAAGTGATTAGGTGGTCACTTGCCCCCACCGGGTTGCCCAGCAGGCGGTCTACGGTTTTGATGAGTACTTTGACGATATCAATATTTTTCCATTCATTGAAACCACCGATGTTGTAGGTATCGCCCACCTTGCCGTTGTGGAAAATGATATCAATGGCGCGGGCATGGTCTACCACGTAAAGCCAATCGCGCACGTTTTCACCTTTGCCGTAAACAGGCAGGGGCTTGCCGTGGCGAATGTTGTTGATGAAGAGGGGTACCAACTTCTCGGGGAACTGGTAGGGGCCGTAGTTGTTGGAACAGTTGGTGACCAAGGTGGGCATGCCGTAGGTGTCGTGATAGGCGCGCACAAAGTGGTCGCTGGAGGCCTTGGAGGCGCTGTACGGGCTGTGCGGGTTGTATTTGGTATCTTCGCGGAAGAAATCGCTGCCGTAGGGGGCACCTCCCTCGGGGGAGTCGAGCTCTAACGCGCCGTATACTTCATCGGTAGAAATATGGTAAAATCTCTTATCAGCCCAATTTTCCCCCCAATAGCGGCGTGCTGCTTCCAACAGGCTGAGTGTGCCCATTATATTGGTGCGGGCAAAGGTAAACGGGTCTTTAATGGAGCGGTCTACATGGCTTTCTGCCGCCAAGTGGATGATGCCGTCAACCTTTTGCTCCTGCATAATGGCGCACATGTGCTCAAAGTTGCATATGTCAGCCTTAATGAAAGTGTAGTTCGGCACGCCCTCAACATCTTTAAGGTTGGCAAGGTTGCCGGCATAGGTGAGGGCATCCAGATTAATAATGTTGTATTGCGGGTATTTGTTGACGAAAAGGCGTACAACATGTGAGCCGATGAACCCGGCACCCCCGGTGATGAGAATGTTTTTCATGAATCTATTATTTGAGAAGCTCCAGTAATCGTTGCCCGTAAGGGTTCTTTTTCATGGGTTCTGCCACCTGTCGCAGTTTTTCGGCACTCATCCAGCCATTGCGGTAGGCAATGGCCTCCAGACACGCAATAACGAACCCCTGCCGTTTTTGGAGTACCTCTACAAAGGTAGAGGCTTCGCTCAACGAATCATGCGTCCCGGTATCCAGCCAAGCAAATCCGTGTCCCATCAGTTCGATCTTAAGCGCTTTGCGGCGTAAAAACTCTTGGTTGACGGAGGTAATTTCCAGTTCTCCGCGTGCAGATGGTGTAATATTTTCTGCTATGTGTACTACCTCGTTCGGATAGAAATAAAGCCCGGATACGGCGTAATGTGATTTTGGCTTTTCCGGTTTTTCTTCAATGGAAAGACAATTACCATGCGCGTCAAACTCCGCAACACCGAAGGGGGAGGCATCTTGCACCCAATAACCGAAAATGGTTGCCTGGCGCTCGTGTTCTGCCCTGTATGCAGCACGATGCAGCATGGTGGTCAAGCCGCTGCCGAAGAAGATGTTGTCCCCCAATACCAGGCATACGTCATCTCCGCCGATGAATTGTTTGCCGATAATGAAAGCCTGAGCCAAGCCATCCGGGTGCGGTTGAATGGCATACGAGAAGTTTACCCCATAGTCACTACCGTCTCCCAATAAACGCTGAAAATTCCCGATATCATCCGGTGTCGAGATGATGAGAATATCTCGAATCCCGGCCAGCATCAGCACTGATATGGGATAATAAATCATGGGTTTGTCGAAGATGGGCAGCAGTTGCTTGCTTACCCCTTTGGTAATGGGGTAAAGCCGTGTGCCGGAGCCTCCTGCTAAAACGATGCCTTTCATGATGGGGAATACGGTGTGAAATTTTTTGCGTTATCGGGATATCTTATTTCCTTCTGAAAATAGACTTGACCTTTCTACCGAGTCCATTGATGCCGAGCCTAATGCGCCACCATTTGATGCGGTCTTTCAGGGTGAGCCATTTGGGGAAATTCGGGCACACGCTCAGTACTTGTTTTTTCATTTGCGGGACGTGGCGTAAGAAGAATATGGTAAAACGGCTGATGCGTTTTTGAAATATATCGTTGTATTTACGACCTGATAATTCATTATAGCCCTGCAAAACCCGCAACTCGCTTAACCACTTGTTATAGTAATTTTCATCAATGTTTGTGCGTGACGTCCAGCTACCGAGGGATTGCCAACGATAAACTACCATTTTATCTGCCATGAAATACACTTTCCCCTTTACCGCCATATGTATACAGAGCGGGTAATCGCCCACGTGGCATTGTCTTGCAAAATCGGGATAGTCCTTTTTCAAGTCATATCTGTACATGATAGATGCCGTGTGAATCCAACCACCTCCTTTGAGGATAAGGTCGCTGAACGGAACCTCTCGACTGTTAGCGTAATGGAACCAAGTTGTTTTACCCGAGGCAGTGAGTATATCCGCTTCACAGCACACCATGCTGTAGTCCGGGTGTGCTTCCAAAAAATCTACCTGTTTTTGCAGTTTGAGGGGGTCCGTCCAATAATCATCGCCCTCACACACGGCAGCGTATTTTCCGTGTGTATGTGCATCCATGATGCGAGTGAGGCTGCCATCTCGTTTGGAGTATTGGTTTTCTGTTTCGTAAATGGGCTTGATGATGTCCGGATATTTCTCGGCATATTCGCGGATAATGGCTGCACTGCCATCCGTTGATGCATCATCATGCACAATGGCATGAAATGCAAAATTCGTCTTTTGCATTACAAGTCCGTCTAAGCATTGTCTTAAATACGGTTCATGGTTGTAGACTAAGCACCGAATAGAAACGAGCGGACTTGTCATATAGTTAAGTAGTGTTATTGCGAGGAGCGAACCGAGCGTTATCTCCGTACTCTGATTCTATGTTTTTTTTAAAATTTTGCAAGTTTTTTTTGATGACGTTCATCAATATCTTATTTGTTCTGTGTTGCATACGGATTAAAGAAGTTGCAAATGGTGGCTTTTATGTAGAAATTGAGCTTTTAAATTCGTTCGCAAAGGTGTAGACTTCTTTTCGTAATTATGAAAACGCTTCGTATTTTGACATTGGCACTGGGGCTTGCGGTCTCAGTTTCGTACACGTCCTCGGCTCAGGATTTTGGTGTATCCACCGGTGGTGAGGGTGCCGGCATCTCCATGGATGGCGGTGAAAAGAAAGCCAAGAAAAAGAAGAAGAGCAAAAAAGCTGATAAAAAGAAAACCACTACCGGCCCGGTGGGTAAGGCTGTGGGTAAGCTCAAAACATTCAATGGTAAGCCCAGCAAAAAGGCACAGGTGTACATTTATTTGCAATCTGCCTCATGGTGCGGCCCCTGCAACCAAGAAATGCCCGAGGTAGCAGAAGCCTACAGAGAAATGGAAAAGGATGGTCGTGCCGAGATTATCCTCATTGGTCATGATCAGACGGAAGATGGTGCCAAGAAGTTCCTTAAAAAATACAAAGCCAAGTTCCCGGGAATTTTGGTTGGCGGCAAAGGTGTCAATACTCTGCCCGGTTTCCAGATGGCGCAGGGTATACCCAATGCCATCATGGTAGATGCCGAGGGCAACGTGTTGGCTAGTGGTTTCCCCAGCTCTGTGATACCGCAGTGGAAGCAGGCGGTGGAGTCGCTCAACCCTGCCGAGGATGAAGAGCCCGAAGCTGATTCCGAGTTGTAATTCCCATTTCATATTGTTACCGCAATGAAAAACAAGTTCATGGCTATAATTGGCCTGTGCTGTGTAGCCTTTGCCACAACATCCGTGGCTGATGAATTGCCCGCTGCTCCTTCTGCAGTGGCTACTGCCGCAGAGAATGTGACCATGTTGAACGGCCAAGTGAACCCGAATGCTCAGGTGTATTTTTACCTGCATTCAGCCTCCTGGTGCGGCCCTTGCCGCATGGCCATGCCCGGTATCATGGAAACTTACAAGGAGATTCATGCCGACGGCCGAGCGGAGGTTATCCTCGTCAATTACGACCATTCCCCCGCAGAAGGTCAGGCTTACATCAAGTCATACGTAACCGCCATGCCCGCTGTGCACTATGCGGACCCCAACGTGGCCACATTGCCGGGGTATAAGAATGCCGTTGGTGTACCCTATGTGATTGTGGTAGATGCTCAGGGCAATGTCTTGGATAAAGGCGCGCCCGAGCGTATTCAACAGTGGAAGAAGTACGTGAAGTAATTTGCGCATTTCCCTGATTCTATTTGCCCCATTGCCTGCATTGGGGCTTTTTTCTTATCTTTTGCCCGTGTTAGTATGCTGCAATAGGGCAAGAAAGTAGGCATGCAAGCCCTCAATATGTGTGAAATGGCTTGACTCTGCCCGTTTTTATGGCATAAAGAGTGTATGCGAATTGTCATGATGGCCACCGGGGATATTGCGATTCCCTCATTCAACATGCTTGCCGAGAGCGGTGAGCTGGTAGGGCTTATTACGCAGCCGGATCGCCCCGTCGGGCGCCACCAGACGCTTACGCCGCCCCGCATCAAGGTATGTGCCCAAGAGGCAGGGGTGCCGGTTTTTCAGCCGGAGCGTATGAGGGATGCCGATGCCGTGGAGCAACTGCGTGCTTTGCAGCCGGATTTGGTGGTGGTAATGGCCTATGGGCAAATCCTCTCTCAAGAGGTGATAGACGTACCCACCATAGCTTGCATCAACGCGCATGCCTCATTGCTGCCGCGCCATCGTGGCGCAGCCTGCATACAGGCAGCTATCGAAGCCGGCGATGATGAAACGGGTATCACCATCATGTACGTGGTCAAAAAATTGGATGCCGGAGACGTTATTTGCCGCTCCACCGTGCCCCTGCGCGGTACTGAGACCGGCGAATCCCTGCATGATGACCTTGCCCTGCTGGCGCCCTCCGCCCTGGCAGAGGCCATAGAAATGCTGCGTGCCGGTACCGTAGATGCTCAAGAGCAGGATGAAAGCGTGATGACCTACGCACCCAAGTTGCTGCGCGCCCACGGTTGCATTGATTGGCAAGAGCCCGCTATTCAAGTATCTCGCAAAATCAGGGCATATCATTCATGGCCCGGTACGTTTACCACGTATCCTTCCGTTAAATCCGGCGGTGATAAGCAACTCAAAATATTCCCGCCCATTGACTGTTTCCCGCGCCTCAAGAAGCCTGTGGATGCCGTGCCGGGTATGGTGCTGGAAGCCGGGCCGGATGGCATGCTGGTATCTTGCGGTGGCCCACGCGGCGGTGCCGTGCGCATTTCCACCATGCAGCCCCCCGGTGCCCGTAAGATGAATGCAGAAAGTTTCTTTGCCGGCCACAAGATTATGCCGGGTACTATTTTGGGCCTGAAATCCGAGCCCGAGGCTTGATGCTGCTCTGTTATTGCTGATGCAGACACAATAAGTCTGTCTGTAAGTGTATGAAGCCGCGCAAGCTTCTTGACGCTTCATGTTTCTTTTGCTAGTTTGAGAGACATGACATACGGTGTTATTGCCATCTTGCTTCTTATCCTCGCGGTTGTCTGGTATATTGTGACCGGGCGAGCGGATAAACGCATGGATGAGCTGGAGGCTGCCATAGCCCGAGGCGATGATGCGTTATTCTCTCAATTGCTGAAAGCATCCCCTAATGTGGCGGAAAATGTGAGCGATGTCACCTTTTTATTGCTGAAAAGCATTATGGCGAACCGTGAATCCATGGTGCAAGATTTGCTTGACCTGGGGCACAACATGAATGAAGTGCAGCTCTGTGCCGTAGACCACGGGGTAGATTTGTTGTCGGTTGCCATAGAAATGGCAAGTGTTGATGTGCTGCGTATGCTGATGTCTGCCGGTATGAAAGAAACCCAAGAGGTCTCCCCGCCGGTGCTTACCTGCTATGCTGCCGGCAAGCCGGAGCACCTCAAGATATTGCAAATGTTTGATGCCACAGAGTTCTCTGCCACACAAAAACAAACGGGTTTTACCCCCTTGCATGTGGTCGCTCTCGGTTTTGCAGAGAAACAAGAGGTAATTCTTGCCATGCTTAAACCGCTGTTGGAGGGCGGGGCAGATGTTAATGCCATGTCTGCCGGTGGCAATACCCCGTTGGATATGGCCATGGACAAAACCCATGCCGGTGCAGGTAATACAGATGCCTTGGTAGAGCTTCTGCTGGCTCATGGTGCCCGCCGTGGCCGTAGTTTGCGTGTACCCGAGCCCGCGTATAGCGGGCGTTTGTATTTTGCAGAGGCTCAGCCCTCTCTTGCCGCAGCCGATTTGCCGATCGGGGTGCAGCTTGTCCCCCATGCGGATAAAACGGCAGATTTAGACGGTGCTGATTTTCCGCAAGAGTTTACAACAACGCCTGCCGGTAAGGCCGCTTTGCAGGCTCACCGCTCATACGTGGATGTTGTCGTGCGTGGTAAGCAAGGTGAAGACCCGCTGGAGGTAGCGGGCAGGGGGCTGCAGGTGTTGACCTCCTTGTCCAAAACGCCCGGGGTGGTTGGTGTACAGTTCGAAAAATCACTTCTTGTGCCGTCGGAATACGTTTTGGTTGAGGAGGACGGCTCATTCTCCCCCCTCTTGTATGCAGACCTGCGCATGGGTTATACTCAAGATAAGATGATTTTGGTAGACACTGCAGGTTTGTCTCGATTCGGCCTGCGAGAAGTGGAGCTGATTGTGGCAGAAAAAAACGTAAAGAAAGACCGCACCTCACTACTGAGCGGTTTGGTTGCAGACCTGAGTGCCGCCGTTCTGGCCGGTTCCTCAGCTTGGGAAGCGGGCCACACTGCCTCACTGCGCGGCATGTTTTGCCGTATCGGTTATGGCAAGCACGCCATCACAGAGAACGAGGGCTTTGTCTTTTTGGTGGATAAAACATAATTTACAGCCTCACGGCATAGCGACGCATGGCGACCAGCAGGGCTTCTTTTTCGAGCCGGCAGAAGCGTATGGGCGGTAGTAGCCCTTTCAATTTGGTATCCGCATTATAGCGTATGCGCTCTGTAAAGCGCGGGGCCCACTCCGGTGTGTGCAGGCATAGGCGCGTGGGGGATAAAATACAGCATATCATCTGAATTAGCCTGGCTACGGTTTCTTCCACCAAGGCGCGGTCGGTGTGCGCAATACCGGCCCAATCCGTAGGCAGCGGCAACAGGGCAAGTGCCCCGCTTTCCGACAATTTGCCGTTGCGGTAAATGGCGCATGCTGCATCGTTGCCCTCCGGCAGGTAAAGGGTGGTTTCTCCTTCTCTCCGTTCGCTCAAAATGGCAGCCGCAGAGGGGTACTGCACGCGGCAACCGTAGCGTTTGTGCAGGTGGTGCAGGGTGCTTTTCTTATCCGGCTCGCCGGGGGTGCACAGTGTGATGCTGCGTAGTGCATGCTTGCGGGTGATGGTATCAAGCCAGCCATCAAAGCTTTCGCTGTCTACATAAGCAAAGTTGCCTTGCAGCGTGCGTATGGGGGTGCCTGTGCCGTCCAGCTCTTCCAGCAGCCCTTTCAAAATGTTGCCCTCGCGCTCCAAGCGGATGAGGGCATGGTAGGCGCCATCGCTCCTGAGTCTGTATTGTTGCGCCCGCCGTCCCCCGCTTGAGGCTGCTTCTCCTGCCTCTTTTATCATACCGCTTCGGCACAGCTCTGCCATAACTCGGTTCACCATTACCAAGCTCAACCCCGTGGCTGCTGCCAACTGGGGACGCGTGGCGGTGCCCAGCCCCTGCAAGGCCTGCAATACCCGTTTCTCTGCTGTTGCCATATGTGAAACTTAATAAAGTAAGTTAATAAAGTATAAAATATTTTCTGAAGAATGCAAGATTAAATTTTAAATGGCGTATTATCAATTTGTTGTAGTGTATTTTGTTTGAGAGGAATTACTCGGATGCGAGAATAAAAGTAGCCAAAAGCTCGACAAGAGCTTGCTCAACTGCTAAGATGTGGCTAACATATAAACTCAGAACAATCATGAAATACATCTTCGTAACAGGCGGCGTCGTATCATCATTAGGAAAGGGCCTTGCCGCAGCCTCCATCGGCACACTTCTTGAGCATTGTGGCTTGGACGTCACCATGCAGAAGTTTGACCCCTATCTGAACATAGACCCCGGCACCATGAGCCCCTACCAGCACGGTGAGGTGTATGTGCTGAATGACGGTGCAGAGACAGACTTGGACCTCGGGCACTACGAGCGTTTCATCCACTGCGAGCTTTCTCGCCTCAATAACCTGACCAGCGGTAAGGTGTTTGAAACGGTGTTGGAGAAAGAGCGCCGCGGCGATTACCTCGGTAAGACCGTGCAGTACATTCCGCATGTTACCAACGAGATTAAGCAGCGTCTCTACGACCTGACGGAGAAGAACAAAGATTGCGATGTGATTATCACCGAAATCGGCGGTACCGTGGGCGATATTGAGGGCTACCTCTTCTTGGAGGCCTTGCGCCAGTTTGCGCTGGAGGTGGGGCGCAACAACTGCTGCTTCATTCACGTTACCCTGTTGCCCTACATCAAAGCTGCGGGCGAAACCAAGACCAAACCCACTCAGCAAAGTGTTGCCAAGCTGCGCGAAATCGGTATTCAGCCCGACATCATCGTGTGCCGCACAGAGATGGACAACCTTACCGAGGAAGAGAAGAAGAAGATCGGTATGTTCTGCAACGTCTCCCCGCGCAACGTGGTTGCCTTCTGCGACGTGAAGCACAGCATTTACGAGTGCCCGCTTGATTTGGGGCGCGACCGTGTGGACCGCATCGTGACCGAGGTGTTGGGCATCACGGTACCCAAGCCCAAGATGGACGAGTGGCAGAAGTTTGTAGGCCGCGTGATTCATCCCTCTCACAGCGTGCGCATTGCCGTGGTCGGTAAGTATATCTCCCTGCAAGACGCCTATAAGTCCATCTACGAAAGCTTCACCCATGCCGGAGCTGCCAACGATTGCCGCGTAGAAATCGTGCGTGTGGATGCCGAGGCGCTCGAGAAGAGCACCTGCGCAGAAATGATTGGTGAGGTAGACGGCATCCTTGTTCCCGGTGGTTTCGGCGAGCGTGGTGTAGAAGGCAAGATTATGGCTGTGCAGTATGCCCGCGAGAACAACATTCCCTTCTTCGGTATCTGCCTTGGTATGCAGGTGGCTGTTATTGAGTTTGCCCGCAACGTGCTGGGCCTCAAAGATGCCAATTCTACCGAGTTTGATAAAGAATCCTCCGCTCCCGTCATTTGCTTGCAAGAGGAGCAGAAGACCATCACCAACATGGGCGCCACCATGCGCTTGGGGGCATACCCCGCCCACATTCAGAAGAATACCCTGTGCAGTAAGCTTTACGGCGGCGCAGAGGTTATCTCCGAGCGCCATCGTCACCGTTACGAGTTCAACGCCGACTATCGCGAGGCTTGCGAGAAAGCCGGTTTGGTCATCTCTGCAGTCAACGATGAGCATGGGCTTGTAGAGGTTGTGGAGCTGCCCGGGCATCCCTACTTCATTGCCTGCCAGTATCACCCCGAGTTCCAGAGCCGTCCCACCAAGGCTCACCCCCTGTTCCACGGGTTGGTGGCTGCTGCTCTTGAGAAAAAACAAGGCTGATAATAATAAGTTCAAAGCACAAGGTACAAAGTACAAAGTAGATTTTCGCTTTGCACTTTGTACTTTGTTTTTTCAACCGGTTTTATGTTGGATTTATTAGTTGTTGCGCTTTACTTTGCTGCCATTTTCAGCATCGGGCTGTATGCCGGCCGCAAACAGTCCAGTTTGGAGGATTATGCCCTTGGCGGGCGCACCATGCCATGGTGGGCCATTTTGGCGTCTATCATCGCGGCAGAGATTAGTGCGGCTACCTTTCTCGGTACCCCGGGCGAAGGCTTCGTGTTGCGTAATTTTTCCTACGCGCAGCTGTGCATAGGCGCCGTACTGGGGCGCATTATTGTGGGCAAGCTTTTCCTGAAACCGTATTATGATTTCAAGGTGGTATCTATCTATGAGTATCTGCAAAAACGCTTCGGTATCACCACTCGCCGCTGGGCCAGTGTTACCTTCCTCATCAGCCGCGTGTTGGCCAGTGGCGTGCGCCTGTACTTTGCCGGTATTCTGTTGGTGATTGCCTACATGTTCATCGTGGGGCAGGATACGGCCTCGCCCATGGAGACCGTGTTGATTTACATCGGTGCGCTCACACTCATCACTGTATTAACTGCCATTTATACCACCTTGGGCGGTCTCAAAGCCGTGGTGTGGACGGATGTGCTCCAAGCCTCCATCCTCATCGTAGCCGTGGGCACCACCATTCTGCTACTCTTCTTTACGATTAAGGGCGATGCCTCCTTAGGCGAGGCGTGGCATACCATCACCGCTACGGTAGGGGATACCGCCAATAATCCCTGCAATGTAGAGCACCTTCAACCCGGCAAGGTGTTTGACCTTGGCATCACCGGCCAAGGCTTCGCGGCCGATGTCCGCAATATCCTCAGCAGCGAGTATACCCTTTGGACGGCCTTCTTGGGTGCTACCTTCTTGGCCATGGCTACCCACGGCACAGACCAAGACATGGTGCAGCGCATGCTTGCCGCCAAAGACAGCAAGACCGGTACGCGCGCGGTGATTCTCTCCGGTTTGGTAGATATTCCCGTTGTACTTATTTTCCTGGTGTGCGGCATGCTGGTGTTCGTGTATTACAGCAAGGTCGGTATGGAGCTGCCGATGACCGCCGACGGAAAAATCGAGCAGATGAAGGTGTTCCCTTACTTCATTATTCACCACCTGCCGATGGGGATACGCGGCTTGCTGGTGGCTGCTTTGTTGGCAACGGCCATGGGCTCTCTTTCCACCGCGCTCAATGCGCTGGCTACTACGGCCACGCGCGACTGGTATCGCGATGTCTTTAACCCCAAGGCCTCCGAAAGCCAACTTCTGCGTGCCGTGCGCTGGTTTACCGTGGCCTTTGCGGCCTTGCTTATCGCCGTGGGCGCGGTGTCTGCCTGGTATGTGGTTATGAACCCCGATGCGCGCATTCTGCCCATTGCCTTGGGCATTTTCGGCTATACCTACGGCTCCTTGCTCGGTGTATTCCTGCTGGGTATGCTTACGCGTACTCGCGGTAACGATTGCGGCAACGTCATTGCCATGCTGGCGGGCTTTGCTGCCATTATAGCCCTCGAAATCATGGGCAGTCGTGATATGATGGTAAAAATTGCCTTCCCCTGGCGTGTTACCATCGGCACCCTTGTCACCTTTGCCGTGGGCTGTTGCTTCCGTACCCCGCAAGCCTGTATTGATAGCAGAGAAACGGCGTAATTATAGGGACAAATGTCAAAAAAAAGAGGGGGCATAATGTCCCCTCTTTTTTTTGATGAATATTTCTACACGGCCCGTTTTTATCAACCGTAATCCTACGGCGTAGGCGAAATTGTGGCGTGCAGGGTATAATTGCCGGAGTAATCCGTGCTGTTTATGCGGAGGTAAGAGAAGCAAAAAGAAACAGTGTTGGGGCGGGGGTGTGGCTTTGGTGGGCGTTGATAGGTACGAGTGAAGGTGACGCAACCGTGCGGAGGAATGGTGATGGTAAAAAGAGTATCATGCCCCATGCAGAGGAGCTCATGTTTATCCTGCCACAAGCCATCCACCAAGGCGCAGCGTAAGAGGTGATTGAAACGTAGGGATTTTTCCGTATGTCCCAGGGTAATGGCCTCTGTTGTATGGTTGGTAAGGCGGAGTTCTACGGTGTAGATTTTTTCAGATTCATAAAAATTGTCCACCGTCATCGATAAACGTTGACTCACGTCTGCATCTGCAATGTGGGGTATTTGAGAGCGGCAGTGGTACATGCAGCAGAGCCCCCCGAATGCAAGTAGCGCACCAAGTAAATGCCACCGAACCCGGCGGCTTATGGCAGATGCCGGCATTTGCTCCGTATATATAAAATACAGGGTAGGCAAAATGCTTAATGCCGGCAGAGTGAGATTGGTGTATACGATTTCTCGAAAGTCCGGTATGGGGGTGTCGCTAAGCATTATTTCCGTATTAATGAGGGTGAGTGGTAATGCCCAGCACAGCCCAAGCCACATGGCTACCACTACACGAACACCCCCACTGCGGAAGCGTGAGTATAGGTAGCTGAAGATAAGCCATGCCACTATTATGGCCGGGATTGTTCCGATGAGCATACCGGGCCTGTCCCCCAACAGACAAAGCAAAACAACTATTTCAACTATCAGCAAAAGAAAAGCGATAGCGCTGCGTTTTAAGGTGTGTTTGAAATCTTGCGACATGTGAGAAACCCTGTGTTCTATATAGTTAATGCGGCTAATGCACCAAACCGCAGAAAAAAGTGCGTTTATGATTTGTAAGCCGATTTTTTAGCGGCTGCTAATTGACCATGGCTTCCGCATATTGCCATGCATACAGAAAATACTATGTTTAAGTTTTTGCAGATAATGATGCTAAAAAAACGCGCCCTCTGAGGGGCGCGTTTGAGTAAAGGGCATGTGGTCAGCTCTTACTTCTTCTTGGTAACATTGCGCATGTTACCGCGTTTTTGAGCTTCGAGCTGCTTTTGCTGCTCCTCTGCCATGCGCTGAATTCTGGCAAAGAAACCTTCTTTCTTGTTCTTGTTACCTTTAGCTGCATCTGCTGCGGCTTGCTCAAGCGTGGGCTGAGGCAGGCGGCGGATGATGAGTGTCTGGATGATGGAAATGATGTTGGTGGTGGTCCAGTACAAAGCCAGTGCGCTGGGGTATGTGTAACAGAAAAGGAAGAAGAGCACGGGCATCCACTTCATAATCTTCTGCTGCATGGGGTCGCCGGCAGAGGGGCTCATCTTCATCATCGCAACCATGGATGCAGCCATGACGAAGGGCAGAATGTTGAGCGGCAATCCGAAGATGTGGCACACGGTGTCGGGCTGAGAAAGGTCGGTCACCCAGAAGATGAACTCTGCACCGCGCAGCTCGGCTGCCGTTTGCAATACATAGAAGAATGCGAAGAAGATGGGGATTTGCAGCAGCATGGGCAAGCAACCACCCAGGGGAGAGATGTTGTACTTGCGGTACAGGGCCATCATCTCCATGCTGGCGCGTTGGCGGTCATCGCCGCAGCGTTGCTTAATCTCCTGCATCATGGGTTGCAGCAGGCTCATGCGCTTCATGCTCATGTAGCTCTTGCGGTACAGCGGCCAGATGAGCAAGCGGATGACGAAGGTCATGATGATGATAGCCACACCCCAGTTGCCGAACCAGCCGGAGAAGGTGTTGATCATCCAGTTCATCGGGTAGCTGATGAGGTATACCCAGCCGTAGTCCATGACATCGTCAATCATGCGGAATTGCTGAGTCATGTCAGCCAGCATGAGGTTGTACTTAGGCCCGGTGAAGGTATCGAACGCAAATGACTGAGAGGATTTCGGGGCTATGTTGACGGCGGGCAGGCCGAAGCTCATGACCATGCCACCAACGCTGTCTTTTGCATTCGGCAGGTTGAAGTTTGCCGGGGCTACATAGATGGCATTGCCGAGGGCTGTGCCACTGTTGCGATTGGGTTGGATGATGGTGGCGTAGTACTGGTTCATCAGGCCGGCCCACTCCAGCTTATCGAAATCTGTTTCGTACAGACGCTCATCTGTGGTGTCTGTGTCGAAATCACCTTCATCCAAGGTAATATAGTAGGTGTAGCTGGTGCTTTCGCTGTTATTGACGGGGCAAATGCTACCGCCGAACAAGCCCCAATTATTGAGCATCAGCGGGGTATTGCCGGTGTTGTCAATTCTTATTGCCACCGTTAACACATAGGCGTTGCCCTCGATGGTTTCGTTGCCATCGTTGAGCGGCTTCATGCTGAAAACCTTAGTTACATTGAATACACAGCCGTTGTAGTTGATGTTCTCTGCTGCAATGGTAACGGAGGTTTCGGTAGGCGTGCCTACAACGTGGTAAACAGAGTTGTCAAAAGTCGGCTCGTTGTTCTCACTCAGATTGAACATAAGCGTGCCAATGCCGTAGTGGTGTTGGCCGTTGGGGGTGAGACCGTTGACTCGTACGTTGCCCAAGCCGGTGTTCTTGCTGTCAACAGCTTGGCCCTTCATTTCTACGTTTTCCACACCGCCACCAATGCTCTGAATGGAGAAAGCGGCTACTTCATTGCCGGCAGAATCTTTGGAGGTAAGGGTATGCAGAGTAGCGGCCGGCTGCTGTACTACCGGTGTGGGCGGCGCTTCAGGCTGAGCTGCGGGGGCTTCTGTGGGCTGAGCCGGCGCTTCAGGCTGAGCAGCGGGGACCTCAGTGGGCTGAGCCGGCACTTCAGACTGAGCAGTGGAGGCTTCTGCGGGCTGAGTAGCAGGGGCTTGTTGCGCTTCGGTTCCGGCAGGGGCTTGTTGCACTAACGCAGGTGTAGGGGGCGTTACCGGCTGTGTTCCTTCTTGCGGGGTGTTATTGTACCACCAGTGAAGGCCCAGCAAGGCAACACATGAACTGACAACGATGACTGATGTTTTATCCATAAATTGGCGCTTTTATTGGGTTGGTTGTTGGCTTTTGCGAGGTGGTACGGGATCATACCCGAAACCACCCCAGGGGTTACAACGTAAAATTCTCTTTATGCCCATGTATGTTCCTTTGAAGGCTCCGTGTATTTGCACGGCTTCTATAAAGTAGGTGGAGCAGGAGGGCGTATAACGGCACCCGGAGTTGGGGCCACAAATAGCATGAAGCGGTTTACTCAGAAACCGCTTGTAAAATTTAACCGGTGCTATGACGATGCGTTTCAGCATGCCTGACTCTGCTTGCTCTTGCGTGCCAAGAGTTTCAGAAAGTCCTTTTCTAAGCCCTTATAATCCGTCATGGCGGCTCTATTGCGCACAATGATGACTACGTACTGCCCTTGGGCTAACGGTTCGCCGTGTGTTCTCAATATCTCTCTTACGCGGCGGCGTAAGGTATTGCGCAACACGGCGTGGCCGATTCGCTTTGTGGTGATGATGCCAAATCGAGAACCGGCTTGGGCTCCATCTTTCAACGGGGCTGTGCTGAGAATAAGGAAACGTCCTGCTTCAGAGCTGCCCTCGTTGCGCACCATGGCGAACTCTGAGGCTCGTTTCATGGTTTGGCTACGCTTGAGCTGCATCTTACAACAGGACGTTGCGTGCTCCCGGGTTTGTATGTGCTGCTTGTTATTTACGCTGCGGCACACTCAACCCGCTGTAAATTAAACACCGTGCTGAATGGTGTGGCGCTTGTAGTGGATCTCCACACCCTTGGGCAGAAGACGCTTGCGACCCTTAGCGCGACGACGGGCGAGGATGGCGCGACCATTCTTGGTAGCCATGCGGGCGCGGAAACCGAACTGGCGCTTGCGGCAGCGCTTGGAAGGCTGGTATGTTCTCTTGCTCATAATCTGATTTCTATTTTTGCGTTAAAAAAGTTTCTTTGTTCCGCTCTCGCGGTCGGGGTGAAATATGATACTCTATTTTGAGCACATGTCAAGCCCGTTTCTTCTTTTTTTGGTAAATTTCTTTTGAAAATACCGTTTTATCAGGCATCTGCCACCATGAATTTGAGCTCGGCCTCGCAGGTTATATCGCCGTTTACCAAGCAACGTGCATTGCAAACACCGATGGCGCCGCGCATCTTGGTAAGCTCGGTTTCGATGATAAGCACATCGCCCGGTACCACGGGCTTACGCCATTTCACCTTGTCGCAGCTCATGAAGTAACCGATCTTGCCTTGGTTCTCGGGCATGCGGAGCATGAGGATGGAACCAACCTGAGCCATGGCCTCCAGCTGCAGTACGCCGGGCATTACGGGCTTGCCGGGGAAGTGGCCTTGGAAGAACTGCTCGTTCATGGTCAGGTTCTTTTGTCCAACGCACTTGTTGTCGCCCTCGAACCCGAGGATGCGGTCTACCATCATGAAGGGGTAACGGTGGGGCAGCAATTTGAGCACCTCGCTGGTGTCAAGTACGGTGTCGCCGGCCGGGAATACGAAGGGTTTGGGCTTCATAGCCTCCATGCTTTCGTACTTCTTCTGCAGGGTGGCTGCCATTTGAGTATTGATGCCATGTCCGGGCATTACGGCAATGACGTGGCCCAAGATGCGGTTGCCGTTGAGGATGAGGTCGCCAATCATATCCATGGCCTTGTGGCGGGCGCATTCGTTGTGGAAACGCAGACCGCCGGCGCAGATGTACTGGTCGCCCTTAATCACAATGGCGTTGTCAAGGGTGCCGCCTTGGATGAGCCCCTTGTCCAACAGGGGCTGCACGTCTTCGTAGAAGCAGAATGTGCGGGAGGTGGAAAGCTCTTTCTCGTACATCTCCGGGTTCACCTCGGAAGAGAAGTATTGGGTTACGCGTCCCTCGGGCCCAACGGCTGTTACAGATACGCGGAACTTTTTGTCGGGCATGATGACGATGCGGCTGCCGTTCTTGTTTTCCACTTGAATCGGTTCGCGAATCTCCCATACATGGCAGGGTACGTCTTGCTCTACAATACCGGCTTGCTTGATGAGGTTGACGTAGGGGGCAGCGGAGCCATCGCCGATGGGCGGCTCGTTGGAGTCCATCTCAATAATGGCATTGTCTACCCCCATGCCGGTAAGGGCAGAGAGAATGTGCTCCACCGTGTGTACCTTCACAGAGCCGACTGCCAGTGTTGTGGCACGTTCTACCGTCTGCACGTTGGCGGCAGAGGCATCAATGAACGGTTTGTCGGGCAGGTCGATACGACGGAACTTGAAGCCGGTATTGGGTTCTGCCGGCTTGATGGTCAGTCTTACGGGTAACCCGGTGTGGAGGGAAGTGCCTTCAATGGAGGCACACTTACTGAGCGTTCTCTGCATCTGAATAGCCATAATACGGTTGTATTCTACACCATGCTCCACCTTTTGTGAAGTCAAAAATTGCAACGCTGGGGTAATTCCTGTCGTTTTTTTTGCTTTTTTTCAGCTTGTTTCTGACTGTTTTGGCAGAAAAAAAGCTATTGTCGCGTTTTTTGCTTGCATTGGCGAGGTAATGGGAGTAGAAGAGTAGCGTATGCCTACAACCATAGAAAATTTGAAGACCGCCATTATCGGCGAGAGTACGGCTTGCGCCATGTATGCTTCTTTTGCCAGCAAAGCCTTGCAAGAGGGCTACCCGCAAATTGCCAAATTGTTTGAAGCCACCTCTGCCACAGAGCGCATTCACGCTGCCAACCACACCAAGGCTTTGGTGAAGATGGGCGAGCAGCCTATCGAATACGATATGAGCTGGCATGTGGGTACCACGCTTGAGAACCTCAAAGAGGCTTTCAAGGGTGAGACCTACGAGTACAGCGAGATGTATCCGCCCATGGTGGCTCAGGCAGAGGCTGAGGGCGCCAAAGATGCCCTGCGCAGCTTCAACTGGGCGCTGGAGGCAGAGAAAGTACACGCTGCCATGTACGCAGAGGCTATTCGCCAGTTGGAGAGTGGCGAGCCGCTCAACCTGCCCGCCGGTTATGTCATTTGCCCGCTGTGCGGCGATACCTTCCCGGTAGAGACCGCTCCTGACAAGTGCCCGCTGTGCAATATGCCCAAGGCTAAGTACATTGCTCTTCCGTAAGATAATACGGTTTCCAACCATTCAAACAAAAAAGGCGGGTGTTCTACCCGCCTTTTTTCGTGCCCCTGTGTTCACCATTGCCATGCGTGGATGATGTGTTCTATGGCCGTGTTGCGAGGGGATGCTTGGCTGCTTTGTTTGCCCATGGCGGTCTGTAATACCGGTATGAGCAACAGCACAAGCAGGGTAATAAACGGCACCATCAGCCCAATGCCTCGCAACACTCGCTTGGCAGAGCGGTTGCGTATGCGCCGCCGTATGCTCAGAATAATGCCGATTAGGCTGATGAGCATGAAGGGATAAAACGCCGTGAAATGCGGTTGCTTCATCATGCAGAATGACACCACAAAAACAAGAACAAAGGCTATGCTCAAGCTTGTGTTAATGCCGACCTTTCTGCTGCGGCGTATTTTGCGGAAGGGTCGCAACCACATAAACAACAACAAAAGACCGGGGATGAGCGCCACCATCGGCGGTATCCAATTTTGGCAGAAGCCCGGTAAGATGCCCATAAATATGTGCAAGGACTCCGTATACAAAAGACTGTTATGCCATCCTCCCCAATTGCTCTCAAAAACCGGTTGTATCAAAGCGGCGCTAGAAGGGTTAAAGCCTGTAATCAGCATTATCACTACCCAAGGGGCTGTTATGCCGCCTAAGAAACAGGCGCTGCTTATCAGGCGTTTCCCTTGGTTTACCCACAGCATATGCCCTATAACCGGCAGCCAGTACACAACAACCATGGGGGTGGTCATTAGGGCCACGGTAACACCCAACCCGGCAAGGAAGAGGTGCCGCGGCGGGAAGTAATCTTTCTTGCCCCTCGCCCATACCAACAGGTGATACATGCTGATGGTTTGTAACACCAAGTTCAGCTCGCTCGGCCCCGCCCACAAATCCGTGCAATAGATAAACATGAGCCCCGTGATGGCCCATGCCGTGCTGCGTCGCACAAAAAGCGAGGCGGTCTTCAAACAATACAACAGCCATATGCCGATGACTACACTGTGCAATACCAACACCCCTGCCGCATGCCCCCAACTCAAACTTGCCCCCAGCCATATCTCCGCATACCACAAGATGCCCCCGCATGCGTCTGCCGTGCAACCGCACTCCGGTGTAAACCGCATCACCAGATAACTCATGACGGCAAAAAACAACCAAGCACTCATTTGCTCGTGCTCATGCAGCACGGCATTGATGCCGGGGCGGTATACGGATGTGTGCTCTCGGGATGACATAGGCTTCTTTTCATTCTAAAGAAGCAGGCGGCGCACGTCAAGTAAATTTTTGTCTCCGCATTGCTGTCCGCCGGTAGCCGATGCTTTGTACCAAGCGTGCAGCCTATTCTCCCCGTTTTTGAGTCCGCCGGGGGCAGGGGAGAATCAAATGCCTTGATGTATGCATTTTTCATAAGACGGCCGGTGGTGGCAATATGTGTGGCGCTCATGTTGGTGTTGGGCGGGTTGATAACGGCACTATCTTTGCCCGTGGCGCAATACCCGGATATTGTGCCGGCTGAGATAAGTATTTCTACCACCTTTCCCGGGGCAGATTGCGAGACGGTGGTAGATTCTGTGGCGTCCCCCATAGAGCAGCAGATGAGCGGTGTGGAGGGCATGGAGTACATGACCTCTACCTCTGCCAATGATGGCAGCATGAGCTTGTCCGTGTTGTTTGATGTGGGGAGCTCTGCAGATATGGACCAAGTGCTGGCGTACCTGCGCTATGCCCAGTCTTCTTCCCAGTTGCCGTCAGAGGTGCAGCAGATGGGCGTTACCATGCGCTCCAAGAGCGGGCCGCCCATGTTGCTGTATGTGTTGCGCGCGCCGCAGGGGGATTTTGATGCCGTGTGGCTGAGCAATTATGCCTACATCAATTTTGTGAACCCGCTGTTGCGCACGCCGGGGGTGGGCAATGTGCAGGTGTTCGGCGCGGGGGAGTATGCCATGCGCATTTGGTTGCAGCCGCAAAAAATGGCCGCCCTGGGCATTACGGTGCAGCAGGTGCAAAATGCCTTGCAACAGCAAAACCGCGTGAACCCCATCGGAAAAATCGGCGCAGAGCCCGCTTTGCCGGGCCAACAAACTACCTACACGGTGCGCACGCAAGGCCGCTTGAAAACGGTGGAGGATTTTCAGAATATCATTTTGCGCGCAGATGCAGACTCGCTCGTCTGCCTGAGCGATGTAGCACGGGTAGAGCTGGGGTGCCAATCTTATAATATGAGCTCTTCTTACAATGGCGAGCCCTGTGCCATTATTGCCATCTCTCAAAGCCCCGGCAGCAATGCGCTTAAAACCGTGCAGGCGGTGGAGCAAACCTTAGCAGGGCTTTCTTTGGAGCCCGGGCTGGAGCTGCAGCTGGCGCTCAATACCACGGCCGGTGTCAGCTTGGGGATTCGGGATATTTTGGTGACGTTGGGGGTGGCGCTGGCGCTGGTAATTGTGGTGGTGTTTGTCTTTTTGCAGGGCTGGCGTGCCACGCTTATACCGCTTACCGCTGTGCCGGTGAGCGTGGTGGGCACGTTTGTGTTTTTCCCGCTTTTCGGTATGGAGGTGAACACCATCTGCCTGATGGGGCTGGTGCTGGCCATCGGCTTGGTGGTGGATGATGCCATTGTGGTGGTAGAGGCGGTGCAATCTCACATAGATGCCGGGGAATCGCCCCGCGCGGCCACCTTGGCTGCCATGAAAGAGGTGTCGGGCCCGGTAGTGGCTACGGCGCTGGTGCTGGCAGCGGTGTTTTTTCCGTGCATGTTGTTGCCGGGTATCACGGGGCGCTTGTTTGCGCAGTTTGCAGTGACGATAGGTGTATCCATCCTCATCTCTGCCTTTACGGCGCTGAGCCTCAGCCCGGCGCTGGCTGCTCTGTTGCTGCGGCCTCGTGGTGCTGCCGTGGGGGGCTTGGCGCGAGCAGGGGCTGCTTTTAACCGTGGGCTTGATAAGGTACGCCAGATGTTTGTCGGCATGTCGGGTAAGATGATTCGGCGCGGTGTTGTTACGGGTGTGGTGTTGATTGCGGCTGCCGTTTGTATTTACCCCGTGGCCAAACGCGTGCCCGGCGCCTTTTTGCCTAATGAAGATGAGGGCTATTTTTACGGTTCTCTGCAAATGCCGTATGCTTCTTCTTTGGGGCTGACAGAGCAGGGGAGCGCCCGCATTATCGAGCTGCTGAAGCAAGAGCCTGCCATTGATGGGGTGCTCATGGTGAATGGCTTTAACCTGCTCACGGGTGTGCAAAGCTCCAATAATGCCTTCTTCTTTGTGGCGCTCAAGCCTTGGGATGAGCGTCCTACGGCATCCCAAGGGGTGGGGCCGCTTTCTTCCCGACTCAACCAAGCGCTCAATGGCCTGAACACGGGTGGTATTGCGTTTACGACTACTCCGCCGCCCATTCCCGGCGTGGGGGCTTCATCTGATGTTACCTTCATGCTTGAGGACCGCGCCGGCCATGGCTCCGAATACTTGGCAGAGCAAACGGCTGCCTTTGTTGCTGCGGCGTCCGCTTGCCCCGAAATTGCCGCAGTGCAAAACCTGATGGCGGCTGATACTCCGCAGTATTACTTGCGCTTCAATGTGAAAAAAGCGCTTTCGCAAGGGGTGGACCCCGATGCCGCGCTATCCACGCTGCAAACTTTCCTCGGTAGCTCGTTTGTTAATTATTTCAACCTTTATGGGTATCAATACCAGGTCTTTATGCAGGCAGATACCGATAGCCGCATGAACATTGAGCAGATGTCTGAGTTTTATTTGCCGGGGGCAGACGGTGCGCAGGTGCCCCTCAATGCCTTGGTCGATGTGCAGTTTGTTTACGGCCCGGAGTTTTTGATGCGCCAAAATATGTACAATGCCTCTATGCTGAATGTGGCCGCCGCCCCGGGCTATTCCGCAGAGCAGGTGATGGCTGCACTGGAGGCTGTCTTTGCCCGCACCATGCCCAACGGTATGGGGTTTTCTTACTCCGGCATGAGCTATCAGCAGAAAAAAGCGGCGGAAGGTATCAGCTTGTCGGGCATTTTCGCCTTGTCCGGTATCTTTGTCTTTTTGCTGCTGGCCTCGCTGTACGAGAGCTGGGCCTTGCCCTTATCCATCCTGTTCTCTGTGCCCATTGCAGTTTTGGGCGCCTTTGCCACGCTGTGGCTCTGCGATATGGAGCTGGATTTGTATGCAGAAATCGGCCTAATCATGCTCATTGGTTTGGCTGCAAAAAATGCTATTCTTGTGGTAGAGTTTGCGCAAGACCGCGTGGCAGAGGGCATGCCCTTGTTTAAGGCTACCCTTGCCGGGGCTTCCGCGCGCTTGCGGCCTATTCTTATGACTTCCCTCGCCTTTATTTTGGGCTGTATACCCTTGGCGCTCCCCACCGGCCCGGGGGCTGTGGCTCGCCAATCCGTCGGCATCACCGTCATCGGCGGTATGTGCGCTGCCGTTTTCATTGGCGTGTTCTTCATCCCTTTCTGCTACTATTGCGTGGCACGCCGCCGCTAGCCTCAGTTTGTGCCACCAACAATGGCAGCAAGTGGCTAGACTTATCTGTTACATGTAGATTAGCCCCAATGAGAATGTTTGCTGACGAACAATCTCTCCCTCCCGTACGGTGCCATGTTTAAAAACATACACACAATGCTGCTTAAGCGGGGAGTTTTTTCAACGATTGTAAACAGCGTGGTGCACCTTTGAGGGGCATCCTAAAGTTGCGTCTGGAGCTGTAATGTATACAATAAAAAACATGAAAGGTAACTATATGTTCCTTTTCATTAATTTTGTTTACCAAAGAAAATAAGTTTGATATAATTCTTTTGTGGTGATGAAACGAGAGATAAAAAGAGGCGATATAGTAGGTATTAAACCAGCGTGGCTTAATGCAGAGGAGAATGAAAGTATGAAGTATGTAGTATTAGAAGTGGTTTCTCCTGAGCGAGTGCTTGTTCAAGCACTCGGAACAGAGCTGATTATACCACCCACTTATATTTATGATGTAGACTGGCTTTTCTATTCAGGACATGTTGAGTTGCCTTTGCTAATATGAGAAGTATCTATAACTCATTTCGCAAAGCCTTGATAGGTGGAAAAGCCTAAAAGCATCATAGCCATTGTAAAAGGTATTTTTTCGATCTCTGTAATGTTCAAAAGTTCGTTATATACTGTATCTTTTGGGGTTTTCAGAAGTTTTTTCGATAATACTCTGTCTATAATATTGGGCAATACCATGCAAAGTTGATAAAAAGCATCATATTGGCCAGTAACCATTTCATAGAATTTATCAATGCTGACGCGTCTTATAAATTTATGGTCGCAGTTTTTTCCATCTACTTTTGTGGCCCATCTAACATTTTGCGATTTTTTTGCTATAGCTTCCACTAAAAAGCAGGCGCAATCATCATCGTCCAGAATCTGCGATTGCATTTTTATATAGGTTTTACCAGCTGCTGCAGAGTTCATGGTGTTGTGTTTGTTTTTTAATTCAACATATATGCGGTGTACAGTTCCTCCATCTGGTAAAATTATGCCCTCGGGGGGCGACCATATGACATCCCACCCTCCTTTTGTGCCGTTTGCTGGTACTTCGCAATTAGGAAAGTATTTGAATATGTGTTGGTGGAAGTAACCAATATCATTATTATTGGCTTTATCACGTTGTCTGAAAATCTCACTCTTTACAACTTCCTCCCAGGTAAGGTTAAAGACCGATTTGTCAAACATCATTTTTATGGGATCTATGAAATTTTTGTTAAAAGTTTCCATATTATATGGCTCTAACTTAGTGCCATATTGGGCAATGGTTCTTTTAACGTGAGCTGTAAAGTTTTCTTCTGTTATGAAAGTTAATGGCCACATAATTCATCGAGAGCGAGTTTAATTTTTAAACCAATTTCTTTGGCTAGACTGACAGGTACTGCATTTCCTACTTGTTTGTATTTTTCTGAAAGCGTTCCACAGAAAGTCCAATCATCTGGGAACGTTTGTATCCTTGCGTTTTCTCTGTATGAAAAAGGGCGTACTTCCAAGGGATGACATCTGTCTGTTTGCTTCATGCCGGGATTGGTTAGAACAGTCAATGAAGGTTCATCCATGCTGATTCGTCGTAAAATGCCGGTTCTACCGCCCCCCATATTCCAGCACGTTTTCATGTACGCTTTTGCAATTTCTGGGTCTATATCACGCCAGTAGCCACCCGGGGGAACTAGTGCAAAAACTTCTGCCTTGCTTTTGGAATATCTAGCACATTCCTCTATGCTGGGATTTTTGTCAAGTTTGATATCACGTAGTACAGGCTTGTATGTTTGTGATTGAGGATATTCGAATTTGATTTTTTTTGCGAAGTCATTTCGAACGCCGATAGTTATGAGCCGTTCTCTTTTTTGAGGTGCTCCATGTTCCCATGCGTTTAGCACTTTATGATATGTTGTATAACCTTCCTCTTGAAAAATATCCAATATGGTTTGAAATGTACGTCCTGAATCGTGACTGAGTAGACCCCGTACGTTTTCAAAGAGAAAAAACTTTGGCTGCAATTTTTTTAAAAAAATTGCATAGTAATAAAACATTGTGCCTCGTACATCATTTAATCCTAATCTTTTGCCTGCGTAGGAAAAAGATTGGCAAGGAGCACCACCCGATAATAAATCTAATTCACCTTTTTTTATATTGAATTCTTCTTCTAAATCTCGTTCGGCGACATCTGCAACATCCTCCCAAAGTACGTACCAATTAGGACGGTTTTTTTTCAGCGTCTCAGCAGCAGATTTATTAAATTCTACTAATCCGATATGTTCGAAACCTGCTTGCTCCAATCCAAGAGCCAAACCACCAGCACCCGCAAATAATTCGATAGATTTGTAGGCATCTTCCGTATGTGATGGGTTGGCAGAATGAGAGATTGATTCCTTTTTTAGCAATTGTGGAAGATTACCCTGCACGTATCGCTTCTTCATTGCTGTTACTGGATTCATTGTATATAAAAAGTTCTTGGATTGTGTTTGTACGTATGTGTTATCTTATTGATTAATAAACAATAAGGTTTTATTAAGCAATGTAATTGTGGGTATTATAAATTACTCTCCAGTGCATGTCAAGCATAGAGAGGGTGAGTGAAATAATAAACTTTCTAAGAACGCACGATACGTGTGCGTTTATCGAAGTGCGTTGCTGTTTTATTTTTACGACCACTCTACACCCATTATATGGAGTGTTCAGGCGGTAGCCTTGCCCTTATCCATCCTGTTCTCTGTGCCCATTGCTGTTTTGGGGGCCTTTGCCACGCTGTGGCTCTGCGATATGGAACTGGATTTGTATGCAGAAATCGGCTTAATCATGCTCATTGGTTTGGCTGCAAAAAAATGCTATTCTTGTGGTAGAGTTTGCGCAAGACCGCGTGGCAGAGGGTATGCCCTTGTTTAAGGCCACCCTTGCCGGGGCTTCCGCACGCTTGCGGCCTATTCTTATGACCTCCCTCGCTTTTATTTTGGGCTGCATTCCTTTGGCATTTGCCACTGACCCGGGGGCTGTGGCTCGCCAATCCGTCGGCATCACCGTCATCGGCGGTATGTGCGCTGCCGTTTTCATTGGCGTGTTCTTCATCCCTTTCTGCTACTATTGCGTGGCACGCCGCCGCTAGCCTCCGCGTGTGTCCTCTTTCCGGCTTAAAAGGTAAAAAAGCACTTTTTTGCCTTTATGACATAAATGGTTTTATGGTAAAAAGTAGGGGAGAAATGTATAACGTGTTCATTTTTCAATAAAATGCTCTGATTGGAAATAAAATAGAACTCTCTTATATATAGAGACACGCATTTTTTTTGTGACTTTTCCTATGTTAATCAGCAAGAAACAATACAAAAACAGAGCCGCTGCCGCTTGGGCAGGTTTGATGATAGGTGATGCCTTGGGCGCCCCGGCAGAGTTTTGCTACCGCGAGGATATTGCCGCCAAATATCCCGATGGCCTGCAAGATATGGTGCCGGGATTCTGCATTTGCACGGATCGCCAACCCGGCGTGGTGACGGACGATACGCAAATGGCCTATTGCCTGCACTTGGCTTTGCAAGATGCCAACGGCTGGAGCCGCGAGGCTGCCCTCAAGCGCTACCTTGAGTGGCTGGCTACCGACCCGCCCGACATTGGCGAGGCTACCTACGATGCCCTTACCGGCAACCCAAATCCCGACTCTCAGGGCAACGGGGCGCTCATGCGTGTATTGCCCATTGCCTTGTGGGCGGCCTCTCATCCCGACTTTGATTGGCAGACCGCGGCCCGAGAGGATGCTGCCATCACGCACCCCAACCCCGTGTGCGGGGATGCCAACGTGGTGTTTGTGCACGCCTTGCTGGCAGCCATGCAGCCCGGTGCCAAGGCAGAGGATATATATTGCTCCTCCTTGGAGTTTGCGATTCGCAACAAATTGTCTCCCGCAGTGATAAACGCTGTGGCCCATTGCTCCGAGCGCCCCGACTACGATGGCGAGCACATCGGCTGGGTGCTGGTTGCTCTCAAAAGCGCTTTTTACCAGCTGCAACGCGCAGGCAGCTTCTACGATGCCTTGGTGGATATCGTCTCTGCCGGCGGCGATACCGACACCAACGCGGCCATTGCCGGTGCCTTGTTGGGGGCGTGGAAAGGCCTTAACCACATTCCACGCCCTTGGCTTGCTGCGGTGCATGCAGCTAACCCTGCCTGTTACACCGCGATGCTCCCCGTTGTGGAAGCCCTGCCTGCGTACCCCCGCGTTTTCTGCACCGGAAAACGCAAACCGTACGCCGGCCGCCGCCTCAGCGGGGTCGCCCCCGTAGCCGGTTTGCTGAATGAGGATGAGCGTTATTAAAAAGGCTCTGTCCTACCAAATAGGAGTAAGATAGACAAAGCCAATCAACAGAAAAATTCCAGGCTTTGATAGCGGTTTGACAGTAAGTAAGAACAGTGGTATAATATGAAGAGTAAGAGGAATAAACAGGAATAGTTATGCAAAGCATTGATAATAAACGGATTGGGGGGGGGTAACAGACTTTCCCGAAACCGAGTTGATATAATCGCTTCGGTTGGACGCACTCAATTACAGAGTAACATTGAGAATGATGAGTGGAGTTATAATGAACTCCTGAAAAAGAAGAAGATTGACAGAAAATTGGTGACTGTCAATGGAACGGTTCATAAGAACCTAGATTTGAGATTTGTGGATGACCGAGTATCTGTTCTCATTGAAACAAAACAGAATTATGATACTTGCCTAGAAGCAGCAAAGCAGCAGTTGCAGTGTTATGTTGAATTTGAAAAGGTTTTAGCCAGACATAACAGAATAATTGCCATTCTTGCTAATACTAATGACAATCGCATCATGGTATGGCGAGGAGATGTTTGTGAGGAGAATTTCTTAAAAGAGGAAACAGAACTTCGTAAATTCAGAGAGTATGTTAATTTGTATTTTGGTAATACAAACGACAAGGAAAAAGTTATCCAAAGCACATATTATCTGAATAAGGTTCTGCACCGTCATAATATAAGAGAAAACCTCAGAAGTTTATTAGTCGGAACATGTTTATTAGCGTTGAAGAATGGACTTGTATATGAAAACTATGAAGCCTGCATGATAGTTTCTGCAATTAAGTCCAACTTAGGAAAAATGCTGGAACGAACATACGACTATGCAACCAAGGCAAGTAAGGTAAAAGTTATTGAGGAGCAACTTTTAGAATCACAAGATGTTGAATCGCTAACAACCGAAGGTTTCTATGAAATCTTAGATATCATAAACAATGATATACTTCCGTATATAAACGATGAACACACAAAAGGGCAGGATATTTTAAGCATGTTCTTTTCTATGTTTAACAAGTATGTCTATACCGATAAGAATCAGGTATTTACTCCTGACCATATCGTTCGGTTCATGACCAAGGCGGTTGGGGTAAATAGGAATACAAGAGTTTTAGACCCCTGCTGCGGAAGTGGTTCATTCCTTGTTCGGGCATTAACAGAAGCCATAGGTGATTGCAGAACAGCAGAACAGCAGAACAAATTGAATATGTTAAGGCTAACAACATCTATGGTATTGAGGATGATAAGTCTGTTTGTGGTTTAGCAATGATGAATATGCTAATTCACGGAGACGGAAACAGTAATTTACGCAACGACAATTGTTTTTCTTGCGATTACTGGATTGACAGTAAGAATATAGATATTGTGTTGATGAATCCTCCCTACAATGCAAAAATGAATAAATGTCACCCTTCTTATGTGGCAACCTGGCCGCAAGATTCGGATTTAGGAGAAGACCCCACAAAAGGGTTGCACTTCGTTGAGCATATTGCAAATGTTGTCGGACAAAGAGGGGTAGGAAAAAAACTGGCAGCAATTTTGCCTGTTCAATGTGCGCTCAATACATCAAAAGAGATTAAAGCAATCAAGAAAAGACTGCTTGAAAACCACCATTTAGATGCTGTATTTACATATCCACCTGATTTGTTTTACCCGACAGGAGTGCAAACTATTTGCATGATTTTTGATTTAGGTGTTCGTCATGACTCTGCACAACGAAAAAAGACATTTTTTGGCTATTACAAAAATGATGGCTTCACCAAAAGAAAGAATTATGGAAGGGTTGAACAAGAGTCAGTTAAGTGGGATGATACTGAAAAGACATGGTTGGAAGCCTATTTTGATAGGAAAGAGATTGAAGGATTTTGCACTAATGCGGTTGTTTCAGCGGAGGACGATTGGGTAGCAGAAGCGTATCTGGAAACAGACTACTCATCACTAACACGAGAAACATACAGAAAACTTGTTAGAAAATACATTGCAAACAAAATTTTACTTTTCAACTAATATGGAAACAGAACTGCAAAATAAACAGTGGAAGAAATTTCGGATTACTGAAATTTTTACAATGTGCAATGGGTTCTATAATACCAAACCGATAGAAACTGATGATGGGGATATACCTTTTGTAGGAGCATCTGCCGTCAATAACGGTATCACATCTTGGCATAAAATTGAAGACATAGAATCAGCACCAAAAGCGGGCAATGCCGATAAAAAACTCGGCAAGAACCAAAGTTTATCACAAAAGTTATTTGATGGTAACTGTATTTGCGTGACTAATAATGGTTCTGTTGGATATGCTCATTATCAGGAATTTAAATTCACTTGTTCTCATGATGTGAATCCGCTTTATCCAAACCCAACAATGGGATGGACGATGAATAAGTATAATGCTTTGTTCTTATGCGGTGTTATAGAACAAGAAAGATTTAGGTGGGCTTATGGGAGAAAATGGAGACCATCAAGAATGAAAGAGTCTGTTATTTCTCTTCCTGTTGATAGCGCGGGTAATCCAGATTGGCAATTTATGGAAGACTACATTAAAGGAGTTATGGATGAAGAGAAAATAAGATTAGCACAACTGGATATATAAGGTTACAAAAACTCCCCACTGTCTATGCTGATGGTGGGGAGATTTGTTATTTATGGGATGAGCTACACCTATTTGGTAGGACAGAGCCATTAAAAAATGGAAATTAGAGGTAAAAAGTCATAAGTGCTTCATTTATCAATAAAATGTAACAAGTAAAAAATAAAATAGAACTATATTATATGCGGAGGCATGTATTTTCCTCCTAGTTTTTTTATGATTATCGCCGACACACATCACAATTCCCAAGTATCACACAACGAATTAAACGAAAGCTTGTTGAACGCCGTTCAGCACAACGATGTGCAAGCCGTTATGGCAGCGTTGGCTGCCGGTGCTGCCGCCAATGCGGTGGATGGTGAGGGGGTGCCTGCCTTGATGTTGGCAACCTTCAAGGGCCACTCCGACTGTGTTAAACAATTGCTTGCAGCCAAGGCTGAGGTGGATGCCGAGGATGCCGATAAATGGAGCAGCCTGATGGTTGCTGCCAACAATGGTGACGCCACATGTGTCAAGCTGTTGCTTGCCGCAGGGGCGAATGTGAACAAGGTGGATTTTGAAGGCGAAAGCAGTCTGATGCGTGCAGTCAGATATGGACATGCCGCATGTGTCAGTCTGTTGCTTGCTGCCGGGGCAGATGTGAATGCTGCCGACCGGAATGGCGTAAACAGCCTGATGATGGCTGTTGCAAAGGGGCATGCCAAATGCCTTAAGCTGTTATTGCAGTACGGTGCATCCCCCCATTCCGTGCTTCCCTGTGCGGTAGAATATGGTCGCAAATCTATCATCAAGCTGCTGCTTGCTGCCGGGGCAGACCCTATTTTCGGGCTGGCTCACAGTAGCCGTAAGGCTACCGTGGAGCTGTTTCTGCAGCATGGGGCGGACCCGAGTAAAGCCCTTAGCCGTTCGGTAACTTTTGCTCACAAAAGGAATATGAGATTGTTGCTCGCCGCCGGGGCAGACCCGAATGTGGGCTTGGCTGAGGCTGCTGCTGAAGGCCGCTTGACAGACGCCAAAACCTTGCTGAAACTTGGCGCCGACCCGAGCGAGGGCCTGGTCGCTGCCGCCGCTGCCGGTGAAAAACGCATGGTGAGCCTGTTGTTGGCGCGCGGCGCCGACCCGAACAGGGGGATGGCTGCTGCGGCCTCCAACGGGCATATGCCTGTTGTGTTCCTTTTACTGTGGAAAGGTGCCGCCCCCGTCAATGGGCTTGCTGCCGCTGTGGCCGGGAATCACCCCCGCATTGTTGAGCTCTTGCTTAGCCGAGGCGCAGATGCCGCATAGTTTACGAAAGAAAAAGATGATATTTAAAATTCAACCACATGAAAACACCATCTGAAGAAGAGATGCCGGCCGGTGCAGATGTAAACGCCCGTATGGAAAATGGCCTCACTCCGCTGCAATTTGCGGCGGAGGTGGGGGCTGTAGATTGCGTGCGCGCCTTGCTTGAGGCCGGGGCTGATGCCGATTTGTCTTATACGGGGCTCAAACCGCTGGGCAGAGCAGCGGTGCAGGGGCATGCCGAGTGCGTGGCCCTTTTGCTGTCTGGCGGGGCCTCGCTGCAACCTATCAGCACCGGTAATGCGCTTGTCATGGCCGTGCGTGCCGGCCATGCAGACTGTGTGCGCGAGTTGTTGGTGTATGGTTCCACGTTCGAATACTTGTACGCTGCGTTGAAAGCTGCCGTAGAGCGTAATCATACCGCCTGTGCCGAAATGCTGGCTACCGAATGCTCGATGATGATTGACGCCGGGGAAGATATCGTAGCAGAGATAAAACGCAGCCTCAACGACTCCGCGCTGCAGGAGTTTGCGCTGCAACCCGATATTTTGGCTCTGCTATCTGCACCACATCGCCCCGTTACCGTCATGCAGGCCGTCTGTCTGAATGATATGCAAGCCCTCAAAGGCATGTTGGCCGCAGGTGCTCCCCTGTGCATGGTGCGCATGGATTATATTTGCCCATCTTCCCTTTATTACGCAATAGAGGTGTTAGAAAACCACGAGATGGCTGATATGCTGATTGCTGCCGGGGCAGATATACATAGCCTCGGCCTTCTCGATGATGATGAGGATGCGGATGAAGAGGTTTAACTGTCCGTTTTCTTCACTTTTATTGCGCATTTTCTGCTCGTTTTCAGAAAATGCGCATTTTTGTGTAGAAAAATGCAAATTTTTTGCGTTGTATTTTCAAGGGGTTATGAAAAATGTGACAAAAAGTGAAAATTTTTAGAAAAATTGGCTTGACGTTCGGCATCGATTCTGGTAAGATTCTCGGCACACCGACACGGTGCGGCTCGAAAGGCTGAGCGGCTCGAATGAGCAGCGCGAAGCAAGCCGAGCGAGGCAGTTTTCAAGTTTACTGACTTTCTGAGATGCTGAGGCTGAGTTGAAAAACTCGCCACCGGATACAACCTTCCGGGTGGAGCATCGGAGAGGATAAAGAGAGGGAAG
>JBGVMR010000060.1:0-7412 GCA_045124875.1 Akkermansia sp.
GTCTGGGGGTTG
This sequence comes from Akkermansia sp., assembly GCA_045124875.1. Taxonomy (GTDB): domain Bacteria; phylum Verrucomicrobiota; class Verrucomicrobiia; order Verrucomicrobiales; family Akkermansiaceae; genus Akkermansia. Next base: position 13 of record JBGVMR010000060.1, read on the forward strand.
GGGGGCGGGGGTCGGCGTAGGGGGCGGAGGTTGAGGCGGGGTTTGTCCACATGGGCGGTGCGGCACCACGGGCTCCACACTTGGGCGGGGCGGCTGCGGGCGTGGCTCTGCTTGCGGCTTGGGCTCCACCGGCTGCGGGGCCGGAGTGTGTGCCGACACGGACTGCGGGCGCGGAACGGGCAGCGGCTCTTGCGGGGGCAGGTGCAGCTCGCGTTGTTGCGGCTCTAGCACGGGGCGCAACACCAGCGGGGGCGGCTCGGAGGTGGGCTCCGCCTCTTTTTCACCACGGGCATGCACGGTAAGGGTACCGGCGATGGCATCTATAATGCAAGTGGTGAGGTCTGACGGGCGGCGGAAGCGCACCTCTCGTTTGGCGGGGTGCACATTCACGTCCACCAGCCCGGGGTCTACCTCCAGATACAGGAAAAGCGCGGGGTGCAACCCGGTGGGGAAACCACCGTAGCCGTCTCTCACGGCGCGGGCAACGATTTTATCCTCGATGGGGCGGCCATTAAGGAAGACAAATTGCAAGCGGCGGTTGCGGCGAGCCTCGGAAAGCGGCATCAGGAAACCGCTTACCTGCACCCCCGGCCCGTGCGTGGGCTTAATGCGCAAAAGAGAAGAGGCAAGCTCCCTGCCCACGAACTCAGAAATACGGTGGCGCAAATCCGTAGTGGCAGGCACATCAAACACCACGGTGCCGTCCTTTACCAAAATGAAGCGCACATGCGGAAATGCCAAGGCATGCAGACGCAGTTGGTGCTCAATGTGGCCGAACTCCGTGTCATCGCTTTTGAGGAACTTGCGGCGCACGGGAGTGTTGAAAAAGAGGTTGCTCACGGCAATTTCCGTACCGGGCGCGCAGCCGGCATTGGCTGGTGGCTGCAGCTCCCCGCCATGGCAGGTTATTTGCGTGCCCTCTACATCTTCTGCACGGCGGGTAGTTATCTGCACTTGCGCTACCGAAGCGATACTGGGCAAAGCCTCCCCACGGAACCCGAGTTGGCGTATATCAAACAGGTCCTCATAACTGAGCAACTTGCTGGTGGCGTGGCGCTCCAAACACAGCTCGGCATCTGCACGGCTCATACCGCTGCCGTTGTCCGTCACCTTGATGAGCGATACTCCGCCGCGACGAATTTCCACACGCACCAACGTGGCTCCGGCATCTATACTGTTCTCTACCAGTTCTTTGACAACGGAGGACGGACGTTCCACCACCTCGCCGGCAGCCACTTGACTGGCCAGCACATCACCCATGCGGTGGATTTTCGTTTCCGTCTGCTCACTCATAATTTACCGCCAAAGTGTACCACAGACAGCACAAGGCGTCAATACTGTATGTGCCCCAAAATCTTGGGGCACATAAAGAACGATATGTTTATTTTAATACACGGAGAGCGATTTACTCCAAAGACTTGGTGATATATTCTTTCAGCTCATCCGTCATGAGCTCAGCCTCTTCAATTCGAGTGGATTCGGCTTCTATCTGCGCGTCAATCTTCTTGATTTGCTTTTCGTATTTTTTGCGCTCTGCCTCCATGGCCTTGTTTTTAGCCTCATCACTTACACCGCTGCCGCCGGAAGCGCCGCCGATAACACGGCCATCGCCCATCTGGTCATCATCCTCCTCCGCTTCTTCAAACAACACTTTGAAACTGCGAATGGAACCATCGCGAGAGCGTTCATCCTCAATCTTCTTTACCAAAATAAGAGCCTTGCGTTTTTTGACGATATACTCTTTGTAATATTGGGCAGCTTCTTTGCGAGCCTGCTTGGCCTCTTGCTTGGCCTGCTTGCGTTTTTCTTTAGCAGACATTTCCGTACCGTTGCCGTACCCCTGTGCCTCTGCCATGGGAGCAGAAGCAAATAATGAAAAGATCATGAAGAAAGCGAGAAGTTTCATAGTGTGGTCATCTTAACACATAGCGGTTCCGTGTCAAGAAGAAAGAAGACAGGTACCGTGTAAGAAGAAGATTCTGACACGATAAATACTTGCCAGATGCAGCATAATAGTGTTTGATAAGAAAATGCAGGGAATGCCGATGGACAGCAAATCAAAGCGTTTGAGTGCGCTGAGTTTGTGTCTCTTATTGTCGCTGGCATTTCATATGGGTATAGCCGTTGTTTTGGTGCTCAGCATCCGCAATAGTCCCGATAAACCGACAGCCGCCTCAACCGCAGCACAACGTACCTACTGCCTGGCTCTTACCACTCCCCCGAAGGAGGACAAAGCGCACGAACAGCAAGAGCACACCAAGGAGCAGAAACCATTTGCAAAAACCGCCCCCGACCACCCGCAGCAGCACCCTGATAACGCCGATTTTGAGGGGCAACGCAACACCCGTGCAGAGGGTATGGATAACACCACCCGCAGCAGCGACGCCCCCATCCCCACAATGGAGGGGGAAGAAAAAGAGGAAATCAACACCGTGCAGCAAGAACGCCAAGATGGCGATATTGAATTCTACGGCAAAAATGATGCCCCCCAAACGCCACCTGCCGAGGCCACGGAACAAGAGCACCCCAGCCCCCCTGCCCCCCAAACGCCACAGGGCATTCCCGATGCCACCACCACCCCGGAACCGGCTACGGGAAACACCCCCGCCGCCGCGCAGGAAACCACAGAATCTCAAAGCGCCGAGCAACCGAACACAGAGGGAGAACTTCATGTAAGCCCTCCACAAGACGAGCAGCCCCCACAAGAAAACGCCAAGGAAACCCCGCCGCCCGCCGTGGGTACGCCGGAAGGCACCACGCCCACCCCGGAGGCGCCTCCCGTGGTGCAAGTGCGCCGCCCCGTGTATGACCCCACCCAGGCAGACCACGCCCAACCACCGGGACTGCGCACCGAAGAGCGGAGGTCCCGCAGCACGGGGCAATTCGTTATCGGCCACATGCCGGCCTGCAACGTGGAGGCCACGCCCCGCGGGCAATATGAAGAATTAATCTACCGCCGCATTGCCCGCCAATGGTACTTTGCCTGCGACCAACACCGCGGCGATATCATCCCCGGCACCATCATCATCGCTATCCGCATTACGGAGAAAGGCACCATTGAAAGCATGAATCTGGTAAACCGCCGCGGGGCCGGCGTAAGCCAGCAATCTTTCACGTTTTCGGCCATTCGCAGTGCGCAAATACCGCCTATGCCTAAAGAGGTACAGAAAACACTTATCGGCAATCTTTTAGAAATCATCATCACCTTCGACTTCAACTAACGGAAACCAACACTATGCTGCACACCATCCACCAATTCTTCGAGGCCTGCCACCCGTTCGGCTACCCCCTGCTGGCCTGCTCTGTCTTGCTGCTTACAGCGATATTTTACCAATGGCTCATACGCCGAAAAACGGAGGTAGACGACTGCGTGTGGCGGCTGTGCCTGCAACTCATCGGCACCGGTGCGGCACAACGCGAAAAAACACTGGCAAATCTGAAAGAAAATGCCGCCAAGCACCCCATTCTCAACATTGCAATTTTCATTGCAGAAAACAAAGAGATGGAATCGTTGCCGGCTGTGGCAGAAAGCAAATTGCGCCTCTTTATTGAGAAATCACGCACCGGCATGGGGCTTATCTCCATCATTACAAACATTGCACCCATGCTGGGTATTTTGGGCACGGCTTGGGGCTTGGTGGATATTTTCGGAGTATTCGGTACACCGGGGGCGCAAGAGGGCATTGCCTTGGGTATCTCGAAAGCGCTTTACACCACCATTTTCGGGTTGGCCATTGCGGTGCCCGGCATCATTGCACAGACCTGTTTTGAGAGGAGGTTGGAGCGTACGGCAACCCACATCGATGAGTTATTTACCGAGTTACTGGCACGCCGTAACGAGATTTGAAACGCCATGAAGATTTACACACGCAAGCCCGTTATCAGCAGCATCAATATTGTACCGATGCTGGATATTCTGACCATTCTGCTTATTTTCTTCATTGTGCAAACCGAGTTCAAGCGCCAAGTAAGCGTGCTGAATATTGAGGTACCGCGCACGGAAAGCTTGGGCGGCAGCACCGGCGAGCGCAATCAAGTGCTGCTGGAAATTGCAGCAGATGGCACCATGGCGTTCAAAGGCAAAATCACCACGGCAGCAGAATTACCTGCCGCCATTGAAGAACTGCGCCGCGAAACCCCTGATGCCACCGTGCAAATATCTGCAGCAGATGGCGCCTCTATGGGCAATTTCATCCACGCGCTCGATGTGCTGAACGCAGCAGGTATATCGGCAGAACAAATACCGGTGCGCATTGCCCCCGCAGCAAAATAAATAACACCTTATGCCGTGACAGCAATGATTTTTCGGCATTGACAGTTAAACCATGTTAGAGTAGACTGAGGAGCATGGAATGGAGCAATGACATATGGGGCCATTTGGTCCGCAACGGTTGGGTGGAGTTCATCTTTTATGTATTTTTAGGCTGCGTTGTCACCACAGTGATAGGCCGCATTTTTAAAGGAATTGAAAGCACGGATAAGCTCCCACGCCAAGTTCTCAAATTATTGTCCAAGCTGCTCAGAGGGATAATATGGGCGTTGGTATTGATACAGGGCTTACGCGCCTTGGGGGTAGATGTAGTGGGCATTTTGGGTGCCGCCGGCGTTATGGGTGTGGCCATCGGCTTTGCCTCGCAGACCTCGCTCAGCAACCTCATCAGCGGTATTTTTTTGGTATCAGAGCGCAGCTTCAAAATGGGTGACTACATCAGGGTAGAGGGCGAAGAGGGCGTTGTGGAAAGCATCAACCTTTTGTCTATTTACCTGCGGCGACCGGATAACTCACTGGTGCGTATCCCCTGCGAAACAATGATTAAGAACCCCGTCACCAACATCACCGGCTCCCCGCGTCGCCGCATTGATATAGATTTGGGGGTAGATTATACAAGCGATTTAACTAAAGTAAAAGAAGTGATACTGGGCGTTATTGCCCAAGAACCGGAGCTTATGGACACCCCGGCCCCCATTGTCATTTTCAAGGGCTTCGGCGACAGCTCGCTTGATTTACACATCGGCGCATGGTGCAAGACGGAAGTGTACCACGGCCTACGTTACCGCTTTGCCACGGCACTGCTGGCGGCATTCAAGAAAGAAGGCATCAATATACCCTTCCCCGTCAGAACGCTCATTACGCAGAATACGCAGAGCGAAGCATGATTTATCTTGTAAAATCAACGCATTTACGTTAGGATAAGAGCGCAGTATGTCAAGTTCATTCGGTTCCATTTTCAGAATCAGCACCTGGGGCGAATCCCATGGTGTGGGTGTGGGCGTAGTGATAGATGGGTGCCCCGCCCGTTTACCGCTTAACGCAGAACAGATTCAGGCAGAGCTGGACCGCCGCAGGCCCGGGCAAAGCGATATTGTTACCCCGCGCAATGAGGCCGACACCGTAGAGATTCTCAGCGGCGTGGTAGATGGTCTTACCACCGGCACCCCCATTGCCCTGAGCGTGCGTAACAAAGACCACCGCAGCAGCGCCTACGATGAGATGCAGCATACCTACCGCCCCTCTCATGCAGATTTTTGTTACGATGCCAAATACGGCATACGCGCATGGGCCGGCGGTGGCCGCGCCAGTGCGAGAGAGACTATTGGCCGAGTGGCAGCAGGAGCCGTAGCCAAAGCCATACTCAAAGCCCTTTGCCCCCAACTGGAGGTTGTGGCATGGGTGCAGCAGATTCACACCATGATTTGCCCCATTCTGCCGGCAAATGTTAAGGCTGAAACGGTGGAAAGCAACATTGTACGCACCGCAGATGCCGAAAGTGCCGAGCACATGGCAGAAGCCATACGAGAAGCCCGCAGCAAAGGCGACTCTCTGGGCGGTGTGGTTGCCTGCACCGTGCGCAACTGCCCCGTGGGTTTGGGCGACCCCGTGTTTGACAAACTTGAGGCTACACTGGCACACGCCATGATGAGCATACCGGCCACAAAAGGCTTTGAGGTAGGCTCCGGCTTCTCGGCCCCGCTCATGACGGGCTCTCAGCATAATGATGCTTTCTATATGGAAGGCGAGCGCGTGCGCACCCGCACCAACCATTCGGGCGGCATTCAAGGCGGTATCTCGAACGGCGAGGATATCAACATGCGCATTGCCTTTAAGCCCACCGCCACCCTCATGATTGAGCAAAATACGGTAAACGATGCCCACGAAGAAGTAAAACTGCGTGGCAAAGGCAGGCATGATGCCTGCGTGCTCCCCCGCGCCGTGCCGGTGGTGGAAGCCATGGCTTATATTGTTCTGGCAGACCACATGCTCAAGCAACGCACCACCACAATTGATTGACCCCCCATGAAACTCGACAACAACACCACACAAGCAGAATTAAAAAAACTTTACGAGCTCATTGTTCGTAAAGAGTTTATAAAAGGCACACCGCTCAATCTCAAACCGTTTTTACGTTATACCATCCTATTCTTACTTTTCCCGGCAATGATTCTGGGATACTGGGTGGGCTACGCCATCACGGGTGCCTTCTGTGTGTTCCTTATCGCCATGTTGGCGCTCGATTATGTAACCGTGGCACTTGTTGCAACACTCAGCTGGTTTGCGCTTGGGTTGCTGCCCGTCAGCTACGTTACTCTGCAAACGTACCGCAAGGCTTCCCGTACCCGCAAGTTGCGCATGTTGGTTCGCGAACCGCTCGGCGCAAAAGCCTCCAAAGCTTGTGTGCCGCAAGATTTACCGCTCAAATGGCAACACACACGCCGCAAAAACAACACCATCAAAGTGGCAAAAATCACCATCAACGCACCGCAAACGGGCATCTATGTGTTGCTGCTTACCATGCCCAATTATAATGGCGCCCGTTTGCTGACGGACGGCCCCGCCGGCATGTGCATTATGCAAAGAAATGCCAAAAAAGGAGGAGAGCTCAGTGCCCTGATGCTCTATAATCTGAAGGAAGGCGCACACGATATTTCTTGGTCCATCGCCTCCTCAGATAACGAAGAAGCCCCGCAAGCATTCATTACGCAAATCAATTGCGAGGCACATTAACAGCCGACCGTTTTCTCCGCATCCCCCGCCGTTACAGATTACTGTAACGGCGTTTTTTATAACTCTGTTAATGTTTACGATTGATGAGCCCTGTAAATTGCAATTTATCGGGCAGATGGCGCATGCCTCGGCGAAGCCCGCAGGGCGAAGACGGGAGCCGTAGGCGAGCAGAATCTTGGAGCCTCGCCGCATGGCGAGGCGGCATATGATAGCCCCCGGTAAAGCCACGCAGTGGCGGAACCGGGGGTATAGAATAAAAGTTGACCGAACCTCGCCGAATGGCGGGGTGGCATAATGCGAGGTGTTTGTATTTACGATGATTTTGCAATCGAAACAATGGAAATAAATACCTTATGACATCTGGCAACCCTCTATGCCACCCCACCATCCGGTGGGG
>JBGVMR010000061.1:0-2705 GCA_045124875.1 Akkermansia sp.
AATTGGATGAGGGGAGTTCCTCTTAGATGTCCTTACCTCTATACCATAAAAAGAATAAGTCTGTAAGCTAATTATCCTTGCTTACAAACTTATTATACGAGGAGTATTGCCTATGGAGAATATCAAGCAGCACGACACCCGCACCGCCCGCCGCCCCGACTGCGTGACGGAAATCCGCATGGGCAATTCCGTCCTTGTCGTGTCCGGCTATTTCAAGAAAGATACCACGACCACCGCCGCCGACAAAATGGCGCGGGTACTGGAAGCGGAAGCCGCTGCTACGCAAAAACCGGCAATTTGACCGACTGTAAAGAAGCAAATTTAACGCTTTTGCCGCTGTACAGCCCCCGCTGTTCCGTGGTACAATGAAACCACGGAATAGTGGGGCTGGCTGTCGGAAACGGAGGATTTTATGTTAAGACAAGCCACCCAAAACCTCATTACCGCCCTTTATCCGAGATTGTCCCATGAGGACGAGCTGCAAGGCGAGAGTAATTCCATATCGAACCAAAAAAGGATACTCGAAACCTACGCAAAACAGAACGGCTTTACCAATCTGCGCTGGTACACCGACGACGGTTATTCCGGCGCGAACTTCCAGCGGCCCGGATTTCAAGCCATGCTTGCGGACATTGAAGCCGGGAAAGTTGGTACGGTCATTGTCAAGGACATGAGCCGGTTAGGGCGAAACTACTTGCAGGTAGGGTTTTACACGGAAATGCTGTTCCCTCAAAAGGGCGTGCGTTTTATCGCTGTCAACGACAATGTGGACAGCGCAAACGGCGGCATGGACAATGATTTTACCCCTCTGCGAAATCTGTTCAACGAATGGCTGGTGAGAGATACGAGCAAGAAAATCAAGGCAGTTAAAAGAGCAAAAGGCATGAGCGGCAAGCCCGTTACCAGCAAGCCGGTGTATGGCTACCTCATGGACGAGGACGAGAACTATATCGTTGACGAGGAAACCGCGCCGGTTGTCCAGCAGATTTACCAGCTTTGCCTTGCGGGGAACGGCCCGACCAAGATTGCCCGTATGCTGACGGAACAGCAAATCCCCACGCCGGGGACGCTGGAATACCGCAGGACAGGCAGCACACGCCGCTACCACCCCGGCTATGAGTGTAAATGGGCGACGAACACCGTCGTTCATATCCTCGAAAACCGGGAGTACACCGGCTGTCTGGTAAACTTCAAGACGGAAAAGCCCTCTTACAAGACCAAGCACAGCGTAGAAAATCCCATTGAGAAGCAGGCCATTTTTGAGAACCACCATGAGCCGATTATTGACACGGAAACATGGGAGCGTGTGCAGGAGTTACGCAAGCAGCGCAAACGCCCGAACCGCTATGACGAAGTGGGGCTGTTCTCTGGTATGCTGTTCTGCGCCGACTGCGGCCATGTGATGTACCAGCAGCGGTATCAGAACAAGAACCGCAAGCAGGACTGTTACATCTGCGGCAGCTACAAGAAGCGCACCCGCGACTGTACGGCGCACTTTATCCGCACCGACCTGCTGACCGCCGGTGTCCTCTCCAATCTCCGGCAAGTGACGGAGTATGCTGCCAGGCACGAGAGCCGTTTTGTAAAGCTGCTGATCCAGCAGAACGAAATCGGCGGCAAGAGAAAGACCGCCGCAGCCACCAAGCAGCTTGAACAGGCGCAGGAGCGGATTGCCGAAGTGAGCCGCATTATCAAGCGGCTGTATGAGGACAATGTGAACGGCAAAATCAGCGACGAGCGTTTCATGGAACTGTCGGCAGACTATGAGCAGGAGCAGCGGGAACTGAAAGACCGCACCGCCGCATTGCAGGCGGAACTGGACAAGTCGCAGGCGGCCACCGTTAACGCCGAGAAATTCATGGGGATTGTCCGCAAGCACCTTGCCTTTGAGGAATTGACACCCACCCTCTTGCGGGAAATGATTGAGAAAATCGTCGTGCATGAGTGCAGCTATGACGAGAACGGCACCCGCAGGCAGGACATTGAGATTTATTACAGCTTTGTCGGCAAAATTGACTTGCCCGAAGCCTAACGCCCGACCTATCCGACACAATGGCCAAGTGCCGGATAGGAACGGCAAAATTTTTTACACTTCTATTACTTCTTTATCGCACATCAGCAAAAAGTGAGGGAGTTAAATATCTTTGAGTTAGAAAATGCCTTTATTATACTTGAACTGTGCGTAAACGATCAGGGACAAACCAACCATGAAGCCGACAATAATGATGATTCCACCGACTTCCATACCGGCGAAGGCTTGCACGATACCGGAGAGAATCATGGACAGACCCACGATCAAGGTTCCCAGGCCAACACATCTGCAGTAGGGAAGCTGATTTTCCTTGGTGACCTTTCTGCGGTTGTACCAATGGATGGATCCGATATTACCCCGCAGGTTAAAGATACCAAGAGAAGATATGATAGCACCCAAGCCCAACAGTTCCAGACTATCCCTAAGAGGTTCAATAAAGATAAATGCTAGGATAAACAATATTGCAGCGCAGCCAATTGAAAGACCTATGATTGCCTTCTTTTGCTGATTAATGGTCTTGTTCTTGGAGACAATCGTTTCAGCATTGGTTTTGTCTGGGATCAGATCACTGACCAGGATGTCAAAATACTCAGCGAGCATTCTTAACGACTCATCATTGGGCAGACCCAATCCGTTCTCCCACTTGGCGACTGCTGATCTGCTGATATGTATA
>JBGVMR010000062.1:0-8120 GCA_045124875.1 Akkermansia sp.
CCGTTTTCAACGGGGCTCCTATTTTTTATCTATCTGAACCGGAGGTTTCGTTCGCCCGCTGTCGCGGGCTCTCTTCACGCTCCGGCTATGATTCTTGCCGCCCCGCTATCACGGGGCTCAAAAATTCCGCTCGCTAACGCGAGCCAGCTCCCCGCTAAACTCAAATTTATCAACCGAAATGTTTAACAGAGCGTTTTGCAATCGGCACGCTATGCTCAAGGTGCGGAGAACTCAGCAAATCGTTCAATTTATTTTGGGGGTAATTTTTTTACCCGAGAAACATGCGGTAATTTCCTTCATGAAAAATGCCCGAAAGCATACTTTAAGCTTGCCAGATGGGGGTGGATAGAGTACACTCAAGGCGATGCATCAGATCGTATTTAATGAAATCAGTGCCCATGAGGTGTCGGCTATTCCCACCCTCGAGCAGCTTGAGCTCATCTCCGGGTTTAAGGTAGATGAAGCATTCCTCAACGGGGAGAAAGACGACCCGAGCTTCGGTGTAGTAGAGCGCGATGGTAAAAAGATTTACCGCTATCGCTCCAGCGACTACCGCATTTATTTCACCATGGAGAACGGCACCATTGTGGTACAACGCGTATTGCACGCCGACTCCCTCAAAGATTTCCTCTTCCGCTCCGGTATGGGTGCGGGTTCCGAGGACCAGAAGCTGGGTAACTCCCGCTCATTCTGGAAGCTCATCGAAGCCGGTGAGCAAGCACGCCGCAGATAATCTGAAATTATCCATCAGCCCATGCGGGAATGGTTGCGCAGTTTAGCGTGTGCCCCGGCGCGTATTTTCGCGCTGGCGGGTGTAACATTCACCCAGCTTATCCGCATGCGGTTGTTTTTGATACCGGCAGTATTCGGTATCGCTTTTATGGCCTTGCAGTTTCTGCCGTACCATGGGCATTTGGGGGTAGAAACGCGGGGGCTTTATCAATTTCAGTTGATAAAAGATGTGGCATTGGGCTGCATGCAGCTCTTCGGGCTTATCTTTTGCGTAGGGGCCACCGCCTTGCTGATACCGCGAGATGCAGAGGACCGCATATTGTACACGATACTATGTAAGCCGGTGCCGCGTTTTGAATATCTGCTGGGCAAATTACTGGGCGTGTGGGCCATATTGTTGGCCATGATGCTGTTGATGGATGGCCTGCTGGTGTTGATACTTCACTTCAGAGAAGCCTCGTTAACGGCTGAGGTTACGGAGGTGTTGAGCAGTCAAGGCGCCACGGCAGAGCAAATGCAGCCTTATTTGCAGCAAATTACGGATGCCGGTAACTCATGGAACATGCAGCGCGGAATCATGGCCATGTTCTTGGGCTATGGGGTGTTGATAAGCACCACCCTCCTGTTCTCCACCTTCACCAGCGGTACCATTGTGAGCATGATTTTCGGCCTGGGTACCTACTTTATCGGTATGTTCCGCCACCAAATGTTTGCCGGTATCAACGCCGGGTTGGGGGCAGAGGGTACCTCCGAGGGCATGCGCATGACCGAGCAGGTGGCATCCGTCATTTTGCCCGATTTCAGCATTTTCACCGTTGCGGATACCGCATCATCCGGGGTAGCCTTAACCAACGGTATGCTCTGTTCTCTTTTACTAATTGCTTTGGGGTACATGTTGCTGCACCTCTTGGTATCAACTCTTATTTTCTCACGTAAAGAATTCTGAACCCACACACGCATATGGACTGGTCATACATCATCGCTACGGCAAGTGCATTGTTTTTGGTAATGGACCCTCCCGGCAATGCACCTCTGGTGCAGGGCTTGCTGCATAATGTGGAGCCCAAGCGGCGTTTCTCCATCTTGTTGAGAGAGATGCTCATTGTGCTGGCTCTGCTGTTTCTCTTCTTCTTCTTGGGTGAGGAGATATTGAGCGGGCTTGGCCTGAGTAGTGGCTCGCTGAATATTACCGGTGGTATCATGCTCTTTTTGATTGCCGTAGGCATGGTGTTCCCCTCCGTTGCCTCGCATGACCCGCAGGCTCACCCCGCAGAGTCGGAGCCCTTTATCGTGCCGGTGGCCATGCCCCTGATTGTGGGGCCGGCAGTTATTTCTCTGGTGATGATGCAGGCTGCCATGTCTGCGGAGAAAAGCCTCTTGGCAGAGGGTATTACCGCCATGTTGTTAGCATGGGCAGTGGCCTCCCTGGTCATGTTCTTCTCCGGCAAGATTTTGGATAAATTGGGCGAGAAAGGCACGGTGGCGCTCACGCGTCTCATGGGTACCATCCTCGTTATGATTGCCGTGCAAATGGTGCTCAATGGCATCACGGCCTATGTTAAGTCTTTGCCCGAACTGTTGAAATAAATGAGCGAAGAGCTGGAAAAAGCGGCCGCTGCCGGCGACCCCAACGCGTGCATGCACCTGGCCAAGCGCCTGATGCGTGGGCGTGGGGGCCCCCGCAACTACGAGCGCGCCGTGCAGCTCTTCGACGTTGCCGCCCGCGCCGGCGATGCAGATGCCCTCTACCAGCTCGGCAAATGCTACCTCAAGGGCATAGGATGCCCGCGCGACCCTTCCGGCGGTGTCAGCTGCTTTGAGCAAGCCGCCCGCTTGGGCCATTCCGGCGCCATGCTGCGCCTCGGTGAGTGTTTCGAAAACGGCAACGGCGCACCCAAAAGCCTCGAGCTCGCCGCCTGGTGGTACCGCAAAGCCGCCGCTATGGCTGTGCCCGGCGCCTTCGATGCCCTACTGCGCCTCGCCAGAAGACGCTGACCTCTTTCCCAAATTCGTAAATTGTAAATTGTAAATTGTAAATCTACCTCCTTCTTTTTCTATCATGACATATATAAAGATTGACGCGCGCGCGTATACGCGCGTATAATAGGCGTCGTATGACTGATAACACCACGGCTCCTGAAGACACCGAGACGGTAGTCACCACCGGAGCACAGCAAGAGTACGGCGCGGCGCAGATTGACAAGCTGGAGGGCCTTGAGGCCGTCCGTAAGCGCCCCGGCATGTACATAGGCGACCCTGATGAACGCGGCCTGCACCACTGCGTATTTGAGGTGCTTGATAACTCCATTGACGAGCATTTGGCAGGCTATTGCACCAAGATTATTATCCAGATTCATGAGGGCGGTACCATCTCCGTTATCGACAACGGTCGCGGTATTCCGGTAGACATTCACCCCAAGTTCGGCATACCCGCCGTGGAGTTGGTGCTCACCAACCTGCACGCCGGCGGTAAGTTCGGCCAAGGCGCCTACAAATACTCCGGCGGTTTGCACGGTGTGGGTGCCAAGTGCGTGAACGCCCTCTCCGACTTCTTCAAGGCCGAGGTGCGCCGCGACGGCAAGCGCCACGTTATCACCTTCGAGCGCGGTAAAACCACAGAGAAGCTGCATGTGGTAGGCTCTTGCCCCGAGGGGCAGACCGGCACGGCCATCACCTTCTTGCCCGACCCCACCATTTTCACCGACACGGTAGAGTTCAAGTTCGACCTGCTGGGCCGCCGCCTGCGCGAGCTGGCCTTCCTTAACCCCGGCCTCGTCATCGAGCTGGTGGATGAGCGCAGCGGCCAAGAGCGCACCGAAACCTTCTACTACGCAGACGGTATCCGCGAGTTCGTGAAACAGCTCGGCGAGAACAAGACCCTCATCACCCAAGAGCCCATCGCCATGAGCGGCGTGCGCCACATTGAGGTGGAGTACGACGGCAAGACCATGGAGGACGACGTGATTGTGGACGTGGTGATGCAGTACAACGACAGCGACCGCTACCAGATACAGTGCTACGCTAACTCCATTTTCAATGCAGACGGCGGTACGCACCTCTCGGGCTTCCGCAGCTCGCTGACACGTGCCGTCAACAACTACGCCAAGAGCAACAACCTGCTCAAAGATAAAGACCCCAGCCTTAACGGCGACGACGTGCGCGAGGGTCTTGTGGCTGTTATCTCCGTCAAAATGCCCAACCCCCGCTTCTCCTCCCAGACCAAGGACAAGCTCGTTAATACCGAGATTGAAGGTGTGGTCAGCAGCGTGGTGTATGAAGAGCTTAAAGAGTTCTTCGAGGAAAATCCCCAAGTGGCCAAAACCATTATCGACCGCTGCCTCATCGCTTCCCGCGCTCGCGAAGCCGCCCGCAAGGCCCGCGAAAGCGTGCGTAAAAGCGCCATGACCGTAGGCGGTGGCTTGCCCGGTAAGCTGGCAGACTGCTCTTGCCGCGACCCGAAGCTCAGCGAGCTCTTCATTGTGGAGGGTGACTCTGCAGGTGGCTCTGCCAAGATGGGCCGCGACCGCCGCACCCAAGCCATTCTTCCCCTGCGCGGTAAAATCCTCAATGTGGAGAAAGCCCGCCTCGACAAAGCCTTGGGCAGCGAGACCATTCAGAACATCATCACTGCCATCGGTGCCGGTATCGGCGATGGCGAGGGCGAAGGCTCTTTCGACATCAACAAGGTGCGCTACCACAAAATCATCCTCATGGCTGATGCCGACGTGGACGGCTCTCACATCTGCACCCTGTTGCTCACCCTCTTCTGCCGCCACATGCCGCAGTTGGTGCGCGCCGGCTACCTCTACATTGCCCAGCCGCCGCTGTACCGCGTGATTCACCGCAAGGTAGAGCAGTACGTGCAAGATGAAGTCTCCCTCAACCGCAAGCTCATCTCATTGGGCGCGGGCGATGTCACCCTGCGCACGCCTGACAAGAGCAAAGAGTTTGACGCAGACTCCCTCATGGCCATTCTCGAGACCCTCATCAACCTGCAGAAGTATGAGGGCAGCGTGGCCCAGCACGGCGGTGACTTCAAAGACTTGCTCCGCCACCGCGCAGAGGACGGCGCCTTCCCGCAATACCTCGTCAAGGTGCGCTGCGGTAATGATGAAGAGGTGGTTTACTTCCGCAATATGGAAGACCTCTCCGCTTTCTCCGATGCCAACCGCGATCTCTTCCTCTTCGGCGAGCCCACGGAGGAGGAGCTGGCTGCCAACCCGCTGCCGGTGCGCGAAGGCCCCAGCCGCCGCGCCCTGCTGCACGAGCTGCACGAGGCCAAAGCCATCACCCGCGTGCTCACCCGTTTGGAAGAGCTGGGCATTGAATCCGCCCGCTTGCTCTCCGACGACGCCCCCGTGTTCGAGCTTGTAGAAAACTCCCGCAACACCGTCACACCCGTGCACTTCGTGGGCGATATCCTCGCCAAGGTGCTCGAAATCGGCGGCCGCAGCGTTACCATCACCCGATTCAAAGGTCTTGGTGAAATGGACGCTAAGGACCTGTACGCCACCACCATGGACCCCGAGAAGCGCGAGCTGCTCCGTGTGCGCTTGGACGACGACAACGCCGTGCAGGCAGACAAGATGTTCACCATCCTCATGGGTGACCTCGTAGAGCCCCGCCGCCGCTTCATTGAAGACAACGCCCTCAATGTACGTAACTTGGACGTGTAACCCCTAACCGCTTTTTGACTGAATTATGAGTGAAACCAGAATTCGCCCGGTAGACGTAGCTGAGGAGGTCTCTCGCAGCTTCCTCGACTACTCCATGTCCGTTATCATCTCCCGCGCTCTGCCCGATGCCAGAGACGGCCTCAAGCCCTCTCAGCGCCGTGTGCTTTACGCCATGCACGAGCTCGGCCTCGTGCCCTCCAAGGGTACCATCAAGTGCGGTAAAATCGTGGGTGACACCATCGGTAACTACCACCCCCACGGCGACCAATCCGCCTACGGCACCCTCGTTACCATGGCCCAGCCCTGGAACATGCGCGATGTGCTCGTACAAGGGCAGGGTAACTTCGGTACGCCGGAAGGCGACCCCCCCGCCGCCATGCGTTATACCGAGGCCAAGCTCAGCCACCTGGGTGTGGCCCTTATGGATGACTTGGACAAAGACACCGTAGACTTCCAGCCCAACTACGACAACCGCCTTACAGAGCCCGTTGTATTCCCCTCCGCATTCCCCAACCTGCTGGTCAACGGCGGCACGGGTATTGCCGTGGGTATGGCCACCAACATGGCCCCGCACAACCTCGGCGAGGTGGTGGACGGCATTTGCGCCTACATTGACAACCCCCTCATTACCTCCGAGGCTCTGCGCGCCTACATCAAAGGCCCGGACTTCCCCACCGGTGGCTACATCCTCGGTTACAAGGGCATCGACAACTACTTCCGCACCGGCAAGGGCAGCGTGCGCATGCGCGGTAAGATTGAGGTAGTTACCAATGAGAACGGTCGTGAGTTCCTGCACATTTCAGACGTGCCCTACGGCGTGAACCGCGCCGTGCTGCAAGAGCGCATCGCCGAGCTGGTGCGCGACAAGGTGATTACCGACATCGCCGGCATGCGCGACCTGACGGACTACATTGAGATTGAGCTCAAGCGCGATGCCCGCCCGCAGGTGGTCATCAACCAGCTCTACAAGCTCACCAGCATGGATACCTCATTCTCCGTAAACATGCTGGCCATTCACGAGGGGCGCCCCAAGGTGCTCACCATGAAAGACGCCATCAACTTCTACGTTGAGCACCGCCGCGAGGTGGTCATCCGCCGCACCAAGTTCCTTCTCCGCAAGGCAGAGGACCGCGCAGAGGTGTTAGAGGCCTACCTCATCGCCCTGGCAAATCTGGATGAGTTCATCCGCATCATCCGCGAATCCCGCAACCGCGAGGAGGCCCGCAACAAGCTCATGGCCTTCCGCTTCCCGGTAGAGCTGGCCCGCGGTCTCGGCATCCTCATCCACAGCCAACCCTCCGTGCAGGGTGACTCCTACGTGTTCACGGAGCGCCAAGTCAACGCCATCCTCGACCTCCGCCTCTACCAACTCACCGCGCTGGAGAACGACAAAATCTCTGACGAGTACAAGAAGCTCCTCGAAATCATTGAGGACTATCTGGACATCCTCGCCAACGAGGCCCGCGTGCTCGGCATTGTGAAAGATGAGCTGCGCACCATCAAAGAGAAATACGCCACCCCGCGTATGACCCACATCATCCCGTTTGAGGGCGATATGGCCATTGAGGATCTCATCCCCAATGACTCCATGATTGTGACCATCTCTCACAGCGGCTACATCAAGCGCACCAACTCAGATGAGTACCGCCTGCAGGCCCGCGGCGGCAAGGGTATCAAAGCCGCTACCACCAAGAGCAAGAAAGACGCCAACGACTACGTGGAGCACCTCTTCGCTGCCCAGAACCACGACTACATCATGTTCTTCACCAACACCGGCCGTGTGTATGTGGAGCGCGTGTATGAGATTGACGAGGCCGCCCGCAGCGCCCAAGGCCGCTCCATCAAGAACCTGCTCGACATGCAGCAGGATGAGCGCATTGCCGCCATTCTGCGCTTGGAGCGCAAGGTAAGCGAGGACGGTAAGGACATCACCTTCGCTGAGGGCTCCGGCAACGTTGTGTTCGCCACCAAGGACGGCACCGTCAAGAAGACCGCCCTTAACGACTTCGTCAACTACCGCAAGGCCGGTATCATCGCTATTAACTTGGAGGAAGGCAACTCCCTCGTCAACGCCGTGCTCACCACCGGCGAGCAAGATGTCATCATCGTCACCCACAACGGCATGAGCATCCGCTTCTCCGAGAGCCAAATGCGCACCCAGGGCCGCAACACCATCGGTGTGCGCGGTATCAAACTGCGCGAGGGCGACTACGTGGTAGCCATGGCCGTGGTGCCCGAGGGCGAAACCGCCACCCCCGCTGCAGACGATGTTGAAGACACCGCCGAACCCACCGCAGAAGAGCCCGAAACCACCGAGGAAACCGCAGAAGAAGAATCCACCTCTGCCTACTCCCTCCTCGTTGTGTCCGAGAACGGTCTCGGCAAGCGCACCAAGTTCGGCGCCTACCGCCTGCAGAGCCGTGGCGGTATCGGTATCAAGACCATGAACTGCACCGAGAAGACCGGCCTCGTCGTCTCTGCCACCACCGTGACAGATGCCGACGAGCTCATGATCATGACCAGTGGCGGTCAGTCCGTGCGCATGAAGGTGAACACCATCCGCGAGACCGGCCGTACCGCCCAGGGCGTGAAGCTTATCACCCTCAACGACAAGGAGGCCATCCAAGAGATCACCCTCGTCATCCCCGATGACGACGAGGACGATACCCCTGAGGATGCCACCGATGCCGAGGCTGTAGACACCCCTGCCGA
>JBGVMR010000063.1:0-6689 GCA_045124875.1 Akkermansia sp.
GGGGGGGGGGGGCCCCCCACGGCGAGCCAAAACCCCGACGACGCGGGGGGGGGGTACCCCGCGGCGACGGCGACCAAATGGGCGGTTCACGCCGCCCGCAGCCGCCGCCAGAGAGAACGACCCCAAGGGAGTGAAGCGGGGGGGCGACCCCTACGGGGCGCGCGCCACCCCCAAGGCGGCTGCCATCACACGGGGCAGACGACGTGTGGGAGGGAAGAGGGCGCAGCGGGCGCATGGCCAAGGGGGCGCGAGTGCGTGGGTTTATGCGTGGGGCGAGCCGCCCGCAAGCCCGAGAGGAAAGGAGCATGCCCCGCAGCGGGTGGGTGCGGGATGGTTTGTGGGTGGGTGTGGGTGGTTTTTGTGGGTGGGTTATTGCGTGGGTCGTGGTCTTACTGGATGGGGTTCTATTTTGTAATTTCGACCCCCGTGATACTCAACGGGGGTTGAATTTACGCGTTCACCCTCTTTAAAAGAGGGCAACGCGTGTAGGTATGCGCGAGCGAAGCGAGCGCCGGATTTTTCGCGAAAAGCAATCGACATCCGCGACATCCGCGACATCCGCGACACCCGCGACACCCGCGATACCCGCGACACTCGCGACGAACGTCCAAAAAGGGTGGGCGCCGCCATTGCCGCAAAGCGGCAAAAAACGGCGCACACTCGAACGCAAGGAGCGATAGCACCGCAGCGGAGTTGGCGGCGCATTGGGTGGGGTCAGCGGAATAGGGGCGATTTTAGAGCCCCTATACCGAAGGAGGAGCACGAAGTAGCGACGTAGAAACACCCAGCAATGCAACCTCCGCATAGATGTGACAAATACAAAAGGAGAGCGGCTCGATGCCGCTCTCCTTTTGGGGTTTTTAGGAATAGTGTTATAAACACTATTATAATACGACGATGTTTTTCTGGAGTTCGTCTTTCCGCTCATGTGTGCATGCTTCTATTGTGTTCCGCATTATGCACACATCATAGAACCTGCATATTGCACATGTCATTGCTGCGGATGTTCTGCCTGTTCCTCTTTGGGTTTAGCCCCGCAGAGTTCGGTCTTATCAATTGAGATAGAGAGGTCAATCGAACCATTATACACCCGTGCTGATAGGTCTCCGATGACGCAAACACATTGACCTTTCACCAAATAAGGAAGTAATTTCTCGCGAAGACTGCCAATACAATTGAACCACAAAGTAGTCCCGTCCGACTGATTGACTGCGACGTTGAAAGACATAAGTTCACGGCCGTCGGATGTAACTCTGCGAACGGCATTGGCACCAATGTTGCCGATGATAGTAATTGATTTCATAATGTAAATGTTGTTAATTAGTTAATCGAAGAGCGTCGGCACATTGTTGCCGGATGGCTCGTTAAGTATAAAGTCACAAATAAAGTTGTGTGCGTATTCTGGGGAAATCATTGACCGCTCAGCGGAGCACATACCGCTTACCGGCGATGACTTTTTATCTTCAATATATTCCATCTTTCGAATCTTAGACAGCGATTGCCCCTTACCTGGTTCGAAGCCTACGAATATGTATTGTGTTGGCTTTTTGAAATAATCTCCTCGGAGAGTGCGATTCATGTCTATCACTTTGGGGTAGTTGGGAAAGTTGAACCGCCAATAGTGATGCGCGTTGTATGGATTCTCTATTACTAACTTTAGCTGGCGCTCCTCGCATATAGTGATTAGCTGCAGCACTTTTTTGTAATACTCCTGCCGTTTATCTGAGCGCTCGATTATTGTACGTATCTTAGCTGCGGGTGATAGTGCACGGAGATTGTAGTGAGTACCACAAAAGTACATTTCGTTTTGCTCGTTGAAATAGATACAAGGGAAGAAAGCCATTATAAGGTGTTCCTGCTTGATATGGGAGAAAAAACCATTAACGCCGTGCCACTCCATATCTATTTGCTCAAACAAATCTACACAATAATCAGTTTCCCCGAACTCGTTTCGGATGTCGTAATCTAATGCAGGGATTCCTAACTGTCGGAAAGCATTTTTGAATGTTCCCGATTGCTCAAATAGGCAATGTACAAAAGTAGGTTTCATATCATTTATGTATTGGTGTTTCCCATTGGTTTATTTTGTCCTCATACCACTCACCGAGTCCCGTACCATAGGCGAGAGAGGCGGCGAGGCTCTGCGCACGTTCGCGAGCCTCGTAGATATAGCGCCCGCGGTATCGGTCTGCGAATTGATATAGCGATTTAATCAAAATACGCTCCATGCGGTCACCGGCGGAGATATTACGAATAGCGCCGCGGTCATATGCTGGGAGAGAATCATCGAAAAGAATAATCCGCGGCTCGCGTGTGACGTTCTTTATCTGAGATTTATTGCGGATGAATGCAAACAATTTCCGCACAAATGAATGATAAATTTTGTCGAGTTCGTGAGCATCATACACCATCGGAACATCAACCTCGACCTTTTTACCTGTTTGCTTATCTAAGAACTTTAATCCCTGACTCTTTATCGAGACCTCCAGCCGCCACACGTTACGCACATCGAGACCTGCAGCAACCCATGTGTCTTTAATCCAAGGCTTGTCTCCTTGTGTCAATAGTTCAAATGTCTTGTTATATAGATACACATGCGCGTCACTACTATGCGTGCCGAATGATAGCCCCGTGTAATTAACTCCGTAATCGGGTTTAGGTTTGCCGAACTCATCACGCTCCGCACCTTTGCCGTGGTTGAAATAGAGTGCCCCCACTCCACGCCCGATGTGGCGCAATCTCTTAGCTGCGAACCCCTCGATTAGTGCCTTGGGATTTATCTCGGCGAACTCGTTGAAATCTGCGCATATGTCTATACGACTGATGCCCTTGCATTGGAAATTGTTAACTCTCAACAACTCATCCGCCAACACCCAAAAGTCGGGAAGATATAATGCACGATTGACAAAACGAATCATCACGGCATATTCCGGCAGAATACTCGAATAAGGCGTTGCTTCTATCTCGGCGAACTCGTCCATACCGCCCTCACTATTGGCCATGCGTACACGATACAAGCGAGAGAAACAACGAGTTCCGTATGTCTCACGCATATATGTGAAACGTACGGAACTGACCGGCTCCCATTCATCCTGGCCTAAGAAGATACAAAATACCTTCAACCAATCTATAGCGAGTGCGTAGGTCATATCTTTTCCATTCTCCAGAGAGTAAGCGAAATCTTACCGGCTGACGCGCGGAAATAGAAAATAATCATCCGCTCATAGTCATAGATACGGGCGAATTGTGTACGGTCATCAATAAGCAGACCATACTTGGCGATGACATCGGCCAATATATTGCCGTAGGTGTCTCGCCATGCTCCATCAATGAGAAAGAAGTTCGATTCTTGTAGTGGTTGTAGTGGTTGTAGTGGTTTCATAATCGTATATGTATAAAAAAAAACGCCCCGTCTCTGGGCGTTCACTTTTGTGTATTTGCATAATGCCGATTAGGAGAAATACACATCAGTGAAGCCACCGAAAAGGGAGAGTCAAGATTTCAAAGATGATTTGCAAAAATTCTACGTACCTGTTGCGCATAGTATAAAAGCGAGAGCGACACCCGAAATCGTAAAGGTGTCGCTCTCATTGTCCGCACATCTGCGGTATGTGTTTTACTCCGGCGTATTCCTCAATGGTCGCTCCCCAGCGTTGCCATCTCCGCTTCCGCCGGAGAAAGTTATGTTCCTTTTTCGATTTCTGGTGCAAAGGTACTGCTTTTATCTGACATGTGCAAATTTTTTGGCCGAAAAAATGCAAAATATGTTGTAAAACATAAAAAAGGCGGCATTTCTGCCACCTTTCTTCACATTCAACCCAACTCACTTGGTTACGCCGGAACAACGACACTCGGGAGGTTGTGGTCTTGGGGCAGTGCGCCAGCATTTGCCGCTTTGATAGCGAAAGCACGCATGAAACCCGGATACGTATATCCGTAGATATACATACGGCTGTCGCCTACCTCGATGTAGGCGCTGGGGTTCTCTGCCAACTGCTTCATCTTCATTTGGTTTGCGGTGATTACCGCAACATCCTTAGATGCAGCATCTGCCCACTGAACACCCTGCTTGAACTTGTCACGGGCTGCAGCCTCGTTAATACCCACGCCCGTAGAGCGAGGATTCTCACGATAGAAGAAATAATTCTTCGATACCAAGCCGATCCCCTCACGGCCGACTGTACGAGTACCAGCGCCCATGTAGGATGCAGCAATCAGCGCAACCGGACCGCCATTGCGGTTAGCGCAAACGTTCTTGCGCGGAGTGAACTTGCGGTTAATTTGGTCAACAACTGGCTTGAAAGCGATTGACCCTTTAGCATAAGTAGCCATACAACAAAGATTTTGATATTACTATTCGGCTTTCATGGTAGCCGTTACCATTAACTCAATTCATCTGCAAACTTATTCAGGATTACCGGCGATACGGGAACGTTTGGAGTTTCCGTTGATACCCATGGATTCACTATAGTCACACCTTCTGCTATCTCGATATTAGTCATCTTAGCTGCGAGTGCTGCACGTATTATCGGAGCGAGAAAAGCGCGCAGTGTCATCTTTTTAGGACACAAGGCACTCACGGCGATATATATTGCACTACTCTTATCTGAGACGAGCGAACCGAATAACGCTCCTACTCCACCCATCAACGCCAAATTCTTCTTTGCTGCCGCAGTCATATTAACTGTCGAACGCGTGCGTACCTGGAAGTAACGAATTTTCCGCGGTGTATACATACCCCTAACCTTGGCAATCAACCGCGGTTGGTAGTTATCAGCAGCCACTACATCCCCCGTCGGCGTATCATACGCGCTATGCGTATCATATGTCAATGATTGGTTGCCGGATAACTTTCCTCGCATCCAATCAACTGGAGCCATGTACTGAATCCGCTTCATTTCTTCGTTGCGTCGTACGTTTCGGTTGTTTTGGTGACAATCTGGATTGTGGTGTCACCACGTTGGAAAAATGAAGACTCTGTTGTTACTTTCCTCGTCACGTTGCAAGAGGACATCACAATTGCACCGGCAAAAATCGCGATACAAGCGAGAACGATTAAAAGACGTAATTTCATACCTTTTTCGATTAAAAGACGCTGCAAAGGTACAAAATCCGCCCGAAATGGCCAAATTTTGCAGATTTCCGGCCAAATTTTTTGAAGTTTTTGAACTTTTTTGTATTTTTGCAGCACTTTTATCGAACACACATCAAACATCCATCATCATGAAAAGAAATTTTCTGCCCGATTTCGTCGGCATCGCTATGACTAAGAGCCAATTTTGCTTTAGTACGGGACTGACTCCCTACAAACTCCGCTGCCTATTGCTCGCCAATGAGAAACGGCTTGTTCCATTAGGTTACCATAAACGGGATAAACTACTCATGCCCGCGGTGGTTCGTGAACTGCTTGCTCTTACCGGCCTACGTATAGACATAGACTACTATACGCAATATGTAGCAGGGCAGCGTGGTATATCTTCGCAGATTGTGAACGCTTGACGCACTACTAACCTCATTTAATTGTCCGTACCTGGTCGCTCCAGCCGTACGGACTTTTTTTTGTTGACGCGTGAGCGTATTGACCGCGAAGCGGCACACCCGCGACACTCGACCGACGACAAATTATGCGCACGGCGGCTTGCGTGGCGGGGCGAGCGCGAGCGCAGCGAGCGCGAACCCCGTTGGGATGGTAGCCGCCGCAATGCCATCGGGCGCGAGCGCAGCGAGCGCCCAGAGCCGCGCCCGAATAGGAAGCGGCAGCCACTCGGCCAAGCGCGGGCGGCGGGTGCAGGGGAAAAGCGCGGGAGATTGCGCGCCGCTGGGGAGAAGGCGCGCAAGCAGCGTGGGAAGAGAGAGCCGCCGCCCGCAAGCGAGGAGCGCCCCAAGGATACGCTAATACATATTATCCGGCCGGCTGACGGATGCCCCTCGATGGGGCAGACCGGCAGTCTGTAGGGCGCGGCGGCGTTATGAACGGCAGAGAGTAGCCGACGCGGCACACTGCGCAACGGGTGGGACGCGGGGCGAAGGGGCGCGTACTACACTCCGCAGGGGCTACGTTCGGGGCGTATCGGTGAGAGAGTCGCCCGCACCCTTGTGGGTTGGTTGAGGGTCATTGATTAGCTGCAAGCCCACCGCAGCAGTACGCCGCAAAGGTATCGCACACATTCGGCATTCTGCCGCGGTGGGCTTGCGGCTGGTCTATGACCCGTGTGGGTGGGTCATGGGTTCGGGCGACTCTCTTGGCGATACACACCGCAGGCGCAACGGGTGGGACGCGGGGCGAAGGGGCGCGAACACAACACCCCGCATGGTGTAATATATTGGCGAGCGCGATAGCCGCGAGCGCAAAGAGCCGCGACCGAAAGGGAGCGTGCAGTCATATGGGCGAGCGCGATAGCCGCGAGCACAAAGAGCCGCGACCGAAAGGGAAATTGTCCAAAAAAATGGCCAAATTTTGGACAGATCTTGGACAATTAGGTGTGTGCATATGGGCGAGCGCTTTAGCCGCGAGCACGAAGAGCCGCGACCGAAAGGGAGCGTGCAGTCATATGGGCGAGCGCGATAGCCGCGAGCACGAAGAGCCGCGACCGAAAGGGAGCGTGCAGTCATATGGGCGAGCGCGATAGCCGCGAGCACAAAGAGCCGCGACCGAAAGGGAGCGTGCATTGTGAATCGTTTGTGTATGC
>JBGVMR010000064.1:0-2546 GCA_045124875.1 Akkermansia sp.
CGGCGACGGCACCATCCACGAGGTGGCCGAGGGCATCGCCGGCTATCCCAACGCCGCCATGACCTGTATCCCCTCCGGCACCGGAAACGACTTTTTGAAGAACTTCGGCGACAAGGCCCCCCTCTTTGCCGACGCGGAGAACAGCTGGGACGGGGAGGTGTTCCCCCTGGACCTCATCGACTGCAACGGCCGCCTCTGCCTCACCATCGCCTGCAACGGCGTGGACGCCCAGGTGGCCGAGAGCGTCCATGAGTACGGGGCCATGTTCTCCGGCCGGGGCAGCTATCTTGCCTCCATCGTGGTCAACGTCCTCCTCAAGTCCATCGCCCACCACTGGACCGTCACCCTGGACGGCGTGGCCCAGACCGGGGACTTCGCGGCGGTCACCATGTGCAACGGCCGGTACTACGGCGGCGGCTCCACCCCCGTGCCCGAGGCCCGGATGGACGACGGCCTCCTCCACACCGTTCTTATCAAAAAGCTCTCCAAGGCCCAGTTTGCCAAGCTCTTCGGCCCTTACTCCGACGGCAAGTATCGGGAGCTGCCCAAGGAGCTCATCCAGGTGGTGAATGCAAAAGAGGTCCGCATCCAGAGCGGCAGCGACATCGTCTCCTGCGTGGACGGCGAGTGCTTCAGAAGCAGGGATGTGACCATGAAGCTCTCCGAAAAGAAGGTGAACTTCTTCGGTCCCAAGGGCTGCGACCCCAACGCCACCGCCATCGGCATTTGACAAAAAGACCCGGACGGCATTGCCGTCCGGGTTTCAGCTTGCAGGCGCAAAATGGTTGCAACCATCTTCCATCCGTGGTATAATATCCCCAGAAAAACAAAAATGCGGCAGCATGAGGGAGTGGCAGCTCCCACATGCCTGCATAGGTGCGCCAACACCTACACAACGGCCATAAGGCCGCACCGCATGAACATTATACGACATTCTCCTCCTTCCCGCAAGGGGGTAGCATCGTCGTTTTTGTCTTGCGCCGTGCTGCATAAGAGCTTTGCTTCTTGCGCTGTGTAGGCATGCCCTGCACGGCGTTTTTGTTTTTCGCCCGGCATGGCCTGGGGGAGGCCCCCGCTTCCCCCGGCGCCGCCGCGGTGAAAACACAAGAGAGAAGGACGTTTTATGCAGCACGGCAGCCGGATTTGTCTGCTGTGGAAGGAGGCGCGGGAGCTGGCCGGGCTGTATGGCCGCTGGTTCTGGGGCCATTACCGCCGGGAGCTGCGGCGGTATCCCTTCTGGCTGATGATGTCCCTGGCCGGCAGCACCCTTACGGAGATCTTGTCCTTTGCCGGGCCAAATCTCATCAGTCCCCGCCTGGACCACAGCGCCGCCTATCAAAGCCTCTGTAACCTCCCCAGCCTCATGCTCCTGCTGGCGGCCCGGCTGGGGGAGGCGGTCTTCCCCACCGCGCCCTACGATGCCAAGGTCTTCACCATTTTCGCGGGTTTCCCGGCCCACGCCCTCTTTCTGGCCTTTGTGTACGTCACGGTGATCCTGGCCCTGCGGGACGCAAGCGCGTAAAAAAAGAAGGAAGTCATTCGACCAATGGCATTTAGTTAAACGAGCAGGGTCTCACAAGATAGTGGGACCCTGCTTTTTTGTAACAAAATATAAAAATCCATCTTGACAAATAGCGGAAAACGTGCGGCCTTTTTGCTAACTGTGGTTAGCAAAAAGGCCCTTGTAATTAGAAATATCCCCGTCTTAAGTTACAAGGAGGCACGTTTATGATAGATAGAATCGCAGTTATCAAGCAGAAATTAGATGAAGCAATTACCCAGATTTGTGAGTCTTCTTGGTTGTTTTCTGCGCGTCCAGAACAAGATTTTACAAGAAAGCGGAAGCTACCATTTCGCAAGGTCATTTCATTCATGCTAGCTATGGGGGGAGGTTCCTTAACAAACGAAATGTTGAATCATTTTGGATGTTCTGCAGATGTTGCTTCTGCTTCGGCTTTCATTCAACAGAGGGCAAAAATCGATGCCAATGCATTCGTCTCATTATTTGACCTATTCGTAAGCAAAACTGATTCCCAAAAGAGATATAAGGGCCTTCGTTTAATTGCTGCTGATGGGTCTGATATTCAAATCCCGACAAATCCAGGCCATTCAGATTCCTATTTTCCTGGAGTGAATGGGCAAGCTCCATATAATTTGCTTCATTTGGATGCGATGTATGACCTGATCCAGCATACCTATCTGGATGCAAATTTGTGCGGCAAAAGAGTAGAAAACGAAAGAGACACTCTATGCGCAATGCTTAATCGTTCTTCTATGGAAAATGTCCTGTTGATTGCTGACCGAGGATATGAAAATTATAACCTCATGGCTCATATCCAAGAAAAAGGATGGTTTTTTCTGATTCGTGTCAGAGATTCCAGTATTCGCACAAGCATTGCCGGTGGCTTAGATTTGCCGGCCACCGCAGAATTTGATCTATTTGTTGACCTGTCTCTTACAACAAGACAAACAAAGGAAATAAAGCTGCTTTGCCAAGACAGAAATCATTACCGTTGTCTCTCGTGTACCTCTGCATTTGATTTCCT
>JBGVMR010000065.1:0-21429 GCA_045124875.1 Akkermansia sp.
AGATGTCATAAGGTATTTATTTCCATTGTTTTCGATTACAAAATCATCGTAAATACTAACACCTCGCATTATGCCACCCCGCCATTCGGCGAGGTTCGAATAACGTTTATTCCGGACCCGGGGTTCCGCCCTTCGGGCTGCACCGCCGGGCTACCATATGCCGCCTCGCCATACGGCGAGGCTCTTAAATTCCGCTCGCATCCTCCCGCCTTCGCCCGGCGGGCTTCGCCGAGGCAAGCGCCATCTGCCCGATAAATTAAAATTTACCAACCGCAATGCTTGATTATACGTTCGCGGAAATGTAGAGAGGGCGGCAAAAATAACGGCCCGCCTCCAAATGGATGAGCGGGCCATTGGCGTAAAATGGCGGGTGAGCGCAGAAAATTACTTGGCTTTTTCCTCAAGTTTCTGCTTAACGAGGGCCTCAACCTCTGCGTAGAGGGCCTCATTGGTGCGCAGGGTTTCTTTAGCGGCATCTCGCCCTTGTGCCAGCTGGCTGCCGTTGTAGCTGAACCACGAGCCGCGCTTCTGAATCACATCATACTCGAGCGCAAGGTCAATAAGGCTGCCGACGGAGGAGATACCCTCGTTGTACATGATATCGAACTCGCACTCAGTAAAGGGCGGGGCCACCTTGTTTTTCACCACCTTAAGCTTGGTGCGGTTGCCGGATACGGTGCCGTCTGCACCTTTAATCTGGCCTACGCGGCGAATATCGCAACGCACGGAGGCATAGAACTTAAGGGCGCGGCCACCGGGTGTGGTCTCGGGGTTGCCGAACATGACACCGATTTTCTCGCGAATCTGGTTGGTGAAGATGCAAATGGTGCGGGCCTTGGCAATAAGGGAGGTGAGCTTGCGCAGGGCGGCGCTCATCAAACGGGCTTGGGCACCCACGGTGCTGTCGCCAATGTCGCCCTCAAGCTCTTGCTTGGTTACAAGGGCGGCTACGGAGTCTACCACAATCACATCTATGGCGTTAGAGCGCACCAGGGCTTCGCAAATTTGCAGGGCTTCTTCACCGCTGTTGGGTTGAGATACCAGCAGGTCATCCAAATTCACACCCAACTTGGCGGCGTAGGCGGGGTCCAATGCGTGCTCTACGTCAATGAATGCAGCCAAACCACCGGCACGCTGAGCCTGGGCAATCACCGTGAGGGTAAGGGTGGTTTTACCGGAGGATTCGGGGCCGAATACCTCTACTATACGGCCACGGGGGAAACCGCCTGCACCCAAAGCGCGGTCTATCAATAGGTTACCGGTAGGTATTACCTCTACCTCCATGGTCTTTTTGTCGCCAAGGCGCATAATGGCGTTTTCGCCGAAATCTTTCTGAATCTGGAGCATGGCGGCATCCAACGCGCGCTGGCGCTGGGCCATCATTTTCTCCTGGTCGGGGGAAATCTCTTTACTCATATCGTTGTCAGCTTACCTGTTAGCCCCTGCCCTTGCAAGCTTAAAATCTGCCAGTAGATGATTTTTCATAATTGTGGTGGCAGCATCTTTCAACGGTCATAAACTCCGGCAGAAAAAAATAAAAAAGCGTGGTGACATGCACCACGCTTTTTTTAATAAAGGATATAAGAGGGGGATGGATTACATCTCGCTCATAGCAGCCTCAAGAGCAGCGCTGCCGAAGCAGTTGTTCTCGAAGATGTTCATGGCGGCAGCCTCCATGCGGGGCATCAGACCGAACAGAGCGGGCAGGAGCTTCTCAGCAAGCTTCTCCTGAGTAGCCTCGTCGGGCTCGCCCATGCCTTCCATCTTGGCCTGAACCTCTACCATGCGCTCCTGCAGAGCTACAAGCTTAGCAGCAGCGGCGTCGGCGCTGGCCTGGTCGTTTACGGACTCAAGGGTCTCTACAACCTCGGTAAGAACGACGATAACCTCGTCTACTACGGCCTCAGCATCTACGGAGGAAGCTACGGGAGCTACAGGAGCTACGGGAGCTACGTCCTGAGCCATTGCCACGGGGCTGCAAAGAGCAGCGGCTGCAAAAAATGCAATCTTCTTCATAATCTTTTGATTTTTTTTGATGTTTAACCACGTGCCACTTTATTGTTGCAACCGTGGGCGCGCCGAGAATACACTATTTTTTTTGACTTGTCAATGATAAGTATAAAAAAATATTGATTTTTTATAATTGTTTGTTTCTATATATGTTTTCTGTTATCACATGTTTCTCTCAGCTACTTATAACAAAAGCGAGGCCGGTAAGACCTCGCTTTATTATTAAAAATGGAGTAAGGCTGTGAATCAGAGCATCATGCGCACGGCAGATTTCAGGTCCTCACTATTAAAGAAGTGGTTTTGAACAAGGAATTTACCGACGGCTTTTTTACGGGAGTCAATAGAAATGGTAACCTCGATAAGTTTCTTGAGAAGGCGCTCTTGAGTAGCGGTATCGCAGGTGCGAATTTGCTGGGCATCGTACTGCAACTCTTGTACACGTGCGATAACCAAGAAGAGCTCTTCAGCAGCAGCATCTGCGCTTTCTTTGTCTTTAACGGTCTCCAGAATCTCAACAATCTGAACCTGCAATACGCAAAGCTCATTGATAGCGGCTTCCACCCGGCTTTCTACAGAGGTCTCAGCGGTGGCGGTAGCAGCGGGCTCCTGAGCAAATGCTACGGGAGTAAATAAAGCAATAGCGGCAATAATAGCGTGTGTTTTCATCGTCATGTATGAAGTTATGTACCATGGTAGCAAGGTTTTCCCGCTTGTCAATACAAAAACAATATGCTAAACTCAACTTATGAAGAAATTGCATCTCATTACTGCCATCAGCACGTTGTTTTGCTGCTCTTGCGCCTACATGCAAAGCAATAAAAACATAAAGGAGGGAGATACCACATACGAGGGGTGCCAACTGAATACGGAGCAGCTCTCGCTGTGCCGCAAGGGGTCGCAATGGTATTTGACCACTGCTGTAGAGGTGTATGAAAAGCGCTACCCGCTTATCTATGACTCTGTATTGTTGGCAGATGATAATGAACCGCATTTTGAAAAAGTGGCTACCACGGAGCCCATGGCCTGTTACTTGCCTATTTCTGCCGGCACGGCTGCTACCCTTCAAATGCAACATGGCTATGCCAATGCAGAAGACTTGGCGGCAGAGGTAAGCCGGCTTATGCTTGAAAAACCCGTTCTCTACGCCCCGCAAATGGGCAAGGTTGTGCACCGTAGTATCAATGCCCTTATTGATAAAGGCGAAAAACCCGTTATCCTTACCTTCAAACGCACGGAATCTACCACCGCAGCGCAGCATGTTTTAGCTGCTTTAGATTTTGTGCTGGTGGATATTCCCGGTACCTTGGCTTATAATGTGGCTATACCGGTTATGGCGCCAGTTGTGTTCTTCTCAGAATTTCTTAATGAAGAGAATTGATTTTAAAAACTTTATATAACTTATTCACACTTTTTGTTAATAACTCTGTTAATAAGTAGGTGAATAACTTTGTGAATAATTTTATATTCACGTTACAGGCCGGTTACTACACAGTAATTCACAATTTGTGTTATAGTGTAAAAAACTGATAAATAGCATGGTATAACACTTATTCACGTTATTCACACCCTATATGATGATGAATTTTAAATTTAAATTCTTTAGTATTCAATAGGCATAGAGAAAAAGGAAATTGTTTACAAGCTTTCCGCAGCTTGACAGGAAGCAATAGAATGGTAAAATAGCAATTAATGGAAACGTCTCACTCAATTAATCAGGATCAGCTCTGGATGTCGCGTGCTTTGGAGATAGCACACAATGGTCTTGGCACCACAAGTCCCAATCCCCCCGTAGGCGCTGTTATTGTCAAAGATGGCAAATTAATAGGCGAAGGGTGGCATGAGGTAGCGGGAGAACCCCATGCAGAGAAGCGCGCCATTATGAATGCCCGGCTGAAGGGAAACGGGCATGCGCTGGCAGGTTCTACTATTTATGTGACATTGGAGCCCTGCTCTACCCATGGCAAGACCCCGCCGTGCACGGATGCTATTATTGAGGCCGGTATTAAAAGAGTGGTATATGGTGCGGTAGACCCGGATGAGCGCCACCGTGGCCGTGCAGATGCGATTCTGGAGGCACATGGTATACGCGTGCGCAGTGAGTGTTGCGCGCGCTCTTGCGAGTTTTTATTGAGGTCTTGGGCGTATGCCACGCAGTTCAAGCGTCCGTGGATAACGGCTAAGGTAGCATGTACGATGGATGGCCGAATGACACGCGCAGGCTTAAAGTGGCTCAGTTGCGAAGAATCCGTGCGTTTTGCACACCAAATGCGCTTGGATAGCGATGCCATTTTGGTGGGTGGCAATACGCTGAGAATGGACAATCCGGCTTTGACCATACGCAAGCCGTACCGCGAGATTCCGGCCGTTAAAAAGCAACCGTGGCGCATTGTAATGACCAATGATGCCTCTAACCTGCCCGATACGGCAAAGGTGTTTACCGATAAAGATGCTGAGCGTACTCTTA
The DNA here is from genome assembly GCA_045124875.1 of Akkermansia sp. Lineage (GTDB taxonomy): Bacteria > Verrucomicrobiota > Verrucomicrobiia > Verrucomicrobiales > Akkermansiaceae > Akkermansia. Next base: position 4,475 of record JBGVMR010000065.1, read on the forward strand.
TACGCGAAAATGTGGGCGATTTACGCGCCATGTTGCATGCTTTGTATGAGGAGCAAGGCATTGTCAACCTGATGCTGGAGTGCGGCGGCAACCTGCTGCGTCTTTTCTTGCAAGAGGGTTTGATTAATGAATGGGTGCAGATTATTACGCCGCGCTTAACCGGTGGACCCGATTTGATGGTACCCGGCTACTTTATGCCCGATGAGCGCAAGTTTGTGCAAGAGGAAATGATACCCAGCGGCAAGGATATTATCTTGAGAGGCCTTATTGTTTAATGATGAATAAGTTAGCTCTTTTCTCCCTGTTGCTTGTTTTGCCCATTGCTCTTTTATGTTATGCGGTGTTTATTGAGCGTGAATGGGTTGAAAGAACTGAGCACCAAGTAACTTGCCCTGCTTGGCAGGGGGAAGAGCTGAGGATAGCCGTGTTGACGGACCTGCATGCCCGCCCGAATGATGGCGAGTACATAGACCGCGTGGTGATGGCTGCTTTGGCTGCGCGGCCGCATGCCGTGTTGTTGTTGGGGGATTTTCTGAACCATCACCAAGAAGATAAATGCATGCCTATAAGCGAGCTTGAGGAGCATTTGCACCCCCTTGCCGCCCTGCCCTGCTATGCCGTGCTGGGCAACCATGATTACACCCACGGTGAGCAATCCCTGCGCGCTATGCTGGCGCGGCTGGGGGTACAGTGTGTGGAGGGCAGAAGCGCAGAGCTGTGTGCCGCCGGCGGTAAGCTGGATATTGGCGGTATACGCTGTTGTTATACCTACGATACACCCGGTGCCGTACCGAAACCCCGCGAGGGGGTGCCGCTGTTGCTCTTATCCCACACGCCGGTGGGGGCTCAATTTGCGCACCCGCAAACCCTGCTGACCGTGTGCGGGCATACACACGGTGGCCAAGTATGCTGGCCCTGGGGTGGTGCGGTGTGGATGGCAGAGGGCAAAACACCAAAGGAATGGGCTCAAGGCCCCATTACCGTGCAAGGTCGCCCTTGCTATGTGTCGCGCGGGCTGGGCACCAGCTGCCTGCCCCTGCGCTTTTGTTGCCGCCCCGAGCTCCTTTTGCTGCGTATCAATGCGCAATGAACATTTGAAGATTTAATATCATGAAACACTCTCTCTTACTTCTTCCTCTTTTGGCTGTGACGTGTGTGCTCTGCTCTTACAAGGCGGCGGCCGGCACACATGCAGATACTATCGTTAATAAACCTCTTGCTACATGTGCAGACCATCTTGCCATTGTCGAATTAGTTTTCTCTGAAGAAGAAATCAATGCATTCAAAGCGGGGTATGAGGGGGATATTGCTGAATGGGATAAACTGAATAAAAGCAATCTCGCTGCTGGCTATTGCTGCGGTGCTGCCGCCGCCGGGCGTACGGAGCTTGTGCAGGAATGCCTTGACAAAGGTGTAGACTCGGGTGCAGCGCTTTTTGGTGCTGCCTTCGGTGGTCACCCGGTGCTGGTGCAGTCTATGCTAGACAAGGGGGCTCACCCGGGCTGGGCGCTTGCGGGTGCCTCTTTAGGGGGGCATATGGATACTGTGAAGTCGTTGCTTGAGCAAGGTGTTTTTCTACCACGTGTGATTTATTATGCCGCGTTGGGTGGAAATGCGGATATTGTAACATTGCTTATAGAGAAAGGGGATTCTCCGAGCATGGGGCTTGTAGGGGCTGTAAAGGCCGGTAATCTCGATATGGTGCAGTTATTACTTGATAAAGGCGCATACCCGAATGAAGGGCTTGCGGAAGCTGTCGAGTATGGTCATATCAGTGTCGTCCGCTTATTGCTCGAAAAAGGCGCGAATCCAACGTGGGGGCTTTTTGTTGCTGCCGAACATGGGGAAATAGAAATTCTTAAACTTTTGCTGGCTCAACCCGGTATTGATGTGAACGAAAAAGACTACGACGGTAAAACACCTCTTGATTATGCCATTGAAAACGGCCATACCGAATGTGCGGAGCTTCTCCGTGCAGCGGGAGGCAGATAAAGTTGAAAGCTGAAAGTATGCAGCGAGCAATAAGGGCACAAAAAAACGCCGCTGTGCCGTCAGTGGTATGAGAGCCACGATCCCTCAAGTTAGGTGGGTGCGGAGCCGGAGGTATCTGAGGTATCCCTATCGGACGGAACATTGCCTCCATTAGCTTTTGTGCCCCTTATTAATAGTACAACGGTTCGGGCCTTTTTGTCCACGCGTCACGTACACAGCAGCTGATTATGTATATAGCATCTTGCCCCGAAAAAGGCAAGAAAATTCGGCGTAATACGCAAAAACATTTGTTCCACGTGGAACCGCAAAAATATAGGGTAACATGGCACAAAGGGCGAAATACCTGGCAAGATTGTTTTGTATTGACAAATGGGGGCTAAGGGTGTAGAATTCGCGCGCACATGACGATACCTCAACAACTTTCAGAACAATTGACGGCCGCCTTACAAAGCGTGGCAGGCATAGAATTGCCGGAGGGATTTGTACCGGCAGTAACGCCGTCTCAGGATTTGCGTTTCGGTGATTACCAGAGCAACGCCGCAATGGTGCTTGCCAAGCAAGTAAAGACCAACCCGCGTGCCTTGGCCACCCAAGTGGTGGAGGCCATGAGAAATTGCGAAGTGGCAACACTTGAAATTGCCGGCCCGGGTTTCATCAACTTCCGAATAAAGCCCGAGTATTTTGCCGAAAAAGCTGCAGCCATGTTGAGTGATGACCGCTTGGGGGTAGCCGTGACGGACAGCCCCAAGAGCTTGGTGATAGACTTCTCTGCCCCGAACGTGGCCAAGCCCATGCATGTGGGCCATATTCGTTCTACCATCATCGGCGATACTCTGGCTCGTTTGGCTCGCTTCTTGGGCCACAAGGTGGTTACGGATAACCACATCGGCGACTGGGGCACGCAGTTCGGTATGATTCTCTGGGGTTGGAAAAACATCCTCAAGCAAGAGGATTTGGAGCAAGACCCCATCGAAGCACTGCTGGATGTTTACAAGAAAGTGAACACCATGTGCAAGGAGGACGAAAACCTGCTGCCCGTGTGCAAGGTTGAGCTCGTGAAGCTGCAAAGCGGCGATGAAGAGAACCTCGGCATTTGGAAAAAGTGCATCGATGTAACCAAGACCGGCTTGGAGAAGATTTACTCTCAGCTGGGCATCAGCTTCGACTACTGGTTGGGTGAGTCCGCCTATAACGATGCCCTTGCACCCTTGGTAGAAGACCTCTTGGCCAAGGGGATTGCCCGCGAGAGCGACGGCGCCGTGTGCGTGTTCTCAGATGGCTTCCACAAGCCGCAGAATGACCCCTTCCTGGTGCAGAAAAACGGCGAGTGGGTACCTGTGCCCGCCATCATTCGCAAGGCCGATGGCGGCTTCCTGTACGCCACCACAGACCTTGCCACACTTGACTACCGTACACAGAATTTCAATGCAGATTCCATTTGGTACGTGGTGGGTGCACCGCAGGAAAAACACTTCAAGCAGATTTTCGATATCGAGCGTATGCGCGGCGTGACCGGCGATTTCCGCCACGTTGCTTTCGGCTCCATCCTCGGTAAAGACCGCCGCCCGTTCAAGACCCGCAGCGGTGATACCGTGAGCCTGCAAGACGTGATTGACGAGGCTGTAACCCGCGCTGCCAAGGTTGTGGAAGAAAAGAGCCCCGACATGCCGCAGGACGAAAAAGACCGCGTAGCACGCATTGTAGGCGTGGGCGCCATCAAGTTTGCAGAGCTGTCTCAGAACCGCATGAGCGACTACATCTTCGACTGGGATAAGATGCTCTCCCTCTCCGGCGATACTGCCCCGTACTTGCAGAATTCTTATGTTCGCGTGCGCTCTATCTTCCGTAAGATTGAGGGCGAATTCGTTGCTCCTCAGTCACTTACGATAACGGAGAACGCGGAAATTCACCTTGCACGCTTGCTGGTTCGCTATGCAGAAGTAGTGCCCAGCACCTTGGATGACTGCCGCCCGAACCTGCTGGCCGCATACCTGTATGACTTGGCTCGCGCCTTCCATAGTTTCTACGAGGCATGCCCCGTACTCAAGAGCGAAGGCGCCGTTAAAGAGACCCGTTTGGCACTGTGCGAGCTGACCGCTCGCGTGCTGAAACAAGGTATGGGTCTCTTCGGTATCGAGATGCCGGAACGCATGTAAAATACCAAAATTGTTCCACATGGAACATCGATTTCCCAGCACATTGGCTGCCGTAGTTTATGCTGCGGCAGCCTTTGCATCTTTCGCAGAAGAGCCGAAGGAGGCCTCGATAAAAGGTGAGAATATAGCTACTGCACAACCCCCCTGCCCTGCTTTAAACATACCTCTGGCAACAGATGATGCCGTGGTGAAACAAGAAATTGAACTGGGCTTAGTGGATATGTTGATGGGGTGGGAAGAGTCTGCTCAGTTACATTTTGCGCGCGCGATTCAAGCAGGTAGTTCCACAGAGAGCATGAGCTTGATGGCCTATTGCGGCATGATGCTGATGTCTGCCACGGCGGGTGAAAAAGACGCGAACCGTATGTACTTGCTGGAGTACATCGAGACGGTGCCCACGACACCCGTCGAGTTATTTTATTTAAATACTTTTTTGAGACTGGCAGGTGGTGATGTAAAAGGTGCGGCCGAAGATTTTGCCGAGCGAGCCGAGCGCTACAAGAGAGACAAGTTTTCTGCTCTCTGGTCCTGTATGCTCTTTCACTGTGTGGAAGAGGGATATGATATTACCGGGCGCCCGAATCCCTACCAAGAAAAAGCTTTGAAAATGGCCTCAGTGTTATATGAGGAATACCCCGATGATGCGTTGGTGTGCTACGTGCGTGCGTACATTGAAGAGGCTTCGCCGCAAGTGAGCCCGGAGGGCTTGGAGGCTGCTCGAAAGGCGGTCGTAGCCATGCCTCAACACCCCATGCCTGCCCTGCTCTATGGGCATCTTCTGTACCGTTCTGAGCGTGTTGAAGAGGCTCTTCCTTATCTCCATGCTGCTGCTCAACTTGCTGATAATCCGGAGATAAAGCCGGAATATGTACGCCTTAAAACGATTGCTGAGCTGTATGAATCCACTGCCTTGTGGAGCTCGCGCAAAACGCAAGAAGCTTTAGCTATGCGGCGCAGAATGAATGCCGCACCGCCCGACCGTGCTATACAAAACTCACCCGCGGGCGTGTTGTATTGTTGGGAAACCACAACTTTACCGCTGCGCATATTGGTTCTGAAAGCTACACCGCCTGATATTGCAGATATTAAAGCTGCGGCCAATGCAGCTACGCCGAATCCTGCATGGGAAGAAGATGACCCTGTGCTCTTGGTGCGCGATTGTTTGCGAGCAGCTCTCTATGCGCGTGCGCGCATGAAACAGAATGACCGCGCCAGTGCAGAAAAATCTCTTGCTCTTGCTCGTGAGTCTTTCCAAAAGTTTGAGGCCACACGTGAAGCTGTCTTCAAACGCGGTAATCAATTTATCACCCCTTGGTATCGCGCGCACGAGGCTTGCCGCATTGCCATCCTTGCCGCCGGTGGTGATGTTTTCCCGGACCCCGATGCATTTTGGAAGAAAGTTGCGGAATCAGCAACGCGCCCGGCGAACATGCTGATGCCTCCGCCGTTGCCTAAACAGTTCGGTCCGGAGCTAACTCCTCAGCCGAAAAAGTCAGCATCCGCCTCCACAAAGAAAAAAGCTGCTCGCAAACGCTGATTATTGCCCAAATAGCAAATTTGGACGTTATTTAAGAATTCCGTACTAAAGTACGGATTGAATTGAAATTTTGAAATGAAATTCTGTTCCACGTGGAACATTTTTTATTCGCTCCAAATGATGGAGTATGCAGCGTTGATGGGGCGGACGGCCTTGGGATGACGTTTTGCGTAGTCGAGCAAAGTCGGTAATAAATGCCCCTTGGCGTGGTCAATCAATTTTTGAAGAGTATCGTTTTTGAGCGCGGGACAATTTTTGTAAAGACCAATGACAAGACGAGAAGAATCTTTCATAAGACGCAGCGGCCAGATGCGGCATTCAAACGGTCGGAGCTCGCGGGGTAAGGTACAGCCTGTGGCAGTATCAAGCATCGGGCAGTTAGCCACTTCATTTTCTGAGTCTGTACAAAAATGTAAATAGAAGCTTGTGCTGCCATCTGAGCGTTTATCTAAAGCGACACCTTCTTCTTGCAAAAGAAAAATCAACTCATTTTCCAAGGCCGGTGTTTCCCATGCTGAGCTACGGTGAAAGTTGCAGCACAGTTTGCATTCAGCACAATCAGCAGGTGTAAAGATTTCAGTCAACATAAACGGTAGCAGAGTATTTCTTTAAAATGAGCGCCGGGTGGTATGATAGTTTAGCTTTGCGGAGTCCTTCTATATTGAGGTCTTCCTCACGGTTTAGCCATTGAGTTTTGACAACTGCTGCTATCTCACGGTTTATAAGGGCATAGGCATCGCGGTAGGCAGGTATACATTTTTCATAGTGTATATCTGTAACATCGTCATTTATTTGAGAGTAGAGAGCCATGGCAATCGGTTTGCTCTTGCAATAAATAATACCACCATTTATTTTCAGCTGTTCCCTGTGTAACAATGCGTTTTCAATAGCACGAAACTCATGGTGCAGAGCAGGGGAGTCTTCTTGTATTGTCATCCATTCCTCTGCGACAGCAAGCACATCGGCTTGGTTATTCGGTGTTAATTTCTCAAACTGAATCGTACCGTGTTTACGCAAAAATCCATTAATATGCGTGCGTTTTTTGTGGAACTGTGTGCCGGGTAAGGTGGCCAGTTGCTCGCGATTGTACAGATAATCTGAGTCGCCGTCATCTTGCCTCAACACGATTTTCTCACCATACAAATCGTGTAAAAAGGACGCTTGTTTCTCTGTTAAAAGGCAGTATTGCAGCGGTACTCTGAGGTAGCGCGCATCTGCTTCTATGGCATGCAAACAAGGTATAATATCTTCATCTTTTCCACCCACGGGAAACGTATACCCTCGCAGTCTTCCATCACCTGTAAAGCGCCTGATTAAATGTTCCATGTGGAACAAAATTTCCGTTCCGTATTTCCTACATAATAGATATAAATTAACAAAAGAGAGGTCACTTTGGAGTACATTTTGTGTACATCTGCGCACCGAATCGGCATCGCTGAGTGTGGGTGTATGGAAGTTAAGGGGGCAGGTGACCATGTTTATTTTGATTATAGCGGAGCGGTTATGATAAATCAACAACCGTTTTTAGGGATGCCAAATCTGCTTGAATTTGCAGTTTAAGGGCATCTATGGAGGGGAATTTTTGTTCATCGCGGATGAAGTCATGGAGGTAAACCTCGAGGCTTTTTCCGTAGAAATCGGGGCCTGTGTAGTTTGTAAAGTGAGCCTCCAGTCGCGTGATTTTGACATTTTCCACAATGGTAGGGCGCAAGCCGATGTTAGCGATACCGTGATAAATGGTGCCGTGAATGCAAGCAGAAACAGTATATACACCGTGGCGGGGCAGGGCAGCGGCGGCGGGCAGGGCAATGTTAGCCGTGGGGAAACCGAGCTTACGGGCAAGTTTTTGTCCATGCTCTACCGTGCCGTAAACGGAGAAGGGGCGGCCCAGCATGTCGGCTGCCTGAGCTGTTTTACCTTCACTCAAGAGGGCGCGTATGCGTGTGGAGCACACAACATCTTGCCCGCTGGTGAGCATATCTGCCACGCAGGCGTGGAAGCCTCGTTGAGCTGCCTCTGCGCGCAAAAAATCGGCATTACCGGCGCCGGATTTACCGAAGTGCCAGTTGCTGCCCACTGAGATACCGGCCACCTTGCACGCGCTGCAAAGGGCATCTAAAAAGGCGGGGGCGGTCATGGTCGCCAGCTCGTGGGTGAAGGGCAATTCCAGCAAAACATCCACACCCAGCTCTTGCAGAAGGGCGTGTTTTTGTTCCACGTGCGGCGTCAGCAGCGGGGGTGCCAGCTGCGGTTTCAGTACCGCGAGGGGGTGGGGGCAAAAGGTGATAACCCCGCGCAGGGCACCCGGGGTATCTGCGGATAAAATCACGCGTTTATGCCCACGGTGCACGCCATCGAAAAAGCCAGCAGCCCAATGGATAGGTGATTGACACTCAATGAGTTCTGAAAAATTATGATATACTTTCATAATCAATGATTAAGAAGGTATGGAGCGGTCCGCCAGCACTTTTTCAAGCGGTAGCAAGCGTGCCAGCAGTTCCTCTCTGCCGGCAGCTTTGAGGGTGGGTACATCTACAGCCTCAGCGATATCGAAATGCCCGGAGCGAATGCGGCGCAGGGCGGTAAGGTGAGCGCCACAGCCCAGGTGTTGTCCAAGGTCGTGTGCGTAGGTACGCACGTAAAAACCCTTGCTGCAATGCACGGTGAAATCCACCTCTGCGGCCTCTAAATCGATGCGCGTAATCTCGTAGTCCAGCACCTCTACATGGCGGGCTTTGCGCTCCACCTCTTTACCTTTGCGGGCAAGCTTGTAGCAGGGCACACCGTTAATTTTAACGGCAGAGAACATGGGGGGCACTTGGTCAAACGCGCCGTGGAAGTGTTCGAACGCCGCGCGAATCTGTGCCTCTGTGATACCCTCCGTAGATTTCTCGGCCACCACCTCGCCATCGGCATCTTGGCTGTTTGTCTCGATACCCAGCTTCATGGTGGCGGTGTAAACTTTATCCTCACACATCAGCAGGTCTTGCACTTTGGTGGCCTTGCCGATGACCACGATGAGCATGCCGGTGGCCATGGGGTCAAGCGTGCCGCAGTGGCCCACCTTTTTGGTGCCCAGAATACGCCTGCACAGCGCCACAGCGTTGTGAGATGTAAAGCCGGGGTCCTTGTCTACCAGCAACACGCCACAGGGGGCTTCTGAGGGGGGCAGGGGAGTATTCATGATAATTGGCGGAGTTCGCGTCTGATGGAGTTGAGCACCTTTTCACGACAATCCTCCAGCGTGCCGCGCATGCGTATGCCCGAGGCCATGGCATGCCCGCCACCGCCGTGCTCTGCAGCAATGGTGGCCACGTTGATTCTCTCGTCTTTAGAGCGCAGAGAAACGCGCACCAGGCCGTTTTCCAAATCTTCAAAAATGGCGGCAGCCTTCACGCCTTGCCAAATGCGTATGTAGTCCACCAAATCTTTGGTAGCCTCCAAGCCCACACCCAGCTCAGCCTTTTTACCGGCGGGCATAGAGTAGTGAGACAGCGCACCGTTTTCTTCCAGCACCATGTTGCACAGCACCTCGCGCTGCATGGTGTACACCTCCAGCGAAGATTCTTGCCAAATGCGGCGGTTAATATCGCCCACATCCACCCCGGCCTCCATCAGCTTGGCAGCCGTGCGCATGACGTGAGGCGTGGTGTTGCTGTATTGGAAGGACCCCGTATCCGTGCTGATGGCGGCGTAAAGCGCCTCTGCCATAGCGCGTGTCAGCGGGGTACCCAGCGCCTCGATGAGCTCTGCGATAATGCAGCCGCAAGCTGCATAATCGCCCTTCACAACATTGAGGTCGGCGTAATGCGTGTTGGTTTCGTGGTGGTCAATATTGATGGTGTAGGGCGCCTCGTTAAAACGTGCCATGCCATCATCGCCCACGCGCTTTATGTCTCCTGTATCCACGCATATAAAACAATCCACCTCTTGCGGCAGGGCAGGGGGCACCGGCTGCACCAGCTCGCTGCCTTCTAAAAAGCTGTAGCGCGCAGGGCAGGGGTCTGTGTTCCACAACTGCACCTCTTTACCCAGGGCACGCAGGGTAAGCCCCAGCGCCAGTGTAGAGCCTATGGCATCGCCATCCGGCCTAAAGTGTGATATCACCACAAAATTGCGGTGTTTCTCTATGGCTTGGCAGAGTTCTGTGTACATTATGATATCAGGTTTTTGTTATACTCTTCTTCGTATTCATCCGTTGCCTGGGCAGTTTGCACGGGCGCTATATTCGTTTGGCGAGACATGACCGACTTGGCAAATATGGCCGACAACACCAGCGCAAAACCACACCATTGCCCCGCGCGTATCACCTCGCCGTAGAACAGAAAACCAATCAGCGCCGCTTCTATCGGCTCTATGCATGCCACAATGCCGAACTCCAACGAGCTGAGCCTGCGCATGGCATAGGCCACCAGCACAAGCACGCCCACCCCTTGACAAATACCGATACCCAGCAGCCAAGGCCACCCGGTATCAAAATTCTTCATGGCATCCATCGTAAAATAGATGGGCACCAGCAACACCAGCGTACCCGCCACAGATTGCCAAAAAGTGCGCTGCAACAGGCTGATATTGCCCTTCATGAAACGGTTGAGCACAATGTAAAGAGAATAGAACAACCCGCTGAGCAAACCGTACAAAATGCCCAATGCGTCATTTTGCCCGCCGGTGCCATGCCCGGCCAAAAGAGATACCAACACAATGCCCAACCCGGCAGTAAGAATCAACAGAGCATCTCGCTTGGGCGGTAAATGGTGCTCCAGCAGGGCCTCCCACACCGCCGCAAACAACGGCCCCGTGGCCGGTAACAATGCCGCAACACCGGCAGAGGTCTCTTTGATGGCCAAAAAATAAAATAAAATACACAGGCTTATCCCTACGCCCGATACGAACGCCTTGCCGCTAAAACGCATGCTCTCGCCCCGCCTCCATACCATCACCACCCCGAACAAACCGATAAGCAAAAAACCGATGCTGAAGCGCGATATGGAGCATAATTGTGCACTGCAATCGGATTCTCTCACAAACACGCACAACATACCCATCAGCACGGATGCCATGGTTGCTGCTAAAAATGCACTGAGATAACCCTTGTTCATGCCCTACACGCCCGCAGGCGCGCGAATTATATCATCTCACCCCCTCACTGGCAATACTTTTTTGTTAAACTTTTGGCTATGTTTAAGTTTCGGTGTGATGATTTAAATCGCCCTACAAATGGCAATTTGTGGGGTTGTTCTCATGCGGGAGAAGCGAGCCGAATTTAAGAGCCCCGTGATAGCGGGGCGACGGACCGGTAGCCACGTGGTGTAGCTGCGTCAGCAGCGGAACCCGTGGTAGTGGTAGAAAAGAATCTCAGAGCCCGAAGCAGCGTAGCTGCTGAGGCCGACAGCAGGGTAGAATTCCCCCCATAAGTATTGTTTATTCATTTTTTATAATGCGTTGTTATTTAATAACAATACGTTTTTATCTGAGCTTGCTAACGCAAAAACAGGAGCGGGGCGTGCTGTCGGCCTCGTCGCCTCGCTACGCTTAGGCTTCTCGGACTCCGATTTTATTTTCATCTTACCCCGGGTTCCGCCGCTGACGCGGCTGCACCCGGGGCTAATAATCTATCGCCCCGCATACGCGGGGCTTAGGAATTCAGCTCACTTTCGTTCGCTCGTAAACACCCCGACAACCTCCGATTTATCAACCGAGATGTTTAACAGAGCGTTTACTTAAGCCCGGCAAAGAAGTTTTTAAGAGAGGCAAAATCGCTCTCCGTGGGTTGATCTGCGCGGGCAATGGCCTCCTTTTGTGCTTGGGTGATTGCGGCAATACCCTCAGAAGCAAGGGAGAGCATTTGTGCCATTTCATCGGCGGTAAATACGGCTTCTTCGCCACTGCCTTGCACCTCCACATACTGGCCACCCTCGGTCATCACTATGTTCATGTCCACCTCGGCATCGCGGTCCTCCACATAGCAGAGGTCGAGCAGGGGGGTGCCCTTGAGCTTGCCGACCGATACCGCAGACACCAACTGGCGCATGGGGTTAGCCGTAATCAACCCCTTGGCCATAATGCGGTTAAGCGCAATGGCAAGCGCTACTGCAGCACCCGTGATAGAGGCCGTGCGCGTGCCGCCGTCTGCCTGCAATACATCACAATCCACCCAAACGGTGCGGGCACCCAGTGCCTCCAAATCCATCACAGCGCGCAGAGAGCGGCCAATGAGGCGTTGAATCTCAACGGAACGGCCATCTTGTTTACCGGCGGCGCTGTCGCGCTTCTTGCGGTCCAGGGTAGAGTAGGGCAGCATGGCATATTCTGCCGTAAGCCAGCCACCGGGCACCCCTTGCATCTTCATCCAGCGGGGTACTTCCTCCTCAATCGTTACAGCGCAAATCACCCTTGTGTTACCAAAGCAAGATAATACCGAGGCGGTAGCATGCGGTGCTACATCCAATACAAACTCCAGCGGGCGCATCTCATTAAGAGCGCGGTTGTTCAATCGTTCCATGCCCTCACTTTACCACATTTTCCCCCCTGCTGGCAACCACCATTTTTCGCTTTTCACATTAAACATCAAAAATTCAACATCAAACATTACCTTCCCCCTGCCGCGCGGAGGAGCTCGGCACACTCGGTGTGTCCTTGTTCTTCTGCGAGTTGAAGCGGTGTTTTACCGTTTTTGTCTTTGGCGTTGACATTGATACCGGGCATGGGCAGCAGGTGCTCCACAATATCGGTATAGCCCCAATATGCGGCGCATGCCAGTGCGGCGTTAGGGTCTGCGCCCTTATCGAGAGCCACCAGCATAATGCCCTTGTGCTTGCCCTCGGCTGCTGCTCTGAAAGCCTCATTAGGGTCCGCCCCTTTATCAAGCAACAACTGCACCAGGTCCGTATGCCCGCGGAATGCAGCAGAGGTAATCCCCCAATTCGGGTTTGCACCCTTCTCAAGCAACCGCAGTACAATATCCATGTGCCCGTAATATGCAGCCTCGTCAAACCCACAGTCCGGGTCTGCCCCGTAGTCGAGCAAAAGCTGTACAACATTCAAATTGCCACCGAGGGCTGCAGCGGGCATAGCATCATCCGGGTTTGCCCCTTTCTCAAGCAATAGTTGCACAACGTTGTAATGGCCATTCAGGGCAGCTGTATAAATACCTGCATTCGGGTCTACCCCTTTTTCGAGGAATATGCGCACAATGTCCTCATGGCCGGCATCAGCAGCTTCTGCGAGGTCTGCATCGCCGGGTTCAATCCCCTTTTGCAAAAGCATCTGCACAATGTGCGTGTGGCCACATTCTGCTGCGGTGACAAGCCCGTAAGTGCCATCTGCGCCTTTATCAAGCATGAGCTGCACAATGTGTGCATGTCCACCCTTGGCGGCACCAATGATGCCGTAGTCGGGGTCTGCCCCCTTCTCAAGCAGCAACTGCACGATGTCCGGGTCCCCGCGGCGGGCAGCGCTCACAATCCCGTTGTTGGGGTCCGCCCCTTTATCAAGCAATAACTGTACCAGGTCCATATGCCCCCCTTTTGCAGCACCGGTAATACCATAGGTAGGCACAGCGCCTTTCTCCAGCAGCAGGTGTACCAGCTCGCGGTGCCCGCCTTCTGCTGCGCCGCAAATCCCGTTGTCGGGGTTCGCCCCCTTATCCAGCAGCAGTTGCACCAGCCCTGCATTGCCCGACAATGCGGCGGCCTCAATCCCCCAAGTCGGGTCTGCCCCTTTGTCGAGCAGCAGTTGCACCAGCTCAGTATTACCGGATAATGCTGCTTCCGTAAGCCCGCGGTCCGGGTCTGCCCCATAGTTCAGCAACATGAGCACAAGGTCTATGTTCCCCGCTTTTGCTGCGGCGGCAATGCCGTAGTTCGGCTCCGCCTCTTTGTCGAGCAATAATTCCACAATCTGCACATGGCCGCCAAGTGCTGCGGCATCAATCCCCCAAGTTGGGTCTGCACCTTTGTCCAGAGACAAGAGCACAAGCTCGGTATGCCCACCCCGCGCCGCGCCAACGATGATATAGTTCGGCTTTGCCCCATTCTCCAGGCATTGGCACACAAGCTCCGTACGCCCGGCGGCGGCGGCCCCGGCAGCATAGATGGAAAGATGAGGGTGGCTCAGTTGCGGCATGGCGGCGGTATCGCCCGCATAGCCCGCACGCAGCAAATCCGCGTTTTCCGAAACCCGATAGGTCAAATCATCCAAGAGCTCCAGGGTAGAGTCTGCAAGGGAAGGCTCTGCCGAACACGGGGCAACGGAACCGAGGGCGAAAAGGGCTGCTAAGGTAAGAATGGGGCGTTTCATGGTATGCTCAAATACGCCTTGAATATAACATAATGCCCCCCGCAGCGCAAACAAAATTCCACCCCCGTAGATTAAAATATTAGCTTGTGCCCTGTGGTATAAAAATACCCCCGCAGACTACAACTGCGGGGGTGTAAAAAAGCGTGGATTTCTGCGGGGGATTTAACCTGTTCTGCGAGTTGATGTTTGCAATACTTCAAACATCCAACATTAAACATCATTTCCTTCCCCCTGCTGCTTCGAGAAGCTTCACGCATTCTGTGTGGCCGTTCGATGCCGCCCAGTATAGAGGTGTATTTCCTGCAAAGTCAGCTCTGTTGACATCAATACCCGGTGCAGCGAGCAAAAGTTTGACGCATTCTGTGTGGCCTTCCGCTGCCGCCACGCAGAGAGGAGTTGAGTCAAGCTCACGCGTTTTATTGACATCAATACCCGGTGCAGCAAGCAAAAGTTTAACGCATTCTGCATGGCCTTCCCCCGCTGCTATGTGGAGAGGAGTATTGCCGAGTGAAGTAAACCTTTTGTTGACATCAATACCCGGTGCAGCAAGCAAAAGTTTGACGCATTCTGTGCGGTCTTCCACTACCGCCAAATAAAGAGCATTGGCCGCATTGGGGTTAGTACCGGCTGTGAGCAAAAGTCCTACTAGTTCCGTGTTGTTATTTTTTATGGCATATCCCAGTTCACGCTCATAAGACGATGGAGGAAAGCCGCGGGTGGAGAGTTCTTGTTGAGCCTTAGCTTTTGCTGAGTTGAGGCGGTATTCTTCTTCCTCTTCACGTTGGGCTTGGAGGCGGCGTTCCTCCTGTACTTTTATGCCGAACTCTGCCAAGGGGTGGAGGCGTTCAACTTCACTGTTCAAGTGTTTTACCTCTGTTTGCAGACCGTCAACGGTAGCATTTAAGGCAATGATTTGTTCTTGTTGCCCTTGTATAGAAGATTGCAGGCCGTCAATGGTAGTATTTAAGGCGCTTATTTGGTGCGTAAAATGACGTTTTTGTTTTTGGCCGTGTTGATATTGTAAATAATTGGCAG
Source organism: Akkermansia sp. (assembly GCA_045124875.1). GTDB lineage: Bacteria > Verrucomicrobiota > Verrucomicrobiia > Verrucomicrobiales > Akkermansiaceae > Akkermansia. The sequence continues at coordinate 19,493 of JBGVMR010000065.1, forward strand.
CACCGACCCCGGCGAGCAGAAGGGTGGCAGTAGCAATGGTAATGATAAGAGCTTTGTGGCTTTTGCCGGTAGATTGGTTGTCCATATTGCCGATGTTAGAAGATAGATTATCAAGTGTCAAGGAAATAAAGAGGAATGCGTGTCCCAAAGATTTGGGATACGTTAATTTACGAATGATAATTTGCAATTTACGAATTAAAAGTAAGCGGCTTACGCTGATACCGAAGGAATTCAAAAGCCCCGTGACAGCGGGGCGACGGATTAATAGCCACGGGTGCAGCTGCGTCAGCAGCGGAACCCGTGGTTAAGATGAAAATAAAATTCTCCCCCTGCGGTGTATAATAATAGTAAGCGTGGGCATCATTAGAAACCCTATATCACGCCCGCAGGGCGTTTTCACCATGCGTCATCAGACGGATTTTTTACCTCATTTTGCCAATGCACCGTGGCTACAAAAATCCCCCGCAGCCTACAACTGCGGGGGAGAGGTAAAAAAGCGTGAGCCTCTACGGGGGCTTTACCCCATTCCCCGAGCTGCAGTTAGCAATACTTTAAACATCAAAAATTCAACATTAAACATCATTTTTTTGCCCCTGCAGCCTTGAGAAGCTTCACGCATTCTGCGTGGCCATTTCTTGCCGCCCTGGAGAGAGGAGTCACGCCAGCGTAATTCGCTCTGTTGACATCAATACCGGGTGCCGCGAGCAACAGCTTGACGCATTCTGTGTGGCCTCTTTCTGCCGCACCGTCGAGAGGAGTCATGTAAGAACAATTATTCGCTCTGTTGACAACAATACCGGGTGCCGCGAGCAACAGCTTGACGCATTCTGTTTGGCCTTTCCATGCCGCACAGTGGAGAGGAGTATTGCCATCTTTATCCGCTTTGTTGACATCAATACCCGGTGCTGCGAGGAGAAGCTTGACGCATTCTGTGTGGCCATTTTCTGCCGCCTCGCAGAGAGGAGTCCAGCCTAAACGACTCGTCTTGTTGACATCAATACCGGGTGCCGCGAGCAACAGCTTGACGCATTCTGTTTGGCCTTTCCATGCCGCCTTGATGAGAGGCTCCTGGCTGTTGACATCAATACCCGGGGCTGCGAGGAGAAGCTTCACACATTCTGTGAGGCCTTCACCTGCCGCCCAGGAGAGAGGAGTCTCGCCATCAAAATAAACATTGGGGTTAGTACCGGCGGTGAGCAAAAGTACTAACAGTTCGGTGTTGTTATTTTTTATGGCATATCCCAGCTCGCGTTCATAGGCAGATGGCGGAAAGCCGCGGGCGGAGAGTTCTTGTCGCGCTTGAGTCTTTTTCTCGTTTAGTTGTTGTTTTTTCTCTGCCTTATGTTGTGCATGGAGTTTGTGATTATCTTTTACTTTTTTACCGACTTTAGACAACTGTTGGAGGCGATTAATTTCCTTGCTTAATTGTTTTACATCAGTTTGCAAATTATAAACAGCTATCCCTGTTCCGGCGAGCAGAAGGGAGGCAGTAGCAATGGTAATGATAAGAGCTTTGTGGCTTTTGCCGGTAGATTGGTTGTCCATACTGCCGATGTTAGAAGATAGATTATCAAGTGTCAAGAAAATAAAGAGGAATGCGTGTCCCAAAGATTTGGAATACGTTAATTTACGAATGACAATTTACAATTTACGAATTAAAAGTAAGCGGCTTACGCCGATGCCGAAGGAATTCTAAAGCCCCGCTGTCACGGGGCTTGGGAATTCGGCTCGCTTGCGCTTGCGGCGGCTGTGCCCTGTGGGGCGATAAATTGTCGCAGCCCGCAGGGCGGAGACGGGAGCCCCGGTGAGGGGCGATAAGATACTTAGCCGGTGGTGCAGGGAGCCCGCAAGCGAGGGCGAACGGAACCACCGGTAGAGGCACAAGATGAAGGGAACCCCGTTGAAAACGGCGGTGACAGAATAACCGCCGCAAAATG
>JBGVMR010000066.1:0-41369 GCA_045124875.1 Akkermansia sp.
GCGCTTTTTTGTGCTTATGCCCCAGCGGATTAAGGCTCGAACCCGCGACCGAGCGGGCAGGCTGCGAGTGACGCAGCAGCCTGCCCCCAAGCCGAGCAGACACCTCTGCGAGGGAACCGCTTGCAAAGCAAGCGGCTTGGGGGGTGGGTAGAGCCCCAAGGAAAGCGAATGATAATCAGGTGCGCTTTTTTGTGCTTTATTCCTGGCGGGGCGAGAACGAAGTTCGAAAGCGGGCGACGGCCCCGTTTGGGCGCTCGCGCAGCGAGCGGTAAGCCCGCTTGGACAAACAGCTCTGCTGTTTGCCCCGTCAGGGGTGAGGGCGCGTGAGGCGAGCCCGAATCAACCCCGCCGGGGCTGCGGTGGCACAATGTTGCCCCTTGTTTCGTATAGCTTCCAACTCGCACCGATTCGTCTTCGTCCTACGGGCTACGCTGAGATGAGGCTAGCTAATAAGTTCTACACGCCCAAAAACGACCTTTTGCACTTCGCCGGGACTCAAAAGGACTAGGGTGCTGGCATACAGGTTGTATTGATATTGAAGGTGTGTTTTGCCCATTTTTTTCTGGAAAGTAGAGCAAGAAATTGCTAAAATGTCGCTGACGCTATAAGACTATAACTAATTTTATGGTAATTGATTTGCTGAGTTTGAAGAACGGGCTCCTCGAACATGTCGCTTCGAGGACGGATGCTTATATATCTGCTATGCCTAAAGAAATTCGCAAAGCTTATGGCCAATTTTTTACCAGCAAAGAGGCTGCTTCGTTTATGGCTTCATTGTTTGTTGTGCCCGAGCAGGAACGGATTACCGTTTTGGACGCTGGTGCAGGTTCTGGTATTCTTACAGCGGCGTTAGTTCAGCGATTATCCTTTGAAAAGGCGGTAAAGAGCATAGAAATTACATGCTATGATACTGACGAAAATGTGTTACCACTCCTGCGAGAAAACTTAGAATGGTTGAGAATTCATTGCGGTAAGGATTTAACTTATCGTATTATTGAGGAGAATTATATATTGAGCCAAAGTTTAGAGTACAATGATAGGCTTTGCCAATTTGCGCCCCAGAAGTATGATTTGGTAATAGGAAATCCTCCATACATGAAGATTCCGAAAGAGGCGCCGGAAGCGAAGGCTATGTCCGATGTTTGTTATGGTGCACCCAATTTATATTTCCTTTTTGCTTCTATGGGGATGTTTAATCTCCGTGATGATGGTGAACTCGTGTACATTATTCCTAGATCTTGGGTATCCGGTGCATATTTTGCTAAGTTCAGGGAGAAACTGTTGAACACCGGAGTGTTGACACATATTCATCTCTTTGTCAGCAGAGATAAAGTCTTTGATTCTGAAAGTGTGCTTCAGGAGACGATGATTGTAAAGATAAAGAAATCACAAAAGACTCCTGACTGTATACGTGTTACTACCTCAAATTCAAACAAGGATTTCTCTTCGATGACATCTTTTGATGCTCCATACAACGTAGTTGTGAGTGGCGAGGAAAGATATGTCTACTTGGTTACCGATGAACATGATGTAGAGATTTTGAGAACCTTAAATGCATTGCCCTGTACCTTGCCGGAATTGGGATTAAGAATGAAGACCGGCTTAACTGTCGATTTCAGGACAAGAGAGGCTCTAAGGGATGAATACAGCCCGGATGCTGTGCCTCTTTTGTATTCTCAGCATTTACGTCATGGCCGTGTGAAGTTTCCTGTAGGAAAGTCTGGTGAGTATTTGGTATCTAATCAGAATTCCTTGAAACAGAAGAATTGTAACTACCTCTTTGTTAAGAGGTTTACATCCAAAGAAGAAAAGAGAAGATTGCAATGTGCTGTTTACTTGTCATCAACACTTCCGGACTATACGCATATCAGCACGCAGAATAAAATTAATTTCATTGGATGTAGTCACAAGTCTCTCTCTGAGGATATGGTATATGGCCTGTACGTACTGTTTAATAGTACAGTGTATGATCAGTATTATAGAATTCTTAATGGGTCGACGCAGGTAAATTCAACAGAGATGAATCAGATTCCTGTCCCTCCTATTGAGGAAATAGAAAGAATGGGGAGGATGTTAAGATTAGAGACTGACTGGGAGTCGGTTAACGCATGTGATAAAATTATCAACTCTAGTATTTTAAATCCATCATGACTAAACACAATAATCTTGAACAGGCTTCTTCCTTATTAGAATCGATGAAGGTGCCTGAGAAGCAGCGTAATCAAATGTGCTGTCTGGTTCTTTTGGCGATGGCTGATTTGAAGCCGGACTCAAAATGGTCGTGTGCTCAGAATAATTGGAAGAGAATCCACGATATCATCACGTTTGTAGATGAACATTATGGTGTGAAATATGCGGAGAACTCTCGTGAAACGATACGCAAACAAGCTATGCATCATTTTAGAAATGCTGCATTCATAGAAGACAATGGGATGGCTACCAATAGCCCCAATTATCGTTATCGTTTGACTGATGAAATGTTGGAACTTGTGCGTTCGTATGGCAAACGCCAATGGAACTCGAACCGAAAAGCATTCCTTGAACTTCACCAGGGTTTGATGGATTTGTACGATACGAAGCGTAAGTTTACCAAAACTCCTGTTGTAATCAACGGCGCGTCTTTTTCGTTTAGTCAGGGTAAGCACAATGAGCTTCAAAAAGCCATCATTGAAGAGTTTGCTCCAAGATTTGCTCCGGGAGCTGAGTGTCTGTATGTAGGTGATACAATTGAAAAAGACCTTGTTTTTGATGAAGCTCGCCTTTCGCAATTAGGGGTGGAAATGACGATTCACGACAAATTGCCGGATGTCATGCTCTATTCCCCTGACAAGAACTGGCTGTATTTTGTGGAGGCTGTTACATCTGTTGGACCCATGACGCCTGCGCGAGTAAAGCAAATTCAAGACATGACAGAAGGCAGTCATGCCGGGCGCATATATGTCACCGCTTTCTTAGATTTGAAAACGTACAAGAAATTTGCAGACCAGCTCGCATGGGATACTGAAGTCTGGATTGCAGAAATGCCCGACCATATGATTCATCTTAACGGCGATCGATTTTTAGGACCGAGATAAAGACCTTTGTATGGCCTCCAATCAATGTAATTAGTTTTAATAATCTGAATTTTTAATTAGGCTTCTCATAGAGAAAGGGATGAACAATTAAAGTGGCTTCAAAACTATTATGGCATTTACTACACAACAAAAACCGATACGAAACATTTTAGGTTCCATGATTTTAACTATTCCACGCAATCAAAGAACCTATGTTTGGGATAAAAATAATTGGTATGATTTGTTTTATGATATTGATTTTGCTGTTTCATCAGGAAGAAAATGTGTTCATTTCATTGGTAGTATAGTTTTGAAATCGGAAGGCGTATATAAGGGGCTTGATAAATGCATTATAATTGATGGGCAGCAAAGAATTGTCACAATAAGTTTGTTGCTTTTGGCATTGATGAAATCTTTTTCCTTATTAGGAGACTATAATTCTTGTAAAGGTCTTTCAAACAAGTTACTCTATTTAGATACTAGTAACAATAAAGGGTGTATATTGTGTTCCGAAAATTATATTGTTATTCATGAAATAGTTAATTTACTACTTGAATGCAATGACTGTTCTTCTATAGAGGAGAAACTTCGCAATACTATATTTTGGAGAAAAGAAGATAGAAAGCTTCGCGATGCTTTTTGTTTTTTTAATGAATTAATTAATTCAAAAGTTAATAATTATTCAACAACAGCCGATAAACTTGATTATCTAACAAGATTGAGAGATTGTGCTCTTGAAGTGCAAAGTATTGAAGTTGTTGCAGATACAGAAGAAGATTCATACACGATATTCGAAATTTTAAATGCTCGTGGTCAAGCTCTTGAAGAGCATGAATTAATAAAAAACTACATAATGCGCTATACTCATCCATATAATGAAGTTGATTCAGTTAAGATTAAATGGAGAGAAATTGAACAAACTACAGAAGGCTGTATGGCTAGGTTTTTCAAGCATTATACAACCCATAAAGTAGGAGCCACATCTAAAGATAATATTTATCGAAGTATTCAGAAGTTTTACACAAAAGATAAAACGGCTGATCTTATTAATGATCTTGTAATAAAAGCAAATTATTATGCAAGGATTGTGGGAAAAGTTGAAACTGAAGATAAAAGCATATTAACAGAACGATATGTTTTTGCATTCTTGAAAAAATATCGTGCAGAGCAATTTAGACCTGTATTTTTAAGTTTAATGCACGCATATCAACTTAGAAAAATTACACATAGGACGTACATTCGAATAATAGAAAATATATACAAATTCTATATTTCATATAATATTGTTGGAGAAGAAAATTCTAATAAATTGGAGGATATTATCTATAAATATGCTGAAACTATTGAAAATGATTTTTCAGAATCAGTATTAAATGATTTTATAATAAAATTAACTTCGAAGCTTCCTTCAAGAGACGCTTTTATTAAGAAGTTTCTCTCAATTGGCTATTCAAAACACTCTCAGTTTTATAAATCATCAAAGAATAAACGTCGCGCCCAGATCATTTTAGAATTATATGAAATGCATATGACTAAGAGGGAGTGCATTGGTGAATTCTCTATTGAACACATCATGTCTGATTCTGCGTCTGATGCGTCTGCGTCCATTGGTAATCTTACTCTTTTAGAGTTTAATTTAAATGAGGGATGTAAGGATAAATTGCCGTTCAATAAGGTTGATCAGTATCGATTGTCATCTTTTTTAATTACGAGAAATCTTGCAGATGAAATTTCAAAATGGAATACAACAAGTATTGAAAAGAGAGCGCAACGGATTGCCTCTATATTCTATGATGAAATACTTAGGATTCATGATATTGAGAAACTATGAGTTCGCAGGACTTGAGAAAGGACTTGGCTTTTGAGTGGAAAAAACGCCGTTTTTGAGTACAAAACAGTGGGTTGCCGTATCCCTCTCAAAGGGAGTTTAACTGGATAACTTGGGGAAATAACTTGCTATTATTTCACGTACCTATTAAATATAAGGCAGTAAACGCTCATAAAAAGCAAGGGTTTTCGATTTCTGCGCGTTAAGGGGGCGAAATTATAGCCGCTTTGTAACAGGAACAATACCATTCAGTTACGAAGTGCCGTACCCTTCTCAAAGGTTAGGCTAATTTGTAACCCCTAACGCTCAAACCGTTAGAGGATTTTTAATGATTATTCTTAAATATCAGTGACTTAACTATAAAATTGCAAGTCCTTGATATACAAATAATACGACCCATAAAAAGGTTTTACGTACCCCAAAAGCCACTTTTCCACTTGTCGAGGACTCGAAAGGACTAGGGTGCTGGCATACAAGGTGTTTGAAGAATTACACACTTTCGAATTAAGCGTTCGTTATATGAACCAAATTAAAAACGTTTTATTTATCATTAGGTTCTAGAAAATGGACAAGTTGATTTAAATTGTCATCTGTTCTGAAATGAGTATGCTGCAGAGGCGCAGAAAATCTCATGTCCTGAATTTTCCTCGTTCTACTGAGCGCAACATATGTTTGCCCTGGAGCAAATGCATCTTTATCAAGGATTATGTTTACCTTGTTTAGAGTTTTGCCTTGAGCTTTATGCGCTGTAAAAGCCCAAGCCAAAGTAACAGGGTATTGGGTAAAACGACCATCTTCTTCTTGTTCAATAGAGTCGGTTTCGTCGTTATATTTGTAGGTATATGAAATCCAACTATAGCGTTCAACTTCTACGTTTACTCCATTATCCAGCTCGACGGTAATTCCATAATCCGATAGTTGTTTAACAATGCCGATGGAGCCGTTAACGTAGCGTTTATATGCATCATTTGCTAGCATCATTACTTGAGCTCCTACTTTGAGTGTTAGTGTAGCATCTGCAGGCAATGATGCTTCTGAAGCTTGGATGAATATACCAGATGCAGTAGCATCATATGAATATTCTTTCGTTTGTAAGGCTTTAAGATTTCGTGAGTTTATAGCATTTGAATCTTTTCGGGTAAACGTGATGGATATAGCTAAATCATTAAACAAGCTTTTAGATAGATAACATTCTTTATTAAAAAAAGAAAGGCTTTTATCAATGTTACGCTTTTGGAGAGCTAGTTTTCTTATTTCGTTGAGCTGTTCAATATAAGAACGCATTTCAGGTTCTTGTCTGAAAACGGTTGTTAATTTAACATGCGCAAATTTCAAACGTGAAAATACATTAGCATGGAAAAACCATGGACTGTTCCAATTAACTAATTCGCTTGTTCTTATTGATGAGGATTTGAAAAAAACTTGTTCCTCTTGTGTTACTATGGGTGGCAATTGGCATGGGTCACCAACCATTAATATAGACACACCTCCAAATGATTCATTTGACCTTCTTGCTTCACGTAATCTTCGATCAATTGCATCAATCAAGTCTGCCCTTACCATTGAAATTTCATCAATTATAAGCAAATCAAGATTGCGGCATATTGTAACGAATGCTTCCGTATTATTTTCTTCCCATGTATCGTCACAAAGAACACCTAATCCCAATCTGAAAAATGAATGAATAGTTTTACCTTTACCCACTAAGGCAGCTATTCCAGTAAATGCAACAACAGCGCATTTTTGTGTAATTGGTAATTCTGAATTTCTTAACCATTGTATTAGGGTTGTTTTACCTGTACCAGCTCCGCCTGTGACCAAAATCACTTTCTTCCCATTTTGTAGAAGTGATTTTACTGCTTGAAACTCGGATGTAATTGTAAGTTCTGAGGTTTGAGAAACTGTATTATGTGGAGGAAGTTCATTCTCCGTTTGTATTGCATTTGAAACGATAGTCTTCCCGCCTATAGATACTGTATTAGGGCGTTTGTTGACCGTTTCCTGTGTGTGGCTACCCTTCTTAGACGAAATATTCTGCATCCATATGATATATGCAGCAATAATTAGTAAAGAAATGAGCACATAAACCATATGGATGTAGTTTGGTTCGGGAGTTAATAAAACAGGTAATGTTCAGGAATGATATTAAACAAGGTTTCAACATTCGCATTCTGTACGCAAGGCATCGAGTATTTTGCCTTTGTAACTGAAATATTTTGCTCCTTGGTAGGCTCCTGAAGTATTGCGGCGGTCTTCCGGCATGAATGTTCCGACAAACGGGGAGAGCTTGTAGATGCGTCCTTCATATTCTACTGAATCGTCGCTTGCTACCTTAACTTCTGTGCTGGTTGGCGTGAACGTCACCAGCTCGCCAATTTTGATACCAACCATGCTGAACTTGAAACGGCCTCGTCGAGGAGCTTTCGGCGTGTCGTCTGATGGCGAGGGAGCAGGGCTGGTAGGAAGTATGGGTTTGTTATCGTGGTACTCGAGGACGATAGCATCATCTACAGTAAGTGCAATATCTCTGAAAATATCCAGCGCGATTTGTGGAGCAACATTGAAAAACTCTCGATTTTGTCGAATTCGCAGGTCAGTTAAACGGTCAATGGTTTTATGAACGAGTTTTTCAACCTCGTTATACTTGACTGTCTCCATGGTAGCGAAGATTTCAAAGGGTAAAGGTACAGCTGTGTTATCCAGCTCTTTGGAGCGGATATCGACCAGACGACTGCTTTTGCCTATCTTCACCCAATCCTCTCGAAAACTCGGGTTCGTGAGGATATACACATAACCTTTATCCTTGTTCTCCATAGCTAACTGTCGTTATGATACCATGATTTTTCATTTTTGCAAGTTTGTTTCTTGGCGATAACAGGACGAGAATGTGAGCTTTTCAGGCGTGAACAACATGAGATAAGAAGGGAAGAGTTCGCAGGACTTGGAAAAGGACTTGGCTTTTGAGTGGAAAAACGTCGGTTTTGAGTACAAAACAGCGGGTTGCCGTACCCTTCTCAAAGGCTAGGCTAAACAAAAAAGTAAGTACCTCTCGGTGCTTGCTTTTTTGTTTTCTATTTATCCTCTGCGAGGTGTGGCTCGAATCCGCGATCGGGTGGCCTTCTCCTTATGACCTTATATTGTATCATGTTGTTTGTTTTTATATCCTTTTTTTTATTTTGCTTCTCCAGACATACAAGAATGGCGCTATTTATTGCCGGAAAACGCTGAAATAGGGGCATAAATAACGAATAAGCTTTACAAGTCGCAGAAAAAATGTTAAAGGATGTAACGAATAACCTTATTGATTTTTTCTTTAAATCACTCAACACAAAATACAAACTATGAAATTACATTTACCTAAAATGCTGCGCGTTGCCTTGCTTAGTGCAATGGTGAGCATGGCTGCATATAATGCATATGCAGAGGATACCAAGCTTGAAAATGCATCAACCACAAAGACGCTGGATAGTCTCACTGTTAGCGGGACAGACCGTGTGGGTTACATTGATAGTAGTGATAATTTATACACCAAATTCAATAACAACACCCGCACCCAAAACCTGACTATTAACGGTGATATGACGATTGCGGGCAATGGTCATGTTGCTGTGGGTGGTGGTAATGCCGATGGTGGTAGTGCGGCTTATCTGAAGGTTACCAACGGTACTTTAACGGTTAAAGATAACGCACAACTGGATGCTCTAGGATGCCAGATTAAGGATTTGGTGATAGAGGGCGGTACTGTTCGCTTGGATACAACTTCCACATCATACTGTGGCTCCGGTAACTCTTCTTATAATGCCTCCAGCAATAAGCAGTCAACTATTACCAATAGTCTTACCATCAGCGGTGGCGAGCTCTATATGGGGGCATACAATGGCGCTTATGTAACGAAGGGGCTGACATCTTATCATTGCTCTGCCGGTTTTAAAGGTACAATTAACCAAACTGGCGGTTTGATGAGCGTGCGTACCGATGCTGCATTCAACGGTGCCGCTACCATTAATCAGACGGGAACCGCTGAGTCTACCATGTACTTTACGGAGCAAATGGAAATCGGTACTTCTCTGACGATTAACCAAAGTAATGATAACGCAACGTTGGGCCTTGGTCGATTAACCGGTTCTTCTACGTTTTCTTCAAAGAAAGTTATCATCAACCAAAGCGGTAAGGGTACCATCAAGTTGACCCAAGGTGCCCACTTCGGCAAGGGCTCTACTATCGCAATTAATCAGACGGGCGATGGTACGATTGATTTCTGCGATTGGTATACTACCACAGAGTTGGCTGAAGCTGACCGTCAGAATTATCGTGAAAGTGTCCGCAGACCTTACACCAACCAGAATGCAACCTACACCATTGAGCAGAGTGGTAAAGGTACCATCAACCTTGATTCTAAAGCTGCTGTTAATGCTGATTCCGTATCTGTTGGCGAAGGTGCCAAACTTAATGTGCAGGGTACCTTGACTACAGAGGAGCTCACCTTGTCCTCCGGCGCCAAGCTTGATAACACCGGCACGTTGACAGTGGGTTCCGGTACAGCCGGTGCCAAGGGAAGCTTGACCGTAACATCTGACGGTGTGCTCAACGCCATTCTCGATGGCACGAACGCTGCAATTAATGTAGGCGCCTCCGCTGCAGATACTGATACCGTAACCTCTTGGACTATGGCCTCCGGCAGCGTATTCGGTATTGGTTTTACCGAAGATTGGTTGGCCGACAATGCGGATGTAGGTTCCGTAACGGCTGATACCGAATCCGTAAGCTTTGATTTCAATGTGCTGGTAGCAACCGGTACCGTTGATTTGACCGCCCTGCAAAACTCCTTTACCCTGATTGGTCTGGATTCTGCACAGTGGAGCCTTGGCGGTGAAGAAACTTGGGTGCAGGATTCCACCTCTGCAGACCCGACCACAAATGTGATGGGTACACTGGTGTATAAGCCCATTATCGAGATTGACGAAGACGTCACGCTGGATGAAGATCTGAGCGATGGTCCCGGTGATTTGAAGACCGGTCTTGATATCAGTGGTGCCACCGTTACCATCAATGGTGATAACTCATATACGCTCGGCACCAACATTGGTTCAGAGGGCGAGCAAACCACTGTGATTCTCGGTCATGAAAACGCATTGGGTGATGGCCCCGTCACAACTGCCGGTGATTCTACCTTGATTGCAGCAGACGATGTCACAGCCGTGCTTCCTGATGAAGTGCAGAACTCCGGTACGCTGACCATAGAGGGTGCCTTTGAGGCAGGGTTTACCCCCACGGAGGTGGAACTGCCTGCTGCCTTTATCAGCACGGAGGGTAAAGAAACACCCGATGGCAACGGCTTCTATCGCGAAGAAGGCGGCACCGGCCTGCTTATCGTCAATAATGATCCCAACGGAGACAATACCCCCGAAGGTTCTCTTTATGTAGAAGAAGGCACCACGGTAGTGGTTGACGGCACGGAATACGAACTCTCCGAGGATGGTTTGGCCGGTAAAACCGGCCCCGATTACTCCATATACTACATCCGCACCGAGGGTGATGGCAGCGAGGTGTCCTCCTCCGAGATTCTGGATGCTGCCGGCCTTACCGATGTGACGGTAGAAATGAGCGAAGCCTCCGGTGAATTGACCGCTAACACGGCTATCGCTGTAGAATCTACGGCCGGTACCCTGAAGACCACGGCAGATGCCGAGGTGAGCGGTACTCTTACCGATACCACCATTGAGGCCTCCGGCGGTATCATTGCTGCTACTATCGAAGGGGCTTCTACCGTAACCGTAAGCGGCACAGATACCACTACAATCTCCGGTGGCAACACCTACACCGGTGGCACTAAGATTGACGGTGGCGTGCTTGAAATCGATGCTGCCGATAGCCTGGGTACAGGTGATATCGAGCTTGCTAATGGCGGTACGCTCGACCTCAACGACCTTGCCGTTACCAACAATATCAAGGTAACGGGCTGCACCTTAATGGGTGGCGGTGCATACGACGGTGATTTGGAGGTAACGGGTGACTTGGTGCTTACCGATGCCACCACGGCAAACAAGCTTCTTATGAGCGGAGCCGGTAAGATTAGCGGTCCCTCTCTGACCGTTGATAACGTTGACGTGAAGACGGATTCGGATGCAAGCATTGCTGCCAACTTCACTCTCAATGAAAACGGCATTATCGCCCTGTACAATGGCGTGGGCCTGAACGTAACCGGAAGCTTGACTCTTAACGGTGTTACCACCCTTAAGCTCGAGGGTGATTACAAGGCCGGTGATACTCTGGTAAGCGCTTCTGAAGGATTAACCGCCGGCGAAGTAGTGCTTGATTTCGTTGACGATAGCGTCATGCTTGAGCAGACCGGCAACAGCCTTGTGCTGGCCCTTAAGTACAAGCGCGAGCTTGCAGAACCCATTGGTTTTGCTAACTGGGGGATTGCCTCCGCCTCCCGCGCCTTTGTGGATTCCGTACACGGACAGCGCAACAACACTGCCTGCATGGCTGATGGCCGCGGTACTGTATGGTTTACCATCGTGACCGGTCATAATGACCTGTACGGCACGGATGTTAACGTAACCGGTGCAGTAATCGGTGCAGACTTGCGCATTAACTCGAAGCATTTGCTGGGTATCGCACTCGGTTATGTAGAAGGTGATGTTTCTCCCACCGGGTTCCGCAAGGTAGAGCAAGAAGGCAGCTACGCCGCTGTATATGGTGAGCACCTCCTCAAGCCCGTAACTGCTACCGATTCTTGGACCTTGGATTGGACTCTTGCTTACGGTGTAACTGATTCTTCATACAACGGTATGAGCTGGGAGCAGGACAGCGTGCAGATTGATGCTCGCGTAAGCCGTAACCACAAGGTGTCCGACCGCCTCGGTGTGAATGGCTTCGTAGGCCTGGAGTACTTTGCAACGGATTCCGCAACGGTTAACGGCGTACACACCGGTTCTATCCAGAACCTTCGTGGTGAACTTGGTGTGGGTGCCAGCTATGTGCTTTGGGGCATGCCGGCCGTAACGGATGCTAAGTCCGGCTCCATACTGCGCAGCGGTTGCGAGCGCTTGGTTGTAAGCGGTGAAATTTCTTACTTCAGCGATATGGTTCGCAACGACCCCACCGTTCGCATGAACGGCGTAAGCGGTGGCGTATGCAATCCCGGCCGCAATGGTGTTGAGGTAGAGGTAGGTGCAACCTATCGATTCAATGCAAGATGGTCTGCCTCCGTCAACTACAGCTACAGCGCCATGGAGGATTCTAACGAGCACCGCCTCAACATCGGTGCCTCTTGGACCTTCTGATGCGTTAGCATTAAAAAAGAATATAAAACACACGGCATCTGCGAATGGCAGGTGCCGTGTTGTATTAATAATGAATGGTGTTGGGTTTTAAGTGTGCTTAAACACGGGCGCCTCCTTTTCGTCTGTGTGAATGCTCGGCTTGTGTTTGCTCAAAAAAGCCATGCTACGCTCCATATCTTTCAAGAGCAGGTCGGCCATGTCCATGGTCACGCCACGGCGCACCATCACACGCATGACCACGATGTCTGATACATCATCCGGCAAGCTGAAAGCCGGCACCTGCCAACCGCGCGTGCGCAGGCGGTCAGAGAGCTCGTAGAGGTTGTAACCGGGTTCATAACCTTTTTTCATGTAGAAACACACGGCGGGAATATCCGTCTGCGGGTTACCGGTGGCAATGAACTCGAACTTGCCGAGCTTGGAGATTTTTTTGTGAAGATAGGACGCAACATCATAGGCGGCTTGGTGCACGCGCCTGTAGCCCTCTTTGCCCAAATGTACAAAGGTGTAATATTGCGAGATGACTTGGCCTGCGGGGCGCGAGAAGTTGAGGGCAATGGTAGGAATGCTGCCACCTAAATAGTTGACGGCGAATGCTAACTCTTGCGGCATGTCTGCCACACTGCGCCAGATAACCCAGCCACAACCCACCGGCGCCAACCCGTACTTGTGGCCGCTGGAGCTGATGGATTTAATGCGCGGCAGGCGGAAGTCGAATCGGATATCCGGTGCAAGGAAGGGGGCCAGGAAACCACCGCTGGCGCCATCCACGTGCACATCTACATCCGGTCCACCGGAGGCCGCCAGTTTATCGAGCGCTTGGCAAATGGGCTCGGGGAACTCATATTGACCGGTGTAGGTAACACCGAACGTGGGCACCACGCAAATGGTGTTTTCGTCTACGCGTTTCAGCATTTCGGCCTCATCCATGCAGAATCGGTCGCGGGCCATCGGTACCTCTCGAATTTCAACATCCCAATAGCGGCAGAACTTGTGCCAGCATATTTGCACGGGACCGCACACCAGATTCGGTTTGTCCGTGGGTTTACCCTCTTTTTTGCGGCGGGCACGCCAGCGGTGCAGGGCTGCCATGCCACCCAACATGCAAGCTTCACTGGAGCCGATGGTAGAGCAGCCGATGACGTCATTGAGGTCGGGGGCATTCCACAAGTCGGCAATCATGCGCACGCAGCGCTGTTCAATTTCAGCGCATTGTGGGTATTCATCCTTGTCAATCATGTTTTTGCTGATGCTCAAATCCATGAGCTTGTGCACCTGCGGGTCATCCCAAGTTTGGCAGAATGTGGCGAGGTTTTGGCGGGCATTGCCATCCAGCATCAATTCATCGCGAATGAGCTGAAAACATTCTTCTGCATGCATCGGCGTTTTGGGAAACGTCTTGCTCGGCAAAGGTTTTGCAACATCGGCAGAGCCGAAAATGCTGATGTGGTCGTTATCTGTAGAGCTTTTCATATACGAATATTGACCCCACAGCCGCCCTAATTTTCAAAAAACAGCTTGAAATTACACCGCAGAAACCGGTTAGCTCAACCTTTGCGTGCGGATTCTCGTATTTTTCGCAATACTCGGTTTCGTATGGCGGGGGATAATGGGGTAGGCTCTGCAAGGAGCGTGGCTGCCAAAGTTGGGTAACGCAGGTGAATTTCACAAAGTAGCCATGCTGCTGCCATCTCTGCATAGTAGCCCTTGCAGGGTAGGCTCGGCAACACACCCACGATTCTCGTTACCCATTCTTCTTGCTGTATAAAGTGGTTGAGCAGCATCACAAGCCCGAATCGTGCTTCGAACTCTTTCTCTGAGTACAGGTATGGTTGCAGAAAGTCCCATACGCGTTCTCGATGCTCTCTTGCAAACTTGTAGGTGGCACAGCATGAGTCGCAAATGCTCCAGTTGGTGATAAGCGGGACAAATCGAGCCAATTCTTGCAATCGCTGTTCGAGCTCCACGCTTTTGTTTGCATAGCCGGGCAACATGCCGCGCAGCAAGCATTCTTCCATGCTTTGTGGGGGCGTTGGCTCGTTAAAAATCTCTTCTCGATTTCTGCGTGCTGCTTCTTTAGCTAATTTACGCAAAATGGGTAAGCGTACACCCAGCAAGTGTTGCTCCCCCGGTATAAGGGAAGAGGCAAACGCCTGAAAACGTGGCTCTGCCAGCGTTTTCAGGCGTTCTCTGAGTGTTTGAATCTGCATTATTTTGCAGCGGCTTCATCCAAAAGGCGGATGACCTCAGCATCTGTGGCGTAGTCGCGGGCTGTTTTGCCTGCTTTATCCTTGGCATTAATGTCTACACCGGCACTGAGCAGAAGCTTGACCGTACTCTCCACATCCGGGTATTCCTCCATGCTGGCAACCACGTGCGGTTTTACTTGGGCTGCTACATTGGGGGTAACGTGAGAAAGAGAGATATCTGCCTTGGCCTCGGGGCTGAGTACCGCGAGAATCAGGGGCGTGCGGCCCGCATTGTCGGCACGGTTGAGGTCTGCACCATTGTCAATGAGAATGCGGAGCGTCTCGGGGGCTCCATCCATAGCTGCAATCATGGCGGGCGTGGTGCCTTCGTTATCCACGGCATTTACATCGGCTCCGTTGTCGATAAGAACTTGGCAAGCCCATGCTGCATCCATTTTGCTTTCATGGCGGGGAAGCAGAGATGCGGCCCCCATGAGTTTGATAGAGTCAATCATGAGCGCATTGCCGGTGGCAGTAATATGCAACGGGGTAGCATTGCTGCGTGCATCACGAGTACTTGCATTGGCGCCATGCTTGAGAAGCGGCTCCATAATATCTGCGCGAGCCAGCATGGAGGCATAAGCCAACAGAGACGTATGGGCGTTAATGCCTACAGAAATATCTGCGTTGTTGGCAGTGAGCAACTCTACAATGCCACTGTGGCCGAGCGCAACTGCAATGGAAAGAGCAGAGGGGCCATTGGCCACGCCTTGGCGGGCGTTAACATCTGCACCGTGCCGGATTAAAAGCTCGGCAATGCCAAGGTCATCCATCTGGGCTGCGCCCATCAGCGGTGTGAACCCGTTGGGCATGGCGAGGTTAACGTCGGCACCTTTTTCTGCCAACATTTCAACGATGGAAAGGCTGTTCTCCGTGTTGTTCATCACGGCATGCAATAAGGGGGTAACACCCTTAGAATCCACCACATTGGGGGTTGCCTTAGCCGTCAACAACATTTGCACGGCATTGACCGCACCCTGAGCGCAGGCCATGGAAAGCGTGCTTTCCCCGTTAGGGGCGCAGTAATTAACGTCTGCTCCATGGGTGATAAGCAAATCAATCATGGACCAGTCATCAAACATGCAGGCAATACCTAATGCTGTAACACCGGGCTCTTTGGCAAAGTTGACATCTGCACCGTTTTCCAGCAACACATACATCAGGTCTGTACGGCGGTTTACTGCAGCCAGTAACAGCGGGGTATTGCCTTCTGCATCACGCATGTTGACGTCAAACCCGTCGGCAATAAGTCCTTTCAGTTCTGCAACTGTTCCGCTTTGCATGAGTACCATTAACGGATTGTTAAGTCCGGCTGTCTCTTGCTGTGAATATGCAGGCAGGGCTGCCGTAAGCATGGCAGCACACATCATGATAGCTTTGATACGCGGTTTCATGTTAGTCTCTTTCTATCATACAGCTTCTTTACCTACAAGGCGAGAGTTGTGGTATGACGTTATTTTTACGTTGCCATTTTGATTGACATTCGGTGAGAATATGGCAGAATATGCATTGAGATGAGCACTTACGGCTATTACAGATTGGCTGCGGCGGTTCCGCGCGTGCGCGTTGCGGATGTTGAGTATAATACAGCGGAGCTTATTGCTGCCACCGAGCAGGCGGCAGCACAAGGGGTCTCGGTAGTGGTGTTCCCGGAGCTGTGTATTACCGCCGCATCTTGTGCAGATTTGTTTTTCCAACCCTCTTTGCTGAAAGCTGCTGAGGCTGCGTTGGCTCGTTTCGCAAATCAGACTGCGGATTTACCCATTGTTGCAGTGGTGGGGTTGCCGCTACTGCTGGATGACAAGTTGTTTAATGTTGCTGCTGTGGTGCAGGGTGGTTTTGTGCGTGGTTTTGTGCCCAAGAGCATTATACCCGATAAGAGAGAATGCTGTGAACGCCGTCAATTTTCACCTGCCGCCATGCTGACCCGCAGCGAGATAAGTGCGCACGGCGATTCCTACCGCATCCCCATTGGTACGGATTTGATTTTTGAGGTGACCGAAGAGCTCAAATTCGGTGTGGAAATCGGTGATGATGCCACAGCCTTGTTACCGCCCTCTACCCGTTTGGCAATGCAAGGCTCGCGTGTTATTCTTAATCCTGCGGCGGCTATTACGATTGCCGGCCGTACGGAGTATATTCGCACCCAGGTGGCTGCTCGCAGTGGCAGCTGTGTGGCTGCGTATGTGCATGCCGGTGCCGGTGTGGGCGAAAGCACGCAAGATGGTGTGTGTGGCGGGTCGGCTCTTATTGCCGTTAATGGGCGCATCTCTGCACAAAACACACCTTTTGAACGCGAGCTGAGCGTGGTATACGCAGATGTTGATATGCTGCGATTAGGTGCAGCACGCCTCAGCGAGAGTACTTTCTGCGACAATCTTCTGCAGGCAGAGTGGCCCGAGCCCCGCTGCATTTTGTGCCCGGGAGACGCCGTGCCTGCTTGCGATTTGAAATATGCCTATCTGCCTCCGCGTCCCTTTGTGCCCGAGCCCGCAATACGTGAATACCGTTGTGAGGAAATCCTCAATATTCAAGCTGCTGCATTAGCCAAGCGTATAGAGTGCGCATACGCCAAAACCCTGGTTATAGGGGTATCCGGTGGTTTAGACAGTACCTTGGCTTTGTTGGTGTGCGACCGCGCTTGCAAGTTGCTTGGCCGCACCAATGACAGTATTTTGGCTCTTACCATGCCCGGCTTCGGTACTACGGGGCGCACCTATAACAACGCTGTCAAGATGATTGAATTGCTGGGCTGTACTTTTAAAGAGGTTAATATCAAAGAAGCTTGTCTCTTGCATTTCAAAGATTTGGACTTCGACCCCGCGCTGCGTACCAATACCTATGAGAATGTGCAGGCCCGCGAACGTACCAAGTTGCTGATGAATCTTGCCAATAAGACCGGTGGCATGGTAGTGGGTACGGGCGACTTGTCAGAAATTGCCTTGGGTTGGGCCACTTATAACGGCGACCACATGAGTATGTACGGGGTGAATTGTTCTATACCCAAATCGCTCATACGTTGCCTCATCGAGTACGCTGCCACAAAAGCTGAGCCGGCGCTGGCTGCCGTGCTGAGAGATGTGAATGCAACGCCCGTTAGCCCGGAGCTGTTGCCGCCCTCTGATGATGGTAAGATTGACCAGAAAACAGAGGAAATCCTCGGGCCCTATGACCTGCATGACTTCTTCCTCTACCATTTCATCAAGTATGGTGCAGAGCCTGCTAAGTTGAAAGCCTTGGCCATGCATGCCTTTGCCGGTGAGTATGATGAGGCGCTGGTAGACAGCACGCTGCGTATGTTCTTGCGCCGTTTCTTTACTCAGCAATTCAAACGCACTTGCGTACCCGATGGCCCCAAGGTGGGCACTATCGCGCTCTCCCCCCGCGCTGATTGGCGTATGCCAACCGATGTTTGCGGTGCCCTCTGGCAGTGGCAATAAATGAGCTAGTTATCTGAAAAAACACGGCAGCGTATGATATCCTCATACCTGCCGTGTTTTTTTGTAAGGGGGTATCGGGGTATATTTAATGTTCACCGGAGCGGCCTATAAAGCCTGAGGTGTCTCTGTAACCGGCTTTCTCCGCTTTTTCCAATGCGGTTTCTCCCTTGTAATCCCGTGTTTTCGTTTCTGCATCGGCATCTAATAACATGCTGACAATTTGAGTGGAGCCGTCTTCTGCTGCCATCATCAAGGCGGTTTGTCCTGTTTCGTCTTGCATGTTCACATTTGCGCCGTTGCTGATGAGCGTCTGCACGATTTGTGGTTTGTTGTTATCTGCTGCATCCATCAGCGCTGTTTTGCCGTGCTCGTCTATGGAGTTAATGCTGATACCTTCGCTCATCAGGCTGCGGAGCGCGTCACCTCCTTTACCGGCGGCCTCGTATACCTCTTCTTTCTGGTTTTTATAAGATGAAGATGATGCTAAAGCCAGAGGAATTAATACTGCGCCGACGATGGCTGCGGCTATAATGTTGCAAATAATGATTTCTTTCATTTATGTGACGGGTATTTGTTGAGCCCCTTTTATACTCCTCCCTTTATCATCCGTCAATTCTAATTTTCAAATTGTTAGAATACAAAAAAAGCTCGGGGGTGTTCCCCGAGCTTTGAAACGTTTTTTGTGAGTTGCATTAACGGGCACCGGCAGCGCGAAGCAACTCTGCTACTTGGTGGTTGCGCTCATCTATCGCCTTGTCAAGGGCTGATTCTCCTTCTTCATCTCGGGCGTTTACATTGGCCCCGGCTTGTATGAGCAGGCGAACCGTCTCCGTATTACCCTCGTCTGCAGCAATCATCAGTGCGGTTTCGCCGTCCTCATCTGCTGCATTGACATTGGCTCCATTGGCAATCAGAACTCTCACCACCTCCGGGTTGCGACCATCTGCTGCTTCCATTAGGGCCGTCTCACCATCTTCATCCGTTGCGTTGATATTTACGCCTTGGCTGAGAAGTGATTTCAGCGCGGCATCTCCGTTGCGAGCTGCTCTCAATACCTGACGCTGCTGGCTGTTGTAGGGTTCGTCTGCTGCAACTTGCGGTGCTACTATTGCCCCGCAGAGCAGGGCTCCGAACAGTGCTGTGTAGATGGTTTTCTTCATATTTGTTATTCCTTTCGGTTGTTGGTTTATTTATATCATTCTTGTAGGAATTGTCAATGCTATTTTTGAGAAAATTGAAAAATAAATTTATTTAAGCTTGCAAAACCGTTTTTGTTTTGATAATTATATCTAAAACAAATAGACTTTATGAATAAAACAATCGTTACAATGAGTATGGTTGGTGCAATGGTGGGTGTCGCCGTTGAACCGATGCCGAATGAGGTGGTGGATGATAGCAAGATTCAAGAGATAACCATGCAGTCAACACAACCCGAGGAGCGACAGCATCAATTCTCTTTCAATCTTTCTTACGGTATCAGCAGCAATTCTGAGAATGAGTTGTATGATTGCGACTTAGCTCGGTTTGAGTTAGAATATGGATATCAGTTTGCACCTTATCAGTCAGTTACCATAGGATTAGGCATCGGTGGCGGTGGTGGCGATGTGGAGATGATGCTACCGGGGAACCACCGTCCGAGATATTTTGAATATGAGTATAACCGCACCTCTTTTACCCTGATGGTAGGGTACCGCGTGCAGATACCCGTTACCCAAAGTTTAAGTTTAGCCGCAGGGGTGAAAGGTGGTTTGGATGTTCAAAAGTTATCGCTGGACTACTATCCATACGATATGCATTATGACCCGTATGAGGACACTTATTACAGTAAGCCGGAGCAAGAAAATTCGGCCGTTGGTTTCATCTATGCTGCGTATGCAGGGCTTAATTACAAAATTAACGAGAGAACCAGCTTGGAAGTAGGCTACCAGTTCAGCTCATCTTCTGCTCGCCCCGAAGCTCGCCACGAGTGGGAGCGCGGTTGTCCGCATGTAAAAGCACCGGAATGGGGGGTACACGAGATACGCGCGGGCTTACGTTTTGATTTCTGAGCCTTCTGCCGGCCGGAAGTCTATAAAACGTGTTTCGAGGTCGACGTTACAGGGGATGAGCTGCATGGTGTCGCCCGGTAGCAGGAAGCGCCCATCCGTAGATGACCACCTGCGGGTGTGGCGCTCGAAGAACCAGCGTGCGCCGTATGCGGTTTCCAGCTCATCGCCGCCCACAAAACCTTTCATTTGGAGAGCCGGTATTTCAACCGCCAGACCTTGGGGATAGGCATCTGTAATGATGCCACTCCAAGTGCGCGGAGATTCCGCCGTACACTCATCTGCCAGAAACTGTGCGAGTTTTGATTGCCTGGCCTCGTTTTCGGCTGCGGCAGAGTTGCGCTCCGTTTCGGAAATATGCTCAGCAATGGTTGACATTTGCCCCATGGGTGGGAGCTGTACGGTGGCATGTTTTCCATGGACGAGGCGGTCGAACCCACGGTGTACCAATAAATCTGCATAACGACGAATCGGACTGGTAAAGTGGCAATAATCCGACTTAGCTAAGCCGAAGTGCCCGAGGGCTTGGGTAGCATAACGGGCCCTCATCATGGCGCGGAGCAGGGCAGTGGTGAGAATTTGCTCGTCTTCATGCCCGCTGATTTGCTCGGTAATTGCTACCAACTCATCGCGAGATGTGAGCGCCCCCACGCGTATACCATAGCTGCGTGCGGTGTCTGCAAATGTCTGTAATTTGGCGGGGTCCGGCTCTTCGTGTACTCGGTAAATGGTAGGCGTCATGCTTGCCGTGAGCGCATGTGCCACGGCTTCATTGGCCGCGAGCATAAACTCTTCAATCATTTGGTGGGCGGCATCGCTGCGTTCTGTTACAATGTCTTCCACCTTGCCCAGATGGTTCAGAATGAGGTTGAGTTCGGGAACTTCGAGATTAAGGGCTCCTTGTTTCATGCGCCGTTTGCGCAACACTGTGGCCAGCTTATGGGCTGTTTTAATAGCTTGGTCCACCTCGGTATCTTGTGTGCTGCCTCGCCCCTCGATAACAGCCAGTGCAGTGCCGTAATCAAGCCTACTGCGAGAGCAAATGACCGCATTGCGAAACTCTGCGCGGAAAACCTCACCCTTGCGGTTAATGCGCATCAGGCACAGCCGCGTGAGCCTGTCTTCCCCGGCGCGCAGAGAGCAGATATCATCACACAACTTGGGTGGCAGCATGGGTAAAACTCGGTCCGGCAGGTAGGTGGAGTTGCCACGCAGGTAGGCTTCTTGGTCCAAGGCGCTGCCGGGTTTAACGTAATAGCTTACATCTGCAATATGTACTGCAAGCTCCCAGCTGTCTTTAGAAAGCTCTTTTACGCAGATGGCATCGTCATAATCGCGAGCCGTGGCCGGGTCTATGGTGAATACGAGCTCTTGTCTCCAATCGTCTCGTCGGGCGTATTCTTCTGTGGATATGTCTTGGCTTAACTGCTCAGCTTCTCGCAAAACGGCAGGAGGAAAGGTGTCTCTGAGCGTATAGCGATGAATAATCGTTGTTATATCCACCCCTACATCATCCGGCCAGCCCAGTACGGTGTCGATAGTGGCTGTTGCCTCCATCTTGCCGAGCGGGTAATTCAAGATATTGGCAGAAATAACCATGCCCGAAAGCAGGCCTGCGGGTGGCGGAGCCGCAATTCGCACGCTTTCCGGGGCTGTTTTACCATCCCCCATCAAATAACCGTAGCGCCCTCCGGCGCGGTATATACCCACCCAAGTACCGCGCCTGCGCTCCAGAATTTCATCTACCCGCACCTCTAAAGCCAGCTCTGTGAGTTGCGGTTTGCCTTTGCGTCGGCCGTAGGCGCGAGGCGCGTTGCGCCGCACCGTTACTCTTACCAAATCCCCATCCATTGCACCCGCATCCCGGTGTGCTTGCACAGGTAGCTCAATTGTTCCTGAGCCGGCATCATCGGATAGCTTGCTCAGTTCTTGTTGCCCGTCTGCATCTGCTATGAAAAGTAACTTGCCCTTGGGCAGTTTGCGTATTCGCCCCGTAAGCTTAGCGTCTGTAACGGTGCGCAGCGTGAACCTCGATTGGCTCAAGCGTACCAGTTTGCCGCTTTGTTGCCATTCTTTCAATAAAGCACGCAGTGCAGGACGCTCTGTAGATGCAATGCCCATGCCCCGCGCAATGGCCGAGGCATCTTGTGCTTCATACCGCGGATTTCGTAAATAGGCTATAAGCCTGTCTTCTAAATCCGGTGTTTTGGATGGGGTGGACACAGAGAACTAATTTCAGAAAGAATCTGATACAGCTTGAGAGAATACGTCGAAATAGGAGCGTTCTTCTGTTTTCTTTTGCAGGGTGCTGTTGCCCAGCTTATCAAATCCGCTCAATCGTACTACAGTAGATATATTTTTTGCCCATTCCTGCAGATTGGCATCTGCATTGCCTGTCTTGCTGTAGGCCTCTTCTGTGTAGAGTCGTACAGTCTTGCGGTTGGCATCCTTAAAAGCCAATAGCAGTTGCCCCGTTCGGGCATCTCTCATGGTGCCCTCAATGACGATATTGCCGTCTGCTATGACTCCCAATATTTTAGACACGCCGGGAACAACCCCGACTGTGCTGCCGATGGCGGATACTACCTTAACATTCGGCTTTTGCGGTGAAAACTTCACGATGGCCGTGCGAATACAGAGATCTGCTTCCGCCGGATTTGTTGTCAGACTCCATTGGGTATGATTAGCTCTATTGAGGTCTTTCAATTCTTTTACTAATGCTTGCACCATGTAATCATGCATTTGTACAACCATGACTCTTGCGGTATCGGGGTGTTCTTTCCTTACCTTCGATACATCCAACGGATATATGTATATTTTACCGGACTTCTGATGGGCATAGGGATTACCCTTGCCCCATGTCCATACGCCCTTAGCCAATACTTTCGGGTTGTGTTTCAATTCTACATTGTAAAGACCACTTTCCGATTTAAGATTGTGTTGGCATGATACCATCACCAAACTGCATGCTGCCAGGGTTGCTATGAGTAACTTCTTCATTGTGTGCTGCCTCTATCTAGCAGATATTTTGCTTAATTGCAATGTTTTTTTGTTAAAATTGCGAATTCGCTTGACATTTCTTAATAAAAATGGCATTCTTTGCGCCCACCCGCGCCTCGTGGCCGGGTGAGACAAGCCCGGCGGGTGACATTTACCGCGCACCGACGTCGGAAGAACTCAGACAAAACACAATTTCAAACATAGTTTCATCATTATGACGACTCTTACACTCAATGTGACGAAGCGCGAGGTTATCGGTACCGGTAAGCTCAATGCTCTGCGCGCTCAGGGTTTTGTACCCGGCGTTATCTACGGACCCGCCGTTGAAGGCAACATCAACGTTCAGGCTAAGCTCTCTGACGTTCGTGTGTTCCTTAATTCCGCTGATTCCGACTCCGTTCTCGTTAAGCTTAACCTCGATGGTACTGAGGTTCTGGCCATGGTTAAGGATGTACAGCGTTGCTTCCTGACCGACGCCACCATGCACCTCGACTTCGAGGCTGTAACCCCCGATACCGTTGTTAAGACCAAGGTTGCCGTTAAGCTTACCGGCACTCCCGTTGGCGTTGGTATGGGTGGTGTTGTACACCAGATTGTACACGAGATGCCCGTTAAGTGCGCCGTTAAGGATATCCCCTGCTGCGTGACCGGCGACATCACTGCCGTTAAGATGGGTGAGTCCTTCCGTCTGGCTCAGGTTGAGATGCCCGCCAATGTAACGACTCCGTTCAATGGCACGGTGGTTCTTGCTTCCGTTGTGAAGCCCTAATCATACTGTTATTCATTTTGATTGGCCCTTTCTGTGTTTTTCGCAGAAAGGGCTTTTCTTTTTCTCTGTTCATTAGGTTACACAGGGGAGTTCTGAGCTTCCTCTCAAGTAAGATTAATTCAACTCCTTTTCTTGATAAATTGTGGTATTTATCCGCCGTTATTTAAAAAAATGGCACGAATTTATAAAAAAAATCAATTTTTCAAAAATAAAGCTTGCAATCTCTCAAAAAAACAGCTATACTCTCCTCGCGTTCATCTAGGTGAATGTAAGAACTCAAGTTCGACTGGGCAGGTGTCTGAGTGGTCGAAAGAGCACGATTGGAAATCGTGTGTACGTCAAAAGCGTACCGAGGGTTCGAATCCCTCCCTGTCCGCTAAATCCCTGAGAGTTGTTGCTCTCAGGGATTTTTTCTCTAACGATGAAGTCCGTATAATTAATTGCCATGCCGGAAAAAATTGGTAGCAGATTAACCATTGAGAATATTCCGAAGATTGATTATCATACGTTGAAAACTGAGCAAATATGCAAAAGCTTGCCTTTTCTGCGCTTTTTGCTTGCCAAGATAGCATCGAAAAGGTAGAATACCCTTGTACCGACAGTACTACAATTTTTATTATGAAACCTACACTTCTTGTTCTTGCAGCTGGTATGGGCAGCCGTTACGGTGGCCTTAAGCAGTTGGACCCGATGGGCCCCAACGGTGAAGTTATTCTTGATTACTCCGTATATGATGCCATTCGTGCCGGCTTCGGTAAAGTGGTATTCATTATCCGCAAGGACTTTGAGGAGGCATTCAAGAGCCAGGTCGGCGCACGTTTTGCCGATAAGATTGAGGTTGACTACGCCTTCCAGTGTTTGGATGACCTGCCCGAAGGTTTCAGTGTGCCTGAAGGCCGCGTAAAGCCTTGGGGTACTGCTCACGCTTTGCTTGCTGCCCGTAACGTTGTAAAAGAGCCGTTCGGGGTAGTAAATGCCGATGACTTCTACGGCGCAGACGCCTTTGTTAAGGCTGCTGAGTTCCTTACTGCTGAGCCCGGCTGCCCCTGCAAGGAGCACTACGGCATGATTGGTTATCCCCTTAAGAATACTCTCAGCGACCATGGCGATGTAAACCGCGGTATCTGCGGTATTAAGGATGGTTACCTTGACAGCGTTGAAGAGTACACCAAGATTAAGATGGAAGAAGACGGCGTATGCCGTGGCGACAGCCTCAGCGGCCAGCGCAATCCGGTTGACCCCGAGGAGCTTGTATCCATGAACTTCTGGGTATTCCCCGCCAGCTTTATTGCCCGCATTCAGGAGCACTTCACTCACTTCATGGCTGAGCACGGTGCAGAGCTTAAGAGCGAGTGCTACATCCCCACCGTTGTTGATGAGCTTATCCACAACGGTAAGGCAGATTGCAGCGTCATCAAGACCACCGCTAATTGGTTGGGCGTAACCTATCCGAGCGACAAACCTGCAGTGGTAGAGAGCATCGCCAAGCTCGTTGAGGATGGCGTATATCCTGCTAAACTCGGTTAATTATCTCGATTATGTACGATATTAAGGCAATTGCCGGAATGTTTGAGCTGCGCGGCGATTATGTCTGCGGCGCTCCTTACGGCTCAGGTCATATTAATGACACTTTCCGCGTTATCGTAGACCAGGCCGGTCTGCGTGTAAGCTACATCTTGCAGCGCATTAACAGCAACGTTTTCAAACAGCCCATCCCGCTGATGGAGAACGTTAAGCGCGTAACCGATGAGGCTTTGCGCGTGCTGCTTGAAGAAGGTTGCAAAGAGGCATACCGTCGCACTCTTACCATCGTGTGCGCGAAGGATGGCAAACCCTATGCTCAGGATGAGGATGGCAATGTATGGCGTGTGTATCCTTTCATTGACCGTGCTCGCACGTATGATATGATTGAGAACCCCGGCCAGTGCATCGAGGTAGCTCGTGCTTTCGGTAACTTCCAGAAGCTGGGTGCCAATCTTCCCGGTGCTCCCCTCTTCGAGACCATACCCGATTTCCACAACACCACCAAGCGCTTCAAGAACTTCCAAGCCGCTTTGGAGGCAGACTCTCTGGGTCGCGCTGCTTCCGTGCGCAAAGAGATTGATTGGTTCTTGGCTCGCGAGTCAGACTGCCACAAGGTGGTTAACTACCTTGCCAGCGGTGAGCTGCCTCTGCGTGTGACTCACAACGACACCAAGCTTAACAACGTGATGCTTGATGACGTGACGGGTGAGGGTATCTGCGTAATCGACCTCGACACCACCATGCCGGGATCCTCCCTGTATGACTTTGGTGACATGATTCGCACCTCTACTTCTCCCGCCGCCGAGGACGAGAAGAACACCTCTCTTGTTACCATGCGCATGGAGTACTTCGATGCTCTGGCCAAGGGTTACTGCGAGGCTGCTACCTTCCTTACCCCGTTGGAGAAGGAACTGCTTCCGTTCTCCGGTAAGTTGCTCACCATGGAGTGCGGTATGCGCTTCCTGACCGACTACTTGGAGGGTGACACCTACTTCAAGATTAAGCGTCCCGAACACAACTTGGACCGCTGCCGCACTCAGATTGCTCTCGTAGAGTCTATCGAGGCTCAGATGGACGCCATGATGAAGGTGGTAGAGAAATACTGATTTTTTAATCATTACTGATACTCAAAAACCTCCGTTGGTTGTGTATGCCAACGGAGGTTTTTCGTATTGTTATAAATCAGCGTCGGATTTTTCAACGCAACCAAGCTAAGAATTCACGGTTACCGTCCATCCCTTTAATTGGGGAATCTGACACCCCCATCCATTCGCGTTTGAGTTCGTTAACAACAAAATCGCGAATTTTATCAACGGCACGTTGATGAAGCGCCGGGTTGCGCACAATACCGCCGGGACCAATGTCTTCCGGTTGTAATTCGAATTGGGGTTTCACCAGTACCAGCATATCGCCACCCTCTGCCAAGCATTCGTAGGCAGGTGGTAATATGTGCGTAAGTGAAATAAAAGAAACATCGCTCACAATCAGTTGCACCTTTTCTCCAAGGTCTTCGGGGGTCATGTAGCGGGCGTTGAAATGCTCTTTAACCACTACGCGCGGGTCATTGCGTAATTTGTCAACCAATTGATCTACCCCAACATCAATGGCATGCACGCGCATGGCGCCGTTTTGTAACAGACAATCTGTAAAGCCACCGGTAGAGGCGCCTATATCAAGACAAACTTTCCCCTCCGGGTTAACGGGAAATGCGTTGAGCGCACCTTCCAGTTTCAACCCGCCACGGCTGACGTAGCGGGGCTTGTTGTGAACCTCGATGTCAGCAGCATCATCTACTTTGGTGCCGGGTTTGTTGATAACTTTGCCGTCCACTGTGACGTCGCCGCTGATAATGAGACGCCGCCCTTGCTCGCGAGAGTCGCATAACCCTCGCGAGGCAACAATGACATCGAGCCTATTTTTTGCCATAATTAGCGGCGACGTTTGAGTGCGCGGTTTTGCCCGGGCATAACGGGGTATTGCTCTTTTTGAGCCTTTGTCATGACGGGGCGGGGGCTGCCGCTCTGTTGTTTGGGCTGCGTAAAGGTGGGCTGTACTTGTGTGTTGGGAAGTTTTGTTTCTGCTACGGAAACTTTCTTCGGCTCCGGCTTGGGAGCGGGTGTTGCTACAGGAGCGGGTACCGGTGCAGCAATAGGCTCCGGTTTTTTCAGCTCGGGTTGGATTTGATGTGCGGGCTTGGGTGCCGGCGTTGCTACGGGCTCCGGTTTCTCCAGCTTGGGTTGGATTTGTTGCTCGGGCTTGGGTGCGGGTGCCACGACAGGTTCGGGTTTCTTGAATTCCGGCTGAATTTGTTGAGTCGGTGCAGGGGGGGTAGCCTTGGGCTTTTCAAATTGAGGCTGTACCTGTGAACTGCGCGAGGTTTCCTGTGCTTTTTTTGCGGGTTGGGGTTTATTATTACGCACAACATTCGGCATTTCCCAATCCGAGTACGGAGATTTGCACGCGCATAACGCAAGTGTGGCGACTGTCAAGATAAGAGCTTTTTTATTCATGTATTTTAGCGGTTGTTTAAGAATGGCAGATTTGAGCGCCATAGGCACCCATAGTAGTAAATGCGTATACTACAGTGAGTATGCACATCATACAAAAAATCAAATCTTTAGTAGGTGATATCTTTTTGTCTTTTTTGTGCTTCGGTTTAAGACTCAGTATAATTATAGCCACGAACGCAACCCAGCACACTACATATATGTTTTGCCAAACATAGTGGTGCATCAAATCCGTGCCTAATCCCATAACTACAAAGTAGATGCTTTGTGGTAAAATGGAAAGAATGGCGAACTCCGGGCGTATAATCGGTTTGCCGTCATTGTACAGTCTCATCCAAACAATACCCCATGTTAAGATGATGAATGGAACGACGACCACCAGAAGCAGAGTCCCGGTGCCCAGTACATCTGTAAGCATTCTGCCACAGCTGAGCAGCACCATGAGCGGTGTAAGCCAATAAAGATATGTCAATCTGTTCATGCGGAGTCTTTAACCAAGCCAATTCCAGGTAATCGGCACCTCTATTTCCGGATGAAGACTGAGCATGGCGGGGCTACCCAAAACACATTGCTCAAGCGCGGCTTTGTGGGGGGTATCTGCCGGCAATGGTAGGGTGATGGTGGTTTCAATTTTTGCAATGCGGCGCGGGTTGGCGCTCATTTCCTTGGCTACCTCAATAGTGCAACCGGTGATGTCAAGACCCTCTTTTTCTGCATATATGCCCATAATCGTGGCCATGCAAGCGGCCATTGCGGAGCACATCAGGTCTGTCGGTGAGAATGATTCTCCTTTGCCGTGGTTATCAACAGGAGCATCTGTGTAGATGGTTGCTCCGCTCGGCCCATGCTGAAGCTGACAGTGCAGCCCGCCCTGATATGTCATATTGCATTTTACCATGCCGATTATTTTACACTTGCAGAGCTGTGGCGTCAAGGTGGAAAAGAAGTCAGTCCGAATTTTTTAGCTGGAAAATGGTTTTGTTTTATGATATAATACGCGCGCTATGTTATCAGACCGTACAAAACTCGGTATAGAACGTGCGCCGCATCGTAGTTTGATGCGTGCCACGGGTATGAGCGATGAGGATATCCGCAAGCCTTTTATCGCCATTTGTAACTCATTTAATGAGGTGATACCCGGCCATGTGCACCTGAACAAGGTTGCTGAATTGATTAAGGCCGAGGTGAGAAAAGCCGGTGGTACCCCGATAGAGTTCAATCTCATCGGCGTGTGTGATGGTATTGCCATGGCTCATCATGGTATGAAATTCTCTCTTGCCAGTCGTGAGTTGATTGCAGACAGTGTGGAAACCATGCTGAGTGCCCATGCTTTCGATGCCTGTATCTGCATCCCCAACTGTGATAAGATTGTGCCCGGCATGGTAATGGGGGCGCTCCGCTGCAACATACCCACCATCTTCTGCTCCGGTGGCCCCATGGCTGTGGGTAAAGGTCGCAATGGCGAAGACTTGGACCTCAATAGCGTGTTTGAGGCAGTTGCCGCATGCACAGCAGGTAAGATTACAGAAGAGGAGCTGCACCATGTGGAATGTAATGCCTGTCCCGGTGCCGGTTCTTGCTCCGGCATGTTTACCGCAAACTCCATGAACTGTTTGTGCGAGGTTTTGGGCTTGGCTTTGCCGGGGAATGGTACGCTCCTTGCTCTTTCTGAGGAGCGCAAGGAGCTTTGGCGTGCTGCTGCACGCCGTGCCGTTGAAATGGCATTGCAGGGCGGTCCGTTGCCGCGCGACCTTATCACAGAGAAAGCTATTGATAACGTGTTTACCTGCGATATGGCCATGGGTGGTTCTTCCAACACTGTGTTGCATACACTTGCCTTTGCCGCAGAAGCCGGTTTTGATTATGATTTGCGCCGCATAGATGAAATCTCTCGCCGCACGCCCAATATCTGCAAAGTGGCGCCCAGCTCTCGCTTCCATATGCACGATGTCTTGCGAGCCGGCGGCATCATGACCATTCTTGCAGAAATCAATAAGATTCCCGGTGCTCTCCACACTGAGCTGCCCACCGTGAGCGGTAAAACGCTTGGTGATCAAATGGAGGGCCTTTCTACCCAGGACCCCGTGGTTATCCGCACCATTGAAAACGCATATTCCCCGGATGGTGGTCTCGCCGTGCTCTTCGGCAATCTTGCAGAGCAGGGTTCCATCGTTAAAAAAGCCGGTGTGCTGCCTGAAATGATGGTACACCGTGGGCCCGCTGTTATCTTTGAAAGCCAAGAGGATGCCTGCGCCGGCATTCTTGCCGATAAGGTGAAACCCGGTGACGTAGTAGTCATTCGCAACGAAGGCCCCAAGGGTGGCCCCGGCATGCAAGAAATGCTTGCTCCCACCAGCTACATTATGGGCAAAGGCCTGGGTAACTGTGTCGCCCTTATTACGGACGGTCGCTTCTCCGGTGCCACGCACGGTGCCTGTATCGGCCACGTATCCCCCGAGGCGGCAGAAGGTGGCCTCATCGGTCTCTTGAAAGATGGCGATATCATCTCCATCGATATCCCCAATCGTTCCATCACCGCAGAACTCAGCGATGATGAAATTGCCGCCCGCCGCTCTTCTTGGCAGCCTACTATGCAGGAGGTTGCCGGTAAGTGGCTTAAGCGTTATCGTAAATTAGCAACCAACGCCAGCAAAGGTGCGGTGCTTTCCTGATTTCCACTAAACCAATAAAACACACTCAGAATAACATATTATGAGCGCTGATAAAAAACAAAACCCAATCGCCAAGTACTTCTCGGAGTTCAAGGTGCTGCGTGAATGCAGTAAGGACTTCTGGTACACCAACTTCATCCAGTTCTTCGATGGTCTGTCGTACTTCACGCTGATTATCGTATTCACACTGTTCTTGAAGGACTATTGCGGCTTCAATGATGCCGACGCCCCATACTGGGTGGGTATGTACACCCTGTTCTTGTCCATGTTTGTTTTTGCCGTGGGCACCATCTGCGACATTATCGGTCTGAAAAAGACCTACCTGATAGGCTTTGCGCTCCTCATCGGCGGGCGTCTTATCATGGGCTTGGGGTCAGACTTCGGTATGCACGTGTGTGGCCTTTCTCAAGAACATTCCAAGTACTTCGTGATTATAGGTATTGCCATTCTTTCCTTTGGCACGGCTTTCATGAGCCCCTGTATTTCCACGTCAATTCGCCGTTTCACCACGTTGCGTGCCCGTCCCACGGGCTTCAACTTCTACTACCTGTTTATGAATATCGGCGCATTCTTGGCCGGTATTGCCATTGTGGACCCTCTGCGCTCCGCATTCGGCCCCATTAACAGCTTGTGGTGGGTGGTAAACATCGGTACTGCTTGCAACGTAATCGCCTTCATCTTTACCCGTTTGATTGATGAAGATAACTACGCCGTGCCCGAAGAGCGTATCGCTAAGAATGAGGCTGCTAAACGCCGCCCGCTTCAGCTTATTTGCGAGGTTGCCAAAGAAAAGCCCTTCCAGAAGCTTATCGTGTTCTTAGTTCTTACCTTGGGTGTGCGTCTGGTGTTCACCTTGCAATTCTTGGTAATGCCGCAGTATTACACTCGTGCCATCGGCGATGATTTCTCGCTCGGCTTGGTAAACTCTTTCAACCCCTTCATTATCATAACGGGGCTTATCCTGATTATCCCGATTCTCAACCGTTTCTCCACGGTTAAGCTCATGATTTCGGGCATGACGATATCTGCCTGTTCTATGATTCTGCTTGCTATCCCGCCGGAGTGGTACTTCATCATCCCCGGTATTGAAACAATCGGGCAGGCCTATTTCGTTGCTATCGTAGCTCAGATTATCGTATTCGCCTCGGGTGAGTTGTTGTTCAGCCCCCGTTTCTCCGAATACGTTGCACGCGTGGCTCCCAAAGACAAAGTTGCGTCTTACATGTCGCTCTCTGCTTTGCCCATGTTCATTGCCAAGCCGATCAACGGTGTGGTAGGTGGTTTGTTGGTATCTTACTACTGCTACGACGGCATTGCCGCCAAGATGGATACCGGCCATATCGACTTCTGGAGCTCTCCGGAGTTCATGTGGACCATTTACATGCTCATGGCATTCATCTCCCCCATTGCCATTATCCTCACAAAAGACAGCTTCGTGTCTGATAAGCCTGAGGAAGATTCCGGCGATGTTGCTAAGTCCGATGCTTCTGATGCCTCTGCGGAAGAGGCTGCTCCCCAGAATGCCTGATTCTCTTAACTTCTGAATTTTTATTACTATGTCTCGTAAGAATTACAAGAAGAAATCCGCCCCCAAAAAACAGCCGCAAAATACCACGGCTGCGGCTCCTGTGGCAGAGGTAGAAACCAAGGAACCTCCTGTAGATAACACCATGGAGGCTCCTGTTGCTGATACTACAGAGCCTACCCCTGAGCAGGAGGTTCATAAGACAGAATGGAAACCCATTATCAAAGATTTCGTTATTCTTTTGATTATCATGGGTATCTTGGGTTACGCCTGCAATCTGTTGAAAGATGCCTTCGCTCATAAATCACCTACTGATTCTCTCGTGTCCCTTATCCGTAAGGGCGACGTAAAGGACGTGAATGGTGAAGAAAAAGACGAACCATTCCTCAAAGAAATTGAGGAGGGTATCAAAGAGAATGCTGATTTCGTAAATACACGCGATGCTAACCAGCGTACCCCGCTTATGTGGGCTGCTTACGCCAACTTCAATGACCCTGAAAAGGCTGAAGAAACGGATATCAACCGCATTTACTACATTGATGTTCTTTTTGAAAAGCACGCGAACATTCATGCCACAGATGAAGATGGCTTCAACGCTCTTCACTGGGCTGCATGGAGCGGTATGCGTTTCACGGCATACAAGCTTTACGAAAGAGGCATTGATATTAACCAACCCGAGAATAACGGCTACACTCCCCTTATGCTTGCTGCCATGCGTGGTAACGATGCTGTTGTAGACCTCCTTCTCAAGTTGGGTGCTAACCCCAATGCTCAGAACAAGGATGGCCTTACGGCTGCTCAGCTTGCAACCAATGCCGCTACTGCATATTCTAAGCGCAATTCCTGGATCTATGGCCCGGTATACTCCGAAAACCGTGAGAAGGCTTACGCCAAAACATGCCAATTACTTGCTGACAGCAAGGGTGAGCTGGCTCTGGAAGAACGCAAGAAATTGCAGGTTGAGTTGGAGATAGAGATGAATGAATCTGTGGCTGCGGCTCGTGCCGAGCGTAAGATTGCTGCGCTTGCCAAGAAAGATGAAACCCGCGGTACTATTTCTCTTATTCCCCTCGTGTCTCTTCCGGAAAGCGACTATACGTTGCACCACCGCGTGAAGGCTGAGGCTGAGGCCATCCAAGCTGTGGAAAAAGAGTATGCCATGACGGAATCTCCGCTCAACAAGACAGACGAGGCCGGCAACACTGCATTGCATATTGCTGCTCGCGATGGTAAGGCTTATTGCTGCTACCACTTGTTGAATGTTGGCCTTAGCGTTAACAAGAAGAACAATGAAGGCAAAACTCCGCTGATGCTTGCCGTTGCTAATGGTCACCTCTCTGTAGTAGAAGTTATCGTGAATGCTGATAAGGCTGAAGTTAAGGAAGCTGCTGCAGAGGCTCTCAAGATGCTTGAAACCACGCCCGACGTGCCCAATGCAGATGCAATGGCTGCTATGCTTAAGGCTTGCCAGCCGATGGTAAGCACCCTTAAGGATGCTGAGTTCGAGCACTTGCGTGAGGCTAAGGACCCCGAATATGCCAAGGCCAAGGCTGCCGCTGCTGCTAAAGCCAAAGCTGAAGAAGAGGCTCGCATTAAGGCCGAAGAAGAGGCGCGTGCCAAAGCTGCTGCCGAGGCTAAGGCCCGTGAGGAAGCTCTCGCTCTTGCCGAGAAAACAGCTGCAGATAAGATTGTAGAAGCTGAACAAGCAACTAAGAAAGCAAATGACAACAGTGTCATGGCGGTACAAGCTATGAATGCCGCTGATAAAGCCCGCACGGAAGCAGAACAGGCCACGTCTGCTGCCATTTCCGCCAAGGCTGAATCTGAGGCTGCCACAACTGCAGCAAATGCCGCTAAGGAAGAAGCTCTTGCCGCCACCGAGGCCGCTCAAGAGGCTAAGGCAGAGGCAGCCTCAGCCACTGCCGCTGCTAATGCAGCTAAGACCGAAGCCGAATCCGCCAAGGCTGCTGCAGAACAAGCTAAGGCTGAAGCAGAGGCCGCCAAACAAGAGTACGAAGCCGCTAAGGCTGCTCTTGAGGCTCCCGTTGCTCCTGTCCAGGAGCAACCTGCAGAGTAATTGCTGACGCTTCATTTTAAATAAATCAAGGGCGAACCGATGTCATGTCGGTTCGCCTTTCTTCTTCTCAGTATTATAGTTACTATACTCACAATTTTTTTTACTTGCTATTTTTTAACATTTTGCTATGTTGAAGCCATGGGGTTAATGTAAAGAAGGCATCCAGAAGAAAAGCCTACGGCACACCACCCGCAGGACAAGAAATCGTCAAAATCTTTCACGACTTCGTAGTAGGAGGCATCATCGGCCTTATCGGCTCCATCATCATCGGTCTCATCTTCGGCACCTGACTCCCCGCCCCATCAAGTGTCGCTTAGCCAGCACCTCCACCGCACTACGCGCTTGCCCAAGCAAACCAATAACCGCCTGCACACCCATCGCTATATCCGCCCACGACATAGACGACAACTTTTCATTTATACCATAAAGCTTTGCCTCAAGTGCTGAAGTATCTGCCGAAAAATTAATAATTATACTCATTTTTTCTTGAATTTATTGAATAATTTATTATATTAAAGCTATGGGATTAATGGCACGCAGAGCATTAAGGCGAGCATTGCGCGCATCAAATAAACAACCGGAACCTACACCCTCTGGCTGCGCATATATCATCACATACAGCATAATAGGAATAATCTTTTTCTTCATATTCCTCATCCTCATAGCCTGACTCACTGCCCCATCAAGTGCCGCTTCGCCAGCACCTCCACACGCGCGCTACAATCCTCAGGAATCAGCGCCCAGCGGTTACCATTCCTGATGTCCATCATCGCGTGCCCTTGCTTTGCGCACCTTATTCCCCCCCCATCTGAGAAAAGGAAAAAACAGAGTGCTCAATTCTGCGGGCCATCATGCCCCTCAATTATGCCGCAGCAACTCCGCAGGGCAGCCCTCATCCAATAAAAACGTAGTAGATTAACTTTCAACAAAAAAGCCCCGCATGCGCGGGGCTTTTCAAGCGGATGGGGTGAGATTCGAACTCACGGAAGGTATTAGCCTTCGGCGGTTTTCAAGACCGCTGCATTAAACCGCTCTGCCACCCATCCATGTACGCAGCATTGCGGTGCGTGCAGAAATAGTAGCCTACCGTGCCTGAAACTGCAAGCTTTTTTGCTTATTATTACGCAAATATTAGTTTTATTAAATAAAAAGTTAAAATATTTGAACAAAATACAAACGAGGTGTGTCAATAACTGCATAGGGCACGAAGCCCGACGATAAACAACAAACAAATAGAAAACAAGATTATGAAACAATACGTAAAGAGAATGGCCGCTATGGCGGTGTTGGCATTAGGTTTGATGTCTGCTCAGGCAAGCGCAGCAAGTGTAGCTGTTAATTTGAGCTCTGCAGGTGTAAATCTGGTAGTAGTAGATGACTGCAAGCATGATCAGGTAAAGCATCATAAAGTAGTTAAGAAGGTAGTGCATAAGAACGATAAAAAGAAGATGGACCATCGCCACGCTATGGCTCGACACAAGGTAGATGCCCGTCGTTTTGAGGATCGCGGTAGAAAAAACGGTAAAGCTAAGCGCTAATCATTATGGACGACTCAGATACTGACCCTATATATACAGAAACATAACCGCCGCTGCATATGTGGTAATTAAATACCGGATGCAGCGGCGTTTTTTATGTCGCATTATATTATGCGCGCGAATAGAGGGTAGAAACGAACCCCTCGAAGTGTTCAAGTTCTTTGCGAATGGGGAATTGCTCTTTGAATTCCGGGAACCAAGTGTCGGCCTCCCATTCGCCTGCTACCTCTGATACATAAATGCCTTGCATGTAAGGCAGCATTAGTTTATATATCTGAGCCCCGCCTATAACCATCACCTCATTATCCTGAAGCTGTATATTCTGCAGCTCTGCTATATCATGAATAACAATGGCACCGGGTGCCTCAAAATCGGCAGAGCGGGTCAGCACGATGTTTTGGCGCCCGGGTAAGGGGCGGACCAGAGAGTCCCACGTCTTGCGGCCCATCAGGATGGGATGCCCCATGGTAAGGCGCTTAAAGAGTTTCAAATCTTCAGATAAACGCCACGGCATGGTATTATTGAGGCCGATGGCGCGGTCCTCAGCCATAGCGACAACTCCTGTAAAAGTAGGGGTCATACAGAGATGGGAGCTTTAATGTGTGGGTGAGGGTCGTAGTTTTCCAGCGTAAAATCCTCGTATCGGAAACCGTCAATTTCGGTAATATCGGGATTTAAGCGCATTGTCGGCAAGGGACGAGGCTCGCGGGAAAGCTGCAACTTGGCTTGCTCCAGATGGTTGTTGTAGAGGTGCAAGTCACCGAAGGTGTGCACAAACTCTCTTGCCTCGTAACCGCATACCTGAGCTGTCATCATCAGCAACAAAGCGTAACTGGCAATGTTGAAGGGTACGCCCAGGAAGAGGTCGCAGCTGCGTTGATAAAGTTGAAGGCTCAGCCCGTGTTTTTCTCCTTCTTGTTGAGCAGGGATAACACAGAACTGGAACAAGCAGTGGCACGGGGGCAGCGCCATGCTGTCAACCTCCGCAACATTCCAAGCTGATACGATATGCCGGCGGCTCCATGGGTTGTTTTTTAGCCCGTCAATCAGCTTGGCAATTTGGTCAATGCTGCCGCCATTGCCATCCGGCCATTTGCGCCACTGGCTGCCATACACGGGGCCGAGGTCTCCGTTTTCATCTGCCCATTCATCCCAAATGGTTACACCATTATCTTGAAGGTATTTGATATTGGTGCTGCCTTTCAAAAACCAGAGAAGCTCGTGAATAATGGAGCGAAGGTGCAGCTTTTTAGTGGTAAGGCAGGGGAAGCCCTGTCGCAGGTCAAAACGGGTTTGTCTGCCGAAGACGCCGATGGTGCCGGTGCCGGTGCGGTCATTTCTGCCCACACCGTTTGTCAAAACATCATCCAGCAACTCAAGGTACTGTTTCATATAGCAGCGATATTACAGGGAGAGAGCCTCTCGGATTTGCAGAGCGTATTTCTCGGCACGCTGAGCAAGGGTGAGGTCTAAATCGCGGTAAAGGATACCACGAGATACGTTAATAACGGGCGGGGCAACACGGGTGCCACCTGTAAGGGCGCTCAGGTCGCCACCTTGTGCACCCAATCCGGGGATGAGCAGGGGGGCATCGGGCAGCTCGTTGAGCAACTCGCTGTTGGCGTTTGTCAAGCCCATCACCATACCTACCTCTGTAGCGGCGCCCTCTGCGCGTGCACGCTCTACCATATCGCCTACCAATTGGTATACTTTGCGACCATTGGCGAGTACCTGACGCTCGATATCGGCAGAACCGGCATTGGATGTAACAGCCAGAAGATAAACGGCTTTACCTTCATGTCCCAAGAACGGCTCGAGGATATCATAGCCCATGAAGGGGTTGAGCGTCACGGCATCAACATTCATGCGCTCAAAGTATGCTTGGGCATAGTATTTCTGAGTCTCGCCGATATCGCCACGCTTGGCGTCTAAGATAACGGGAATCTCTTTGGGCATATCTTTGAGCAAGTTCTCCAACATTTGCAGACCCGGCAGGCCCATGGCTTCAAAATATGCGATATTGGGCTTGTAGGCGGCGGTATAAGGGGCTGTTTCCTCAATCACCTGATGCAACCATGCCTCAAGTTCTGCGAGGTTCTCTGATTGCGGGCGGGGGTCTAAACCCACGCAGAGAGCGGAGCGCGTTGCGTTGATACGAGCTTGAAGTTTTTCTGTGAATTTCATATTTGTGTTTTAGTTGTTAAGATTAAATGCTGAGTTTTGAGCGGAAATAGGCGATGGTTTTGTCCAAGCCGTCGCTTAAAGGAATTGTGGGAGCCCAGCCAAGCTTTTCTGCGGCAAGAGCAATATCGGGGCGACGTTGCGTTGGGTCATCAGAGGGCAACGGGCGTTGCACCAATTTGCTGTTTGTAGAAATCTTTTGCAGAACAAGCTCTGCGAGTTGGCGAATGGTGAACTCGCCCGGGTTGCCGATGTTGACGGGCCCCGCGAACCCGATTTCGTTTTCCATCATCAGCACCATACCCTCGATGAGGTCGTCTATGTATTGGAAAGATCTGGTCTGTTGCCCCTCTCCGTATATGGTGATATCTTCACCTCGCAATGCCTGGCAGATGAAATTGGATACCACGCGGCCATCCTCGGGGTTCATGAGCGGGCCATAGGTGTTGAATATGCGAATCACACGAATATCGACCCCCTCGTGGCGATGGTAGTCGAACATAAGGCTCTCTGCACAACGCTTGCCTTCATCGTAACAGGCACGGATGCCTATGGGGTTGACATTACCTCGGTAGTGCTCAGGTTGGGGGTGCACAAGCGGCTCTCCGTAAACCTCTGAGGTAGATGTCTGTAAAATGCGCGCTCCGTGTTTCTTGGCAAGCTCAAGCATGTTGAGAATGCCCAGTACGCATGTTTTGGTGGTGAAAATGGAGCGGTTGCCTTGGTAGAACGGAGGGGACGCCGGGCAAGCAAGGTTATATATGCGGTCGAGTTTTTTGTCGCAGTCCCATG
Source organism: Akkermansia sp. (assembly GCA_045124875.1). Taxonomy (GTDB): domain Bacteria; phylum Verrucomicrobiota; class Verrucomicrobiia; order Verrucomicrobiales; family Akkermansiaceae; genus Akkermansia. The sequence continues at coordinate 38,490 of JBGVMR010000066.1, forward strand.
GCTCGATAACGTCATGCTCAACGAATGAGAAGTTTTCATTCTCCATCAAATCCGCAACGTTTTCCAATGAACCGGTGTAATTATTGTCGAGACAGATGACCTTGTGTCCATCTGCAATCAGTCTATGGCAAAGATTAGCACCCACAAAGCCGGTGCCACCTGTTACGAGAATATTCATGCTGAAGCTAGTCTACCTTGAAATGCTGTCAATTGCAAGCAAAAAGGTTGACTTTACTCAGTGAGTAAGGCATGATGAATCGCGTTGATGAAGGATGTGAGTTTCAGTGAATCCCAAGAGCGGCGTGTTTTGCAGTTGTTCGGTAAAAAGCAACTGCGCGCCGGCCAGCGAGAAATGATAGCTACGGCCCTTGCGGGGCGTAATGTGTTGGGCGTATTTCCCACCGGGTATGGTAAGAGCCTGTGTTATCAAGCTGCTGCAGTGTTGTCCGGTGGCGTTTCTGTCGTAGTATCTCCCTTGATTGCGCTGATGCGAGATCAAGTGCAGGGGTTGCAAAAGCTCGGTATTGCGGCAGAGCGCTTTGATTCTACGCTGGAACCGGAGCAAAAATCAGACTTATTGTCGCGCTTGTCAACGGGGGAAATCCGCTTGCTCTTTGTTGCACCCGAGTCATTAGAAAATCCTGATTTGCAGCAAGCTCTTTCTGTAACTCAGCGTATGCTTTTTGTGGTGGATGAGGCCCACTGTGTTTCTGAGTGGGGGCATAGTTTCCGTCCCGATTATCTGAAACTGCCGGATTTGTACCGCCGCATGGGATTTCGCAGTGCCATGGCTATTACGGCTACCGCAACTCTGCGGGTGCAGCAAGATTTATGCGAGCATTTTGGTGTTGCCCCGTCGGATGTATTCTGTGTCTCCCCCTATCGGGCAAATATTGAGAGAAAGGTTGTGGGTGCGGAAGATAAATTGGCATACGTGTGCCGATTTTTAGCGCATGCAGAAAATCGCCCCGCCGTTGTATATACCCGTACTCGTAAGGGAACAGAAGAGTTGGCTGCGTTGTTGCAGCAACGCGGGTTTAATTCTGTCGGCTACCATGCCGGTATGAAAGCAGAAACTCGAGAATCACTTCAAGACGAGTTCTTGCATAATACCCGTGATGTATTGGTGGCTACCATTGCTTTCGGAATGGGGATTGATAAGCCTGATATCCGCTCTGTTATACATTATGATGAGCCTACTTCACCCGAATCCTATCTTCAAGAATCCGGCCGTGGCGGGAGAGACGGTAAGCCTTGTCGATCTCTGGTGTTGGTGTCCGAGGCCGGCCGTATAGATGCCGAAAATCGTATTTATGCGGCAGAGCCCGACGCAGAAGGGGTGGAGCGCGCGGTGCGATGGCTTATTCCTCAATCCTCTCGAGCCGTGTCGTTGTGGGAGCTGGGTACCTGTTGCGACGTGCCGGACGATGTCGCCATGAGAGCATTGTGGCAACTGGACAAAATGGGGGCTGTCCGCATAAAAGAACGAGGATATAAGTTCTACAAAGTGAAACCGTTGTTCTCTTTGGTAACCATTTTGGAGGGCCGCGATGCAGAGGAATCTGCACGTCTCACGTGGCTGAAGGCGCATCCTGAAGGCGAGGTTGAGGATGCTGCTTTTGCTTGGAATTGCAGTTATGCGGAGGCAATGCAGCAACTGCGAGAGTGTGAGGCGTCCGGGGAATGGAAGATTACATTCCGCCAGCAAGCACTTTATCTGAAATCTTATGCACCGGCAGATGCAAGGAAACTTGCAGAATCTCTTTCTGCTGCTTATACTCGTCGCAGAGATGCAGATTTGGCTCGCTACAATATGCTTTGCGAGATGCTATGCCATGCTCCGTGTATCAATGTTGCTCTTGAGTTGTATTTTTCCGGTAAAAGTATGGCACCTTGTGGCCATTGTTCCTCCTGCCTGCAAGAATTTCCTATTTTGCCGGCTGCCGCACCACCGCCTGAATTGCCGGCAGATGCTGAATTGCCGGAGTTTTCAAGACTTGCTCAGCGTAAACGCTTTTTGTTGGGCTTGGCTTCTCCCGGCTTGATGGCGCGGCGCTTGTGGGCTCATGAATATTACGGGGCTTCTATTGGTACTTACTGGAATAATTTGTGAGTAGTAATAGAGTAAAATTTGACAAATTTTTCATTTGTGGTAGAGTAAAACGCATGAACAAACTGGCTAAAACTCTGACAATAGGCTTCATTTCTTTTTCTTCATGTGTAACGGCTGCCGGTGTTGGCCAAATTATACCTTCTCTTTCTGAGTATCCCGCAGACGGTGTGGATGTTGCTAAGGTAGAGGCTGCGTACGAGGAATTGGGTAAAATTCAGGTTCGTATAGTAGAGATTCTCGAAAGCGTAAAAGATCGGGAGTCTGCTGATGCTGCTGCAGAGGAGTTGTTTTTTATTATAGGTCGTGTTCAAGAGCTGCGCGATGATTATAAAAAATTAGAGCATTGCGATGCAGAAACGCGTAATCGTCTCACTACAAAACTACTCAAAGAGTCTGCTGCTATTGCACCTCGAAAGAAAGCTGCTGCTAAGGCATTATTAGACCATGATTTCTATGGCAGCGAAGACCTCAAAGATGCTTTGCGCCAAATGATGTAAGATATAGTCGCTGATCTGCTTTGAGTATGGGGCGCCGTATAGGCCCACCGGTAGATATATTCGGCGTAGTTCCCTTTTTTAGCGAGGGATTCGTTTCTATTGGCAATAAGTAAAGATGAACAAAACAGCCATCAGAAACTTTGCCGTAAAGGCTCGTCAAGAGCTGTTGAAGCGCGTCTCTCAAAGGGCGTTGCAATACGGTATTTCTGCAGATGCCGCAGAAGCCGCAGACTCAATCAGTATCAACGGCAATTTGCTTACTACAACAGA
>JBGVMR010000067.1:0-44649 GCA_045124875.1 Akkermansia sp.
TGGCATAGAGGGTTGCTAGATGTCGCAAGGTATTTATTATCATCGTAAATATTAACACCGCGCATTATGCCACCCCGCCATTCGGCGGGGTTCGAATAACGTTTATTCCGGACCCAGGGTTCCGCCGCTAACGCGGCTGTACCCTGGGCTATCATATACCGCCTCGCCATACGGCGAGGCTCAAAAATTCGGTTCGCTTCGCTCACGTCAAACACCCCGATAAATTGTAATTTACGGGATGCATATTTCAAATTCTCTAATTGAACTCCCGCGTATGCCGACATTTTGTGGTGGGTGGTGGCGTTTTCGGTTGACGCCACGGGCAGAATAGGGTATAGTGTAGGTCAAGAATCGAGACTTACACTGCAAACTCTCCGACCGGTATGGCTACTGCAAATTTATATTCGTATGTGGATCAGTTTCCCGACATCCGTGTGATGTGCGTGGGAGATATGATGCTTGATATTTTTGTGTACGGCAAAACGAACAGATTGTCGCCCGAGGCACCGGTACCCGTGTTGCTTGAGCAGCGCAGCCGCCGCATGTTGGGTGGCGCCGGTAACGTGGTGGCCAACTTGCGCAGTTTGGGCTGCCGCACAAGTTTTGTAGGTGTGGTGGGGCAAGATGAAGAGGGTAACTCCTTGCGCAGTTTCATGGCAGATTTGGGGGCAGATAATGATTTGTTGGTAACGCTGCCGGGGTATCCCACCTCTGTTAAGACCCGCTTTGTGTCGGGGCGCCAACACATGCTGCGCGTGGACCGCGAAGAGAAGCTCAACATGCCTGATGATGTGATGGCCTCTTTGTTGGCAGCCATGGAGAAGAAGTTGCCGGAGATTGATATGGTGATGATTTCCGACTACGGCAAAGGCTTGTTTGATGAGCGCTTTACCCCGGCCGTGATAGATTTGGCACGCAAGGCCGGTTGCCCGGTTATTGTAGACCCCAAGACGAATGATTACTCCATATACCGCGGGGCAACCTTGGTAAAACCCAACAGAAAAGAGTTTGAGGGAGTTACCGGGCAATCCTTTGACCCCACCGCCCCCGATTTTGCAGAAGAGGCCGTGGCCGCAGGGCGCGCCGTATGCAAACGCTATGGCGTTAGCAATCTGTTGGTAACGCTCAGTGAATATGGCATGATTTATATTCCCGGTGATGAGACGGAAGACTACAAGTGGATACCCACCGAGGCGAAGGAAGTGTTCGATGTATCCGGCGCCGGCGATACCTCTCTTGCCGTTTTGGGTGTGGCCATGGCAACGGGTGTATCCATGCGCCAGGCCATGAAGATTGCCAATGCGGCATCCGGTATTGTGGTGGCTAAGTTCGGCACCGCCTGTGTCACCTGCGAAGAGTTGAAACACAAGCTTGAGCATAAGGAGCAAGCCCGCGTGCTGACAGTGGATGCCGCTGCCCGCTTGGCCGAAGAACTCAAAGAGCAAGGCATGGTGGTGGGCTTTACGAACGGCTGTTTCGATATCTTGCACCCCGGGCACCTCAGCTCGTTCGAGCGTGCGCGCGACCTGTGCGATGTGCTCTTTGTCGGCTTGAACAGCGATGACTCTGTACGCCGCCTCAAGGGCCCCAGCAGACCCGTCAACAACCAGGCTGCACGTTCTGCCATGGTGATGGGGCTTAAACCCGTGGATTATGTGATTATCTTTGAAGAAGATACCGCATTGCCCCTTATTGAGAAACTGCGCCCGGATGTGATTGCCAAAGAGGGCTACCCCATCGATAAATGGCCCGAAGGGCAGTTGGTGGAATCTTACGGCGGCAAGGCTGTGGAGTTGCCCCGCGTAGATGGTTTCTCTACCACATCGATTGTAGAAAAAATCAATAATTGAGATATGAAACAAGAATGGATTTGCGCTGAATTAAAGGGCGTGGCAGAGAGCTTCGTGGCGCTGTCTGCCCGCGCCGACGTCATTATGGATATTGCGGACGCCTGCACCCGTGCCCTCAAGGCCGGCAAGAAGGTGATGTTCTGCGGTAATGGTGGCTCTGCGGCCGATTCTCAGCATTTGGCTGCCGAGTTTGTGGGGCGTTATAAGCTTGAGCGAAAAGCCCTTAACTCTGTGGCGCTTACGGTAGATACGTCTATTCTCACCGCCATAGGAAATGACTACGGGTATGATGACGTGTTCCGCCGCCAGGTAGAGGGCATAGGCCAAGAGGGCGATGTGCTCATCGGCCTTTCTACCAGTGGCAACAGCAAAAACGTGTTGCTGGCCTTTGAACAGGCCAAGGCCATGGGTATTACCACTGTTGCCTTTACCGGCTGCGGTGGCGGTAAAATGAAGGAGGCGGCAGATATATGCCTTGATGTGCCTGCCGGTGTTACCAACCATATTCAAGAGCAGCATATTACCTGCGGGCATCTTATTTGCGAGCTGGTAGAAAAAGCAATGTATGAGTAAGCGCCGTGCCCTGTTTCTGGACCGCGATGGTACCATCAATATCGATAAACACTACGTTTATCGCATAGAGGATTTTGAATGGGTGCCCGGTATTGTTGAGTTGTGCCGTGCCGCAGTAGGGGCAGGGTATGATATTGTCATCATTACCAACCAATCCGGTATAGAACGGGGCTATTTTACGGAGGCTGATTACGAGCTGTTTACCGCATACCTCAAAGAGCAGTTTGCTGCGCACGGCGTGCCCGTGCTGGATGTTTTGCACTGCCCTTGGCTGGAGCACGAAGACCGCAAACCCAACCCCGGCCTTTTCCTGAAAGCCGCGGCGAAATGGAGCATCGATATGGCGTCCTCGCTTTCCCTAGGCGACAAGGAGCGCGATGTGCAGGCCGGAAAAAATGCCGGTGTGGGGCGCAATTACTTGCTCTCTGCCGGGGGCAGCTCTGCCTTGGCTACAGCGGTGGTCGCAAATCCGCAAGAGATGATACCTTTTTTAACTGAGTGATTTACTATGCAAAAGATATTGGTTATTAAACTGGGGGCACTGGGCGATTTTGTGCTCGAGCTGGGCGGTATGATGGAGGTGCGCCGCCGTTTTCCCGATGCCGAGCTCACCCTCATGACGAACAAGGCTTTCTTGTCCATTGCCAAACAAGCCGGCATTTTCAGTAACTACATTATTGATAACCGCGTCTCTTGGTTTAACCTCAAAGAGCAAATTCGCCTGGTTAAAGAGGTGACAAGCGGGGGCTTTGAGTACATTTTTGACTTCCAGTGCGTAAGCCGAACCGAGAAAAAGTATTTCCCCGTGTTCCGTTGGTTTATGCCCCATTCTTTCACTTGGGTGAGCGCGCGTAAGAGCTTTGCCTGGAAGGTGGAGAAAAAAGGCCGCGGGCGTGGCAAGTTGACCAAAGTGGAGTATCCTTTCAACATGCCGGTGACAGATTTGTCATTCTTGCACGGCGAGAATAAGCATTTCGGGGAATTGCCGGAGAAGTTTGTGATGATGATTCCCGGTTGCTCCCCCAACCACCCGCACAAGCGCTGGCCCATTGCCAATTATTCTGAGCTGGCGGCCCGTTTGGCAGAGCGCGGTATTCACTCTGTGGTAATTGGTACCAAGGCTGAGGAAATGGAAATTAACGCCATTGTAGGCGCTTCTTCCATGGCGGTGAGCATGCTTAATAAAACCTCTCTGCTGGATATACCCGACCTTGCGCGCCGCGCGTTGGCCACCGTGGGTAATGACACCGGCCCCTCTCACATGGCATCGCTCTCCGGCGCGCCGGCCATTGCCATTTATGATAAACGCACGGCCGTAGGCGCATTGCGTGGCCCGCGTTCCATTAATATGGTATCTCCCTCCACCATTGATTTGATTACGGTTGATATGGTGTGGGAAAAAATGCTGCCCATACTCGAAGCCGCAGAATAAGCGTTAACCCTATTTCAGGTTTTCCGTTAACAGCCCCATAAATGATAATTTATTGGGCAGATTGATGTGAGCGAAGCGAACCGAATTTTTGAGCCTCGCCGTATGGCGAGGCGGTATATGATAGCCCGGGGTATAGCCGCGTTAGCGGCGGAACCCCGGGTTTGGAATAAACGTTATTTGAACCCCGCCGAATGGCGGGGTGGCATAATACGAGGTGTTAATATTTGCGATGATTTTGTAATCGAAACAAAAGAAATAAACGCCTTACGACATCTAGCAACCCTTTATGCCACCCCACCATCCGGTGGGGTTCCTTTTTATTATCACTATAACCCACGGTTCCGCTGCTGACGCAGCTTCCTTGTCGCGGCGTAGGACGAAAGTCCGAAGACGGAACCGTGGGCTAACATATGCCGCCCCGCATGCGCGGGGCTCTTGAATTTGACTCGCTATCACTCGTGTTAAACACCCCGCTAAACTCCGATTTATCAACCGAAACATTTAACAATGCGAATCACATACATCAACTGCAACTTTCACCACCCACACCGGGACCATGATAAACTTTTCATGGCTCCATATTGGGAGGAATTACAACGGGGGTGGGCACCTGCTGTTGCACAGCAGCAAACGGGTATACAATGGCATGGGGAATGTGGAACAGCGCGTATGTAGGCGCATCACAAGCCACCCAAGCCAACGCTGCCAGCGGGTAGGCATACAAGGCATGCGCCCCGGAATGCGGGGCCTCCTCTTGTTCAGCAGAAGCAGCCCATATATCGGGTGAGCCATCCACAAAACACAAGGAACTGTAGCAATAGGGATGAGCGGACTCATAGGGGCGCGCCCCTTGCGGTAACTGCTCCACCCAAGCGTCAGCCGTGCGTACCCAAGCAGTTGTGCCGGCTTTCAAGCGTTGCAATTTCACTTCTCCGTATACGCGACAAGCGGCAGACTCGTCAGCAAACTGCAAGTGCTGTTTCAACTCAGACCTTCTACTTGTCAGCAAAAACTCATCATTGACACCCCAATACCAACGGCGGTAATAAGGCTTTACCACTCGGCGGATACCGGTTACATACACTTTACCGTCGGTTTGGTATAAAGTCGGCACGTCTGGCAGATTAACATTATTCCCACCTTTTTCAGGTTTTTCTTCAATCACCACGACTCGCCCCTCACTGCCTAAATGAGCCAAGGGTTTGTGATAGGCTGTATAGCATGAGCAAAGCGATAAAAGCGCGACAATGGCAAGAAGATTTTTCATCATTTTATTACGGCAAAGGGTCGTACGAATTCGTTGTATATACCCCGGGGGATTGCTGAGCAGAACTCCCGAACAGGAAGAAAAGCAGAGAAAGAGGCAACTCTACTGCAGAGGGCATCATGAGATTGGCAGCCTCGCTTGCTAAGCTGAGTTCTGTTGCATGTACGCTCTCGCGGTCCACTTGGTATTGTTGCGTAATAGGACTTTTTACGGTAACACGGCGGGCTCCGTCCATAAGCATGGGGCTCCAGCCACCGACTTGGTGATAACGGCCATCCAACATTTTCAGTTCTCGGTACACCACCATGCCGTCACTGCCATCTACCACGCGATAGGTATCGGATTCTGACGGTTTCGTGCTATATGGGGGTATAACTTTGCAAAAGGAAGCTTGACGACCTTTGAGGTACTTTTTACCATTGTACAGGTAATAAGCCCTTGTGTCTTCAACCACTACACCATTGTACTCCATCCCCATGTTGGTAATATGGCTCTTTGCGCAAGAGTCTAAAGACAACACACTCAACGCCGCAAGCAATACTGTCAAAAAGGTCTTCATTGTTCTGATTTGTGGATATCGGCTTGGAAGCCCCAATCATCATACTGCATGGTAAATGACTCAAAGGGGGAGAAAAGCGTATAAAGAGCCCCGCCCGCAGAGCCGAGTATGGTGCCCGGGACATCTACCAGGGTAAAGGCCAGAACAGATAAGGGCTCCGTATACCACGCGCGGTCATTATGCTGCATGGGGGAGAGCCCCACCACGGGGTCGGGGCGAACGTTTTTCCAAGTATCAGCGGAGCAATAATCGTAATACCCGGCCGATATGTCAATCACACCCCCGGGACCGGGGAGGGAGCCCGCCGGCAAGGTATCAACTACCTGCGCGTCAAAGAAAGGCTGTTGCACATATACCACCCGCTCCGGCGCACCGGGAACAGGGGCATAGCCCATGCGGCGCGAGGGGCATTGGTAATAGGCAAACTCACAGTTCACGCGTTCCAATTTGGTTTGTATACCTTTTACATACACCTTACCATCGGCGTGGTAAAACTCTGCATTGCCACTGCCCCAACCTTTGATAATGACACCCTCGCACTCTTGCCCGTGCAGACGAATGGCCTCTGCGGTTTGCACTTGGCACACGCAAGAGGCAAGAGCGGGCAGCACGAATAAAGCGGCAAGCCCTTTACGCAGTTTCTTCTTCATCGGCCTCATTCAGTTTAAGTCTTTTGTTGGGTGAGATACCCATTTGGCGCAGGTCATTGAGTTGCTTGGCATAGTTACCACGGCCGAGGAACATTTGGTTAACAGCTTGGTGGTAGGCGCTCTGCGCTTGGTCTATACCCTTGCCCACTTTCTCCAGGCTTTCTTGCACGGTAGCAAGCTTATCATACAGCTTGGTAGCGCGGTCAATGATATTCTCCACATTTTGCGTTTGGCGCTCTTTTTGCCACAAATTATAGGCCAGTTGCAAGGCCATAATCAGATTGGTGGGGCTGATGAGCACTATCTTTTTGCGGTAGGCATCCAGCGGGAGGGAGGGAGCGGCCTGCACGGCGGCCATGTAAGATGCCTCATTAGGCACAAACATGAGCACATAGCTGATGGTGTCTTCTACCGTGCCTTTATAATCTTTGGCGGCCAATTCTTCTATGTGTTTGCGTACGGAAGCCACATGGGCATCCAGATAACGGCTGCGCTCTTCCTCATTTTCTGCCGATGAGTAATGCGTATACGCCGTGAGAGACACCTTGGAGTCTACCACCACGCAGCGGTTCTCGGGGAAGCGAATCACCACATCGGGGCGCAGGTCTCTGCCATCCTCTGTCTTGTGGTTTTCTTGCACGTAGTACTCCTCACCCTTGCGCAGGCCGGACTCCTCGAGCATGCGCTCCAGAATCATTTCACCCCAATCTCCCTGTTTTTTGGTATTACCGCGAAGCGCAAGAGTAAGATTCTCAGCATCTTTGCCAAGGCTCTCCGTTTTCTCCATCATGGCTTTGATGGCAGCCTCAAGCGAGGCTTTGTTGCCCGCGGCAGTCTCGTTGGTGGCCGTTACAGCCTTGCCGAGACTCTCCAACTGCACGCGCAGAGGCTTCAGCAGGCTGTCCATGCTCTCTTTGTTGGTATCTTTGAGTTTGCCGGCATTCTGCTCCATGATTTCGCCCGCCAAGTTACGGAACTGGGCAAAATGTTTTTCTTGCATTTCCTTGATTTTGGCAGACTCAGACTCACGCTGCTCCTGCTCTTTTTCAAGGGCGGTTTTACAACGAGCCAGCTCTGTCAGGGTGGCGGTAAGCTCTGCCATAACAGAATCTAATTTTGTTTGCTGCGTTTGCAGTTGTTGCGCTGACTCGCTCTTTTGCTGCTGCAACATGGCAAGTTCTACCTTAAGACGCTCGGTTTCGAGCGAAACGACCTGAAGCTTGCGAGCAGCACTTAATTGGCAGAGAACATACCCCAGCACACCGCCTGCAATAAATAAAAGAATGGATACGGCTATCATAAATTATTGTTGAGTAGTATTTGTTACTGGAGGAACAATCGGCACCACCATCTGCTGCTGTTGTTGTTGAGAGGCGATACCTGCGGGGATAAACGGCGTAAGCGCTACCCCGGCCACGGCAGCCCCGGCCACATTCAGCGGCACGTCTACACATGCGAAAGAGGCAACAGAGAGTGGGTAGGCATACAGCGCATGCCAAGTAGGGCGACGGGTGTTCTCCCACACATCGCCATTCTCTTTAAGCTCACCGTGCAGAGCAATGGGAGTAGCATTATTCAAATCCAACGCTTTCCATGTGCTATCGTCAGCATACACGGCACTACCATCCTCGCGGATGCGTATTTCACGGTAAAGCGGGGTACCCTCTTTGAGCTGCACCAGCTCAAACTGATCATATATTCTCTTGCGTATGGCATAGGGGTGGTCTACAAAGGTGCGCTCGTAACAAGCAGGCTGCCCTTTTACATATTTTTTACCCTTGTGGCGGTAATACACCGTTTTCTCCACAGGCTCTACCCCACTATATTCTGCCCCCCAATCACTGATGGTTTGGCACAAATTGGTACACGATGTCAGCCCCATAACAGCGACCGCGAAAAGGCATTTCATAAGGTTGGGTTTCATCACGGGTTTATTGTACTACGTACCCTCTGCCCTGTCAATGCAGAATCATATAGCTATGTTTAAGTTTACATGCGCTTGCCACGGAGGAGCCCACAAGTGTGAAGACGGGAGCAAAGCGAGCTCGCATGCAACATATCACCCAAAACGCTTAACGGCGCAAATCATATTATAGGCCCAATGCACCATTTTTCTTGCCTGAGCATACGCTTCATGGTAATCTTTATCGAACACTGAATAACATCATCATGAAAGCTCTCCTCATTAACGGTAGTCCGAACGCAGCAGGTAATACATACCACGCCCTCACCATGGTAGCAGAGGGCATACGCGCCGGTGGCGCAGAGGCCGAAATCATTCAACTGGGCACCCGCGCCGTGCAAGGCTGCATCGGCTGCCGCCGTTGCCTGAAAACCGGCCGCTGCGGTATGCAAGATGAACTCTACAACACCATTTATGAAAAATTGGATGAGATAGACGCCATCGTCATTGGCAGCCCCACATACTTTGCCGGGCCCAATGGCTCGCTCTGTGCCTTGCTGGACCGCCTGTACTACTCTGCCGGCAGCAAATTGGCTTACAAACCGGGTGCTACCATCGCCGTTGCCCGCCGTGGCGGTGCTTCTACCACGCTGGACCGCCTGAACAAGTACATCACCTACAATAACCAGCCCCTCGTCAGCTCTTTTTATTGGAACATGATTTACGGCATGCGCCCCGGTGAGGTGCAGTTGGACCCCGAAGGCTGCCAAACCATGCGCAATCTCGGCAAAAACCTGGCATGGATGATGCAGTGCATCGCTCAAGGCCCCGCCCACCCCACACTCGATGAGCCCCGCGCTTGGACCCATTTTGTGCGCCCTGAGATGTAACTACACCCCCATTGTTACCCATTTTTGTAAAAAAAATCACTTTTTTACAAAAAAAGGCTTGCATTGCTCCCCGAAATCGTGTATATTGCTCGTGCACCAAGTGCAATATCCGATGCTCGGATGGCGGAATTGGTAGACGCGCTAGACTAAGGATCTAGTGGAGCGATCCGTGGGGGTTCGAGTCCCCCTTCGAGCATACCTCATAAACAGGGAGTTACGAGTCAATCTTGTAACTCCCTGATTTTTTTGCCTTCATTTCACAAGATAACTGAGTAGCCGGGGCAAGCCCAGCATTCTGAGCAAAAAGAAAGCGCAACCCGGTGAGGGGTTGCGCTCTTGTTCAAAAGATTATGATGAAAAGTTATCAGAAGCCGAGATCGAGGTCGTCGCTATCTTCGTCGAGCACATCAGAATCGGAATCACCGGTATCCTCTTCAACATCGTCAGCGGCAGCATCAGCAGCTTCCTTCTCTTCCTTCTGGCGCTTGGCCATCTCGCGCAGGTCGTACTCGCGCTGAGCCTCAGCAGAGCGGGGCTTGGAGAGGAGGTAATCCTCATCAACAAGGCCGGCAGCCTTACGGGTATTGATGCGGAAAGTATCATAACCGGCATCAGCCAAAGTCTCCATGATAGCGGCGCTTACCTCAGCGCGGTCATCCCCTTCGTATACATACATGATGAGCTCGCTGGTGTACGGAGCCATCCAAGCGGGGCGGCCATCGCGGGGAATATGAACACCGGTCATATTACCCTGACCATCCGTGCAAATACCCCATACGGTTTCCTGACCATCCGCGTCAGTCAAAGCGATATAATATTGCGGGTATGCATAGGAATAAGTTTTCACCGTAGAATGACGCAGCCAGTGATTCAAGGCGCGAGCAGCACGCTCCGGCATGGGCCCCATGTTAACCACATTTCTAGCGGTGGGGGATGCGTTATCATCGTGACTATACACAGCCACAGCAGAACTGGCGCGCAGTTGAGAAGCTGCAACGGAAGGGGAAACCGGACTGTTGCAAGAGCTGACGACTAACGTAGCAGCAACTGCGCAGCAGGCCAACGTGATATTCTGGAGGAGGGGAAAATGTTTCATGACGTTTCGGTGTTCCTTATTCTAGCCGAATACATCGGATAATGACAAGCAAAAACTTGCTAAAAAGGCATTTTTTTTTAAATTTAGCCTATAAACGGATAAAATAACGGTCGCAGACAAGCCAAAATCACATACTCACTCAAAATAGGCTTGACGCCGTAGCACACTAACGGCAGAATACATGAGTTATGAAATTGCGTTGTAATAAAGTTTTCAGTCGTAAAGCAAGTTTGCCGCTCGCATGCAGTCTTTTGATGGTAGCCCTGAGTTCTTGCGGCAACGAGGAGCCCACACCGGCAGCCACCACCGAAAACAACGCCGCAATAACAACCCCGCAAGCGACCGAGGAAGCAGTACCGGTTCAACCCGAGGCTACCGTTCAAGAGGAAGCCGAGGAAGAACAGATCGACACGCGCGATCAGATATATGACATCATGGTATATCAGGTGGCACCTGCATTGGCAACTCCCAATTCTCCCGTCAGCGCCCAAATCAGAGAGGTGCTTCGTTTGCTGAATGAACAGTATGAGCAAGATAAAGAAGAGCTGGCCGGCAGTCCGGAATTAACTCGCTCAGCCATCCTCATCGCCAACATGCGTTGCTCCTTCGGTGCATGGGATGCCGCGATTGCCGATTACGACCGCGCCTTATCAGACTTCCGCGCCATGCCGCAGGAAACCCAAGAATCTGCCCAATACTCCGGTTGGTTGAGCATTATTTACAAGGGCAGAGCCGTTTGTTACCTGAGCAAGAATGACAGAGAGAAGGCCATGGAGCAGCTCCAACTGAGATTGGAGAATGACGAAAAGCGAGCTGCAACCATGCCCGAGCTCAAACCCGGCGACACCATCAGCACAGAGTTTATCCCGATAGCCAGAGACCTCATGGCCTCCATGCAAGACAAGGCAGCATATGTTGCAGAAGCCAACAGAGAAGAGGCCAAAGGATTATACCAACAATATATCGCGCGAGCACAGAACCTCATCCTCTTGCCGGACTTCACACTGCACATCCAGTACATCCAACTGCTGGCAGCAGCTGCAGATAATGAGGTGAAAGGCAACAACCCCGAAAAGGCAAAGGAGTACTACATTGCCCTGATGGAGCACTGCGTCAAAATACACAACGGCACTCGAGATGCAAATGTGAAAAAGGTTATGCTGGCCTATGCGCAAGCCGCAGAACAGGCCTATAAACAATTGGAAGGTGGCCAGCAACCGCATGAGATAACCACAGAGCCTATCAACCCTGATTTGCCCCCTCTGCAACCGGATACCACTACCCCCGCCCCGGTAACGGAGCCTGCCGCAGAAGCAGAAACAACAACCGTATCTGCCACACCGGAAGTTAAAGCAGAACCCGAGCCCAAAAAAGAAACGCCGAAGAAGACGAAGCGTAATCGCCGCACGAGATAAGTTTAACCGCAAGTATTCACACCGTGGCATCGTTCATCATATCCCGCGCGGCCTTGCAGCGCAATGCAGAGATACTGCAAGAGGTAGCACAAGCCGGTGGCGCGCACATGCTGCTGGCGCTCAAGGCATTCTCTACTACAAGTTGTTTCGAGGCCATCCGCCCCTATGCGGCGGGGTGCTGTGCCTCGGGCCTGTATGAAGCGCGGCTGGCAGCCCGCCATATGGGCGGGCATGTGGCCGTGTATTCCCCGGCATACCGCGATGCAGAGCTCACCGAACTGTTGGAGTTTGCCCACCACATAGACTTTAACAGCGTGCCGCAATGGCAACGCTTCCGCGAGCAATGCCTGAGCCACCCGCGCGTGCAAAGCGGTGAGCTGCAGCTAGGCCTGCGCATTAACCCCTGCTATTCTACCGGCCATACACCACTGTATGACCCCTGCGTGCCCGGCTCTCGCCTGGGTATTCCTGCCGCAGAGCTGGAGGGCGTAGACCTGACGGGTATATCCGGCCTGCACTTCCACACCCTCTGCGAGCAAGGCGCCCAAGAACTCATCGACACCTTCCGCGCCTTTGAAAAAAGTTTCGGCGCTCTGCTGGCTTCACCTCGCATCAAATACCTCAACCTGGGTGGCGGCCACTGGATAACGAAACCCAATTATGACCGCGCTGCGTTGATTGCCCTGCTCAAAGAAATACGAGAATGCTACAATGTAGAAGTGTTCCTCGAGCCCGGCGAAGCTTGGTGTGTGCACACCGGGGTACTCAAAGCCACCGTGCTTGATATTTTCGACTCCCTGGGCTACCGCCACGCCATTTTGGATGTAAGTGCCAGTGCCCACATGCCTGATGTGCTGGAAATGCCCTACAGGCCGGATGTTTACGCCGTGCGCCCCGCAGGCGAAGCCAACGGCACCCCTGCCCTGCACCTGCCCGGAGAAAGCTACGCCCCCGCAGGCGAAGCCGGAGAACGCCCACACTCCTACCGCTTGGGCGCCCCCACCTGCTTGGCCGGCGATGTCATCGGCGATTTCTCCTTCGATTCACCCTTGCAGGTAGGCGACGAGCTCATCTTTGACGACATGACCCACTACACCATCGTCAAAACCACCCACTTTAACGGTGTGCCCCACCCCAATGTGCAAATTTTGCTCGAAAATGGTGCACTAAACACCGTTTGTGCCCTCGATTATACCGATTTTGAACGCAGATTAGGCTAATTTTTGCATTTTTTTCAAAAAAAATCAAAAAAATTAGAAATAAATGTTGACATTGCCTCTCAATCGTGTATAATGTGCGTACCGCAACAGCGGTAACCAAACAAGGCAAAGCGCCCGTAGCTCAATTGGATAGAGCATCTGACTACGGATCAGAAGGTTTGGGGTTCGAATCCCTGCGGGCGTGCTTCCTTTCTAAGGGCTCAGAGCCACAAAAAAATACCGGGAGTTTGAACAACCCCGGCTTTTTTTGACTCTTATACTATGTGTAGATTTCATCTGCACCTTTCAACATGGGGGCGTCCCGGTTTCGACTGAACATTCGAGACGTCGGCTGCATGTGGAGGTTGATCGGCTGGCCTCCTTAAAAGCCGCTCAAACAATTAAATGCCTATTCCAAAAACGAATACGCAATGGCTGCTTAAGATTAGCGCCTAGACCAGATTCCTGACGCCTACTGGGGAGGACGGTCAATAGCTTTAGTAGGCAGGTATACGGCGGGGGAACCGCGCCGTGTATGACATCCACAGGTTCCTGGCTATGGCGGAAGGCTGACGCAGAGCGGACCGCCGGCGAGAGCAGCTAATCTGCGTCTGAACATGGAGATGCTTACGTCAAAAGTGTCCAGGACAGGGGTTCAATTCCCCTCGCCTCCAGTCTCCGTTTTTTCGGAGAAAAAACTTCGGCTTGGCAAGCCAGCATGGTTTGCCAAGCCAACTTTTTTATTGAGCTACGCGAAATAAAAAAGGGAGGCTGCCACGCCATAGCTGCACAGCAGCGACGGTGGGCCACACCCGCAATGCATACCACAAGCGCTAAACAGCCCCCATCACCCGGCTCTTCGCTCTTGCAAACACTATCCAAAAATCGGGTCAAGTCCTAACATTGTGGAATTTGATTTTTTATACTAAAATTCGCCCACATTCGATTAATACTCTTAACCGTTAGATATAAAACTAATTAAGAAAAATCACAAAGGTAATTTTTAGTCTGAATTATAGCTAAGCCAGTCCTGAACTTTGTGGATGCACTGTTCTATATTATCTAATACTTCGTATGCCCAGAAACGCATTACGGTCCAGCCATTCGCAGTTAATATGTCATTACGAATTCGGTCAGCAGAAATATCGTTGTCAGTCCAATAGCTATGGTATTTTTTGCCGTCAATCTCAATATTCAACTTTCTATGCTCATCAATAACAATTGCAAAGTCTAGTGAGTATCTATACACTATATATTGAGGATGAACATTCTTAATGCCCGCGTTATACAGAGCCTCAAGGAAACGCTTTTCTATCAAAGACGCGAATTCACCATTGGAAATAACCGGATATATTAAGAGCGGGTTATGTTTTATATCTTCGACATAGTAAGCCAAATTGCTAAGGAGAGGAACGTCCTTACAATTTGAACAATAATGCATGTCGCCAACTACGATTAACTTGCTTCGAGCTCTTGTGATTGCTACATTGAAAATATTTTCCTGCTTGCGAAGAAAAGCTCGTGTTTGAGGTAAAGTACCGTGTGAGAGGACAGGCGACATGATAATGATATCTTTTTCATCGCCCTGAAATTTGTGAGCAGTATCTATTAATAAACCTTTCTCCGGCATGTTAACCCAGATATTTTTGTTCTTATGAACTAAGTTCCTGATATAATTTGCCTGTTTTCTAAATGGTGTAACAACACCTATTGAGCCTTGAAAACACTCCTTGCAAATTATAGTCTCCAATTCTCGAACGACGCTACAAGCTTCCGACTTATTAAACGCACTACCATCGGAAGGTCTCTCAGTAATTCCAACAACATGTTTCCATACGATACCAGCATCTTGAGGCATATAGTTTTCCAAATAGGCCGGATTAGTTGCGCAGCGCAAGCGGTCATCGTAAAAGTGATGATTTGAAAATTGTATAATATCTGGATGAGAACGATAATGATTAAGCAACAAATGAGGTGCTGTTACAGACGGGATGGCCAAGTCATACAATGAATTGCTAATGTATGAAAAACGAAGTTGTTCTTCTCCGACTCCAAACTGTTTTCTAAGCTCATCATTTTCAGAAACGGATAAGTTTGAAACATGCCTAAGTTGATTCGGGTCTCCAACAATTACAGCATTTCTTGCTCTATACAGGAGAGGGATAGCTGAAGCTATATCACATTGACTAGACTCATCGAACACAACATAATCAAAAAAATTGGCCTGCAAAGGTATGCGATTTCTTGCGGATAACGATGTTACAGCCCAACAAGGGATATAACATCTGATTTTATCTAAATCTGTAGCGTTAAATGGATTAATTTTCCCATCATCCAAAGACTGTCTGATTTTTGCAAGCAGATTAGATATACTTGCACGTTCTGAGAGACGGGGGATGGTTGTCTTTTTTCTGATAAAGAGAGACCAATAGGTATTAGCGTGTTTTATCAGACTATGGTTAAGCTTCTTTTCTTGTTCATACAGATTTTCCAGAGAACCGAGCTTTCGCAATTGAAGCAAAGCTGAATAATATTGCTTAATTTCATCAATCAAATCCACTCTTTTTTCAATGGCATCAACAATACCTTTATAATAAAAAGCATATTCTCTTTTAAATCTTGATTTTCTCGAATCGATTCTAATCCCAATCATGATGCAAAAATTCCACAATCTTGCTAGATGTTGATTGTGTTTTTCGCAAATTCTCTTTTTACAAAAAAACCAAACTAGTTTATTCCATATCTTATTCCAATTAACATTACACAATTCTCCGATATATTCTTTGTGCAGTTCGAGTTCTAACCTTAAAGTCTCTGTATTGTATTTTCTTATTTTCCTAAATAGGATTGGATTTGTTTGTCGAAAAAAAGCAACTTTACATTCCAAAGAATCAACCTTATTTCGTTGGTCAATTAGTTCCCTTATCTTTTTTAATATTTCGGCATGTTGTGAGTAGGTGTTTTCAAATTGTTGTTTTGAGATTTCGATTTCTGTGGCAATATTTTTCTTGTTTTTATTAGCCAGTATACTGGCTATAAATTCAGTCAACCTCTCAGCATAATGGTTATTACCAAGACGAAGTAAAGAAGGCGTTTGAGTTAAGGAATTTACCCTCTGCTCGACTATATCTATTGCTTTGTTGTTCTTGCTTACAACAAGGACACTTTTTCCGTTCAGTACAGCATTGACAATAAAATTGGTTATTACCTGAGATTTTCCCGTACCAGGAGGTCCCGTAATAATGCTTATTTTGTGCGAAAAACAATTCTCAATGGCGTTCAGTTGCTCTTTATTTAAAGAAGAAACTTGATAAATATGATTGAGGCTTGGGAGAATATCATTAGACACCTCATTGATAAAGATTAGTTTTTCCAAAGATGTTCCGGATGATTTTAAAGATGGGCCCATTGATAACTGCTCCAGTTCAGCAGCTAATCCTTTCGTATAATTTGAAAATCCAGCATCAGCAAATAATATACCTTTGTCTAGTATGCATCCCGATTTTGAGGAGGATTCCAGAGAATTAATCCAAGAAACAGGCTTCAATACGCCATTAAGGTGTTGCTCGAGTTTATTGAATGATAATCCGAAATCTTCACCATAAGTAACATCACTATAATCAGCATCTTCTATTAGTAGATTTTCATCTTCCAATTTTTTTACATTTAGCGAAGCCGAATGCAAATTAATCGTCAGTTTTCGTTCTGTAACACAAGCAGAAAAAACAAATATAGGAACGTACTCTCCTTTGTCATTTATGTAACACGGATACCCCACGTTTAAGTCATCACCGTATTGCAAAACATAGTGTTCTAACTCATCGGTAAAAGGGATTTCTACATCAATGCCACCGTTTCCATGTAATGAAAAAACGTGTCGATTTTGTAGTACAACACTCAGCTCATCTTTTTTTAAGCATTCACGGTAATAATTACACAAGTCTTGAAACTTCATAAAAAAAGGTAGTTGCGTATTACTTCCACAATGGGTGGGTTTCCCAATGCTTCGGCAGCCCCATTTTATAGAGGGGGATTCCTTGCTGTTGAGATTCATTCAGGAATTGCTGCATTCGGCAGTGCCATTGAGAGGAGGGCGCTACTTGTTTGAGCAAATAATGGCAGATGATCAGGAGCGGGGCAATGTTGGCTCTCGCCTGAAGCATCGACGGCTCCCCAGCCAAGCTGGTAATAGGCTTAACCCATTTACAGGCTTTGCGGGAATAGATGTAATCCCACGGCAAAGCCGGGGTGTTGTTCATACGCGGTACAGTCAGAAAAGTCTTATTCCATATACGAGCATGGTGGGCGCAGTCGTTTCTCAATACACGCAGGGAGGTCAGCCATGAGGACAGAGAGCCAGTATCAATATTCCATTCACGTGCAATGGCTTTTCTAAAGTTTTTGGAGGAATGTGAGTAGAAGTATACAATCATGCCAAAGTCCATTTCTCCGACAGCAATCCAAAGCGGTAAGTAATCGTGTTTATCACCGTAAGTATTGAAAAAATGGTCTACGGAATCCTTACCAGTCGACACAATGTGTCCTTGTCTATTGCGTTGAATCCTCACCCGCTCCAAACTTTGCATATATCCTTTCCACATAGGGAAATATGATTGACATGCATAAGCGAATGGCGATTGATTTACAGTGTGGTGGTAAGCAATTCGGCTCCTCAGCGCTACTTCGATGCGTTCGATAGCATCCATCATCATGAAACGGAGTTTACGGTCAAATAGGTACAGATTCCAAACCTTACTCAGGGTTGTATCAGGAACAAAGTTTTCACCTATCTGCCCATTCTGATTTCTTTCCCGAAACGGATGCAAGTAAGCACTAAAACGATAATAGCCAACATTTTGTAATCGGCTAGCAAGAAGAGATGCATCCCCCACAAGGCCGCGCTGCATGAGTAGGGCGACTTGCTGTTGAATTGAAAGATGAGGCTTTAGGTATTCCATACAAAATAAAAACCCTCCCCATGTGCGCAGTTGAAGGAATCAACAGATTCCAACCCTAAGCGGGGGAGGTTATCTGAACTCATTATACAGGCAGTGCAGATTTTGTCAAGGGGGTGGAGGGTGAAAAAGTAAAAAAATAAAGCGGCTCTCCCTTACTTCACCTCGGCCTCAACCTCGCCGGAGGAGAGGGTGATGTGCAGGGGTGTGCCGGGGGGGAGGTCGGCAGCGTTGCGGGCGAGCAAACCATTGGGCATGCGGACGAGGGCAAAGCCGCGGTCCAGGGCGTTTTGGGGGCTGACGGCGCGCAAGCCGGCCTCTTGGAGTTGGAGTGCTGCGCGAGCGGATTCAATTTTGCGGGAGGCAGCGGAAGAGATGCGCGCCAGGGCGGCATCCAATGCGTGGTGAGCCGCCTGCAAACGCGTATAAAGAGCACGAGGGGATACACGCGCGGCCAGCACCTGCAAGCGGGAGGAGGCAGCGGCATGGTGCTCTCTGCACGCACGGTGCAGGTCTTCCTCAAAAACATCCAGCCGTTGGGCAAAGGGGGCAAGGGTATTAAGCGGGTGGCGCAAGGGGCCTTGCTCTGCCAGGCGGAGGCGGAGGCGAGCATGCTCGAGCGCACGGGTGCAGGCACGTTTGAGCGCGGACTCTTGCTGCTGCAAATAGGCGTATAGCTCGGCGGCATCGGGCGTGGTAAGCTCAATGGCGGCGGTGGGGGTGGGGGCTCGCAGGTCTGCCACAAAGTCAGCAATGGTAAAGTCTGTTTCATGGCCCACGGCAGACACCACGGGCAAGTTGCTGGCTGCGATGGCGCGGGCGAGCACCTCTTCATTGAAGCACCAGAGGTCTTCTAACGAGCCACCACCACGGGCAATGATGAGGTAGTCCACCTGCGGTAGGCCGTACTGTGTGGGGTGGTTCCATTGCTCGATGGCGCGGGCAATGCCGAGCTCTGCCCCCCTGCCCTGAACTTGCACGGGGTAAAGGTAAGCCAGCATCCACGGGGCGCGCTCCTCCAAGCGGTGGCGCATGTCTTGTATTACGGCACCGGTAGCAGAGGTGATAAGGCCCACGCTTTTGGGGAAGGCGGGCAGTGCTTTTTTGCGAGCGGGGGCAAAGAGCCCCTCTGCCTCGAGCTTGCGTTTGAGCGCCTCGAACTGCTGTTGCAGGGTGCCTACGCCGGCTTCTTTGACAGAGCTGACAACAAACTGCAAGCTGCCGCGGCCCTCCCACACGGTGGGTTTGCCGGTGATTTCAACCTGCATGCCCTCGCGCAGCTGCACGCGGCAATACATGGCTTGGTAACGATAAAAGACGCACTGCAACTGGGCAGATGCGTCTTTCAACGTAAAATAGGTATGGCCGCTGCCTGCCATTTTGCAGGAGCCGATTTCGCCCACCACGCTCTGCTCGCCCACGCCGTATTCTACGGCAGACTTGAGGCGTGCGACAATCTCTGTAACACTCAGCGGCATGCTGCGCTATCAGTCGCGGGGCACCAAGGGGGCGTTGGGGTCTGTCCAGTCGGCAGAGTACCCTTTAGCGTAGGTGAAGAGGTCGCGGTGAATGTACTCGTAGTACAGCTCGCGCTGTTCTTCTTGCAGGCGATTCCAGATGGCTACGTTGAGGGCGCGTGCCACCTTTTGCATCATTTTGAGGGTAAGCTGGCGCCCGGCGCGTGCTTTTTGCACTTGCTTGTGGGTAAGCTGCTCAAGAGATACATCTACAAGGTCGTGGTTATCCAGCCCCCAAGCGAGCATGATATCATCTATACGCTGGGGGCCGTGGTTACGTTCGTTCTGCTCGTTCATCTTTAAGGATACGGGTTATATGAGGGGAAAAAATCAATAGCCGGGCACGTGGCGCACGTAGAAACCGGCGCACTTGCGGGATTTGGTGTACCAACGCGGGCCTACACCGTTGCCCGTGCCGTAGGTATCGAAGCGCAAACCGGCTACTACCAAGAACACGTGACCGCGCTTGGTGTATACGGTAAGCCATTTACCATAGCCGGGGTGGCCCCAGCTTAAGAATTGACGACTGGTGCGGTACTGCACGCGCCCCATCATGCCGGCCTCTCGCAATACGAAACCGACGGAACCGGAGCAATCATACGCAGTATCTACATGTTTGCCATGGCCACCACCACGGCGATAGGGACAATGTACAATCTTATTGCCTGCTGCAATGAGTTTTTTGATAGGCTTGGGGGCCTTGGAGGGCGCCACAGCCTTGTTACCGCGCATGTACGCGGTATAGCCTGCCTTGTACCGGTACTCCGGGGTAGAGGCATTCTGCTGCAACTGGTGCTGCTGCTGGCAACCCGGCAGGGTAATCAGCATCACCGTGAGCATGAGTACTGTTAAAAACCGAATCATTGTGAGAGGTAATGATAGAGTGGGTGTGTGAGGTGTGGGGGCGACTGTATCACACATGTAACAATTAGGCAAGCCGAATCCGAAATTTATTTGCATTTTTTATCAGTTTTCTTAATAAAAGTGACGTTTCATGCGCGTTTCAGCAAATGACAGCAGGTCTGTTAAGCAGCTTGCTGAAAATAAATTTCGTTAACCACGCCTAAATAAACGAACAAGCCCCCATACCGAGGAAGCGGTATGGGGGCGAAAATGCGGTAAAAAGCGTGTGATTTACACGAGGCCTTGGTCAATCATGGCATCGGCCACCTTCACGAAACCGGCGATGTTGGCACCGGCGACGTAGTTGGTGTAATCACCCGTGGAGTCGGGGGAGTACTCGCGAGCATGGTTATAGGCGTTCTCGTGGATGTCGCTCATGATGGTGTGGAGCTTGGCGTCCACCTCTTCAGAGGTCCACTTAAGGCGCATGCTGTTCTGAGACATCTCGAGGCCGGAGGTAGCAACGCCGCCGGCATTGGCAGCCTTGGCGGGGCCGTAAAGAATCTTGGCTTCGAGGTAGGCGTTGATGCCATCGAGGTCGGTGGGCATGTTGGCACCTTCAGCAACGAGCATACAGCCGTTCTTGATGAGGGTGGCAGCCTCGGCACCGTTGATTTCGTTCTGCGTGGCGCAGGGGAAGGCGCAGTCGCAGGGCACGCTCCAGGGGCGCTGACCGGCAAAGTACTGCACGCCGGGGAATGCGTCTGCATACTCTTTGATACGGCCACGGCGCTCGTTCTTGAGCTCCATGATCCAAGCGAGTTTTTCCTCGGTAATACCCTCGGGGTCGAACACGTAGCCGTTGGAGTCGGACATGGTGACAACCTTGGCGCCGAGCTGGTTGAGTTTCTGCACCAAGAACTGAGCCACGTTACCGGAACCGGATACAACGCACACCTTGCCTTGCAGGTCATCATTCTTGGTGGCAAGCATGTTCTGAGCAAAGTACACGCAGCCATAGCCCGTAGCCTCGGGGCGAATGAGAGAACCGCCCCAGTTGAGGGCCTTGCCGGTAAGCACGCCGGTAAACTCATTGCGCAGGCGCTTGTACTGGCCATACATGAAGCCGATTTCGCGGCCACCCACACCGATATCACCGGCGGGCACGTCGGTATCTGCGCCGATGTGGCGGGAAAGCTCGGTCATAAAGCTCTGGCAGAAGCGCATTACCTCTGCACGGCTCTTGCCTTTGGGGTCAAAATCGGCACCGCCTTTACCACCGCCCATGGCGAGCGTGGTGAGAGAGTTTTTAAACACCTGCTCGAAGCCGAGGAACTTGAGAATGCCCAAGTTTACGGACGGATGGAAACGAATACCGCCCTTGTAAGGCCCGATGGCGCTGTTAAACTGTACACGATAACCACGGTTAACGTGAATCTTTCCATTATCATCCATCCACGGCACACGGAAAATGATGGTACGCTCAGGCTCCGTAATACGCTCGAGGATGCAGTTGTCTTCGTACTTTTTGTTAGCGGAAAGCACAGGGGTGATGGTGGAGATCACCTCTTGCACAGCTTGCAGGAACTCAGGTTCTGCGGCATTTTTAGCGCGAACTTGCTCCAGCACTCGTGTAGTGTAATCAGTCATATAATTTGTGCTACTGGGTTCCGCATAAGGGGCATTTTTTAGCCCTTTTTGCGTGTCAGCGCGCGGATTATATCAAAAAGTTTTGATTTGAAAAGACTTTTTTTTCAAAAAAATGGTAACATTTAGCCATTTTGATTCAATTCTTCCATTTTGAGCAAGCCTGCATCGCGGAGCTCATTTGCCAAATCTTGCACGGCATCGGGCACTAAAACCTCGCTGCTGAGCACAATGGTACGGTCTTGCGCTTTAACAGAAACTTTGTATGTAGCAACACCGCCGGCGTCAGATTCTTCATATGTAATCTCCGTGGCCTCGGCCCAACGAATATGGGATGAGCGAAACGGCGTCAACCGAGAAACTTTATCGACCTCAACAACATAGCGCAGGGTGATGTAATACCCGCCCCATACCGTGGCGGCAAGTGCGGCAAGCACCACTGCCCAAGTAGCTGTTATGCTGAGCTCTTTGGTAAGGAGGGTATAAACGCAGGCAAAGAGGATAAAAATAACACTGCCTATGTAGAAGCCGAAATTAGCGGCGCGAAGTGTACGTGGTGTCATGGTATATAAAAAGGCAGAAGCGTGTGGTAAAGGTTACTGCAACGCTTCTGCCGAAAATGAGTGAGGGTTGTATCCGATTGCGGAATCAGCGGTATTGATACACGGGCTGCACGGTGGGGTAACCCGTGGGATAGCCGGTGGGGTAACCATTCGAGTACCCGTTAGGATAGCGGTTCGGCTGCACGGCAGGTTGAGCAGAAGGACCTTGTACGGGGGCTTGCGGCATATCCGTATTGTCGCCACCGGGGCGGTACTGCACATCGCTGCGGCGCACGGCACCACCGCGGTTGTAGTCTTCTACACCGGCGCTGATGTATACCGGCATACCTACCTCTGTGTATTTATACAAATCTGCGGCCACATCGTACGGCGTGCGAATACAACCGTGAGAGAGGCGCTTGCCGGGTACTACTTTGCCACCGTGAATACCCACACCATCCCATGTAAGGCGGTTCCAGTTGGGCATGCCTGCGGGGCGGAAGGTGGCGCCTTCGGGTATACCCTTAGCGGTATCAGCGTTTGAATCAATCGTTTTGCCATCCTTCACGAACTTGCCGTAACGGTTGGACTTGTGGTCCTTTTCTTTCTGCAGAATACGGAAAGTGCCGGTGGGGGTTTCGTGGCCATCCGTACCGGTAGAGATAGGCCAATCGTACGCAACGGCACCATTCACGTACATACGAGAACGCTGTTGCGGCAAGCATACAATGATTTTGGCATTGTACGGGGTTGCCTGAGACAGCAGAGCCGGGTTGCTGAAGTGTTTAATCGTGTTGGGGTACTCGGGCTGAGCAACGAAATGCTCGTAGGTGCCGGCAGGGTACGGATTTACATAGCCGGGTTGGTCTTTACCCGTCATCAAAAGCGGATTAGCCCCACCCGTGGGTGCATACATCGAGGGCGTCAACATGGGGTTTTGCCCTTCGTGCACCTTAACGCCACTGTATTCTCCGATATAGGGGTCGCAAGACACCAAAACGGAGGCTATTGTGGCCAATGCTCCAATTAAAAAGTTCTTTTTCATCATTTAAGAGGCAATTTAATAGTTTGACCGACCCGAATTCTATTCGCCTGATCGGGAGCCATGCCATTAAGCGACATAATGGCAGACACAGTTACGCCATGGCGCCGAGCAATGCTCAACAAGGTATCCCCTTTCACCACCGTGTACATTCTGTATGAAGAGGTAGAAGGCGCCACGGTGTGGGGTGTCGTTGCGGGCGTTGTATGAACAGCAGGCACATTACCAACAGGTATGTGCAACACCTGCCCTACTTTCAAACGGTTGGGGTCATTACCCATACCATTGGCAGAAATAAGGGCCGCCGTGCTCACACCATAGCGCGCAGCAATAGCACTGAGGGTATCTCCACTTTTGACAACGTATGTGTTGGCAGTTTGCGGTTGATAAACAGGTTGTGCGGCTTGGGGTGCAACACCGGCTGCCTGCGGTTGGTGCTGGGGCTGCTGTTGCATCTGAGATATAAAAGGCCACTGAAAAGCCGATGCAGGGCTTGTTTGAGGCGCAGCGGGTTGAGCCGCCAACTGCGGCAAGTTCTGTCCACTTTCGTTGATTACCGTGTCATTCTGCGGCGGTGAAACCTGCTCGCCTACCCACCCCACATCAACTTTGGGAGCCCCGCTATTGCATGAAACTAAAGCAACGGCAAGCACAGCGCTGATAACGGGATAGATAGGAGAGCGTCTCATAAATCTGACAAAAGTGTATGAACCGGCGCAGGTTTACTTCTTCTTTTTGTTATTGTTCTTAGCCGCAGCAGCGGGAATCGTCAAGCGTTTGCCGGGACGAATCTTAGCAGCATCGGACAAGCTCAGGTTATTAGCCTTAAGTACTTGAGTGTAGGGGATGCCGTATTTCTTGGCAATACCGGAGATAGTTTCACCCTTGGCTACTACGTGAACGCGGGGCTTGGCTGCGGCATCTGTCGTAGTCTTTTTGCCGGGCTTGTAATCTTTGGGGATATAACGCACCTTAATTACCTGACCGGGGTAAATGGTATCCCCCTTCAAGCCGGAGTCACGCTTAATCTGAGCAATGGTGGTACGGCTGCGCTTGGCGATATCGTGCAAGTTATCGCCCTTACGCACGGTGTAGGTGATGAGCGTAGGCTCGGTAAACTTCTGCGTGGGCTTCTTGCCTTGCGGCTTCCTAGGTTTGGTTGTAGTAGAAGTTTGGGGCTTTGTCTGAGGCTTCGGCTTGGGGGTCACCGTAGCAACGGCCGTCTGCTCCGGAGTCGTTACGGGTGTAAACGTCGGGGTATCAACAGGAGGAGTTTCGATAAAGGGAACGTCCTCCGTGGGGGGCGGCGGGGTCTGGGCAATATGCTCGGGCTGCACCTGAGAAGAGGTGCTTGCATTCACGCTTGCCATGGTTTCCGTCTCATCAGGTATGTATGTATCGTTGCGATTCTGTGAAGTGGATTCTGCTGCAATCTGCTCATCTTCACTACCTTCGAGCAACCAAATGGGAATCTCTCCTTCAGGCACCGTGTAATTACTGGTCGGTTCGTATACATCTGAGCTGGTGCAAGAACTAATCGCCACCATCAAAGATGCACCTACGCCAAGTGCTGCTATTGTTTTCTTCATACGCAGATAGGGTATCAAAATTGCCTGCATTTTGCAAGCTTTAATCATGTTTTTTTCTATATTGAGATAACGAGATTTTCGCTACGCGATACTACTCTGCCGTTGCTGCATAGGCGCTACACAGCAACGGCAGTTGTTAATTTCCCTTTCAAAAATCAACGTCTGCGGCCACCGCCGGAGCGAGCACCGCCACCCGCGCTGGGGCGGCTACCAGCATTGCCGCTCGGGCGGCTCATTGCCGGGCGAGAAGTCGAGGCATTGCTCGGACGGCTCATTGCCGGGCGGTTGTTGCCGTTGTTCACCGGGCGGTTTGCTGCCGGACGGTTATTACCGTTGTTCACCGGGCGGTTTACTGCCGGGGGGTTGTTGCCGTTGTTCACCGGGCGGTTTACTGCCGGGCGGTTGTTGCCGTTGTTCACCGGGCGGTTCACACTCGGACGGTTGTTGCCATTGTTATTCGGGCGGTTCACACTCGGGCGATTGTTACCGTTGTTATTCGGGCGGTTCACACTCGGGCGATTGTTGCCGTTGTTGTTCGGGCGGTTCACACTCGGGCGGTTGCTGCCATGATTATTCGGGCGATTCACGCTCGGGCGATTATTGGCGTGGTTATTCGGGCGGCTCGCCTTATGCCCCGGCTTGTCGTTATGCTTGATGGGTTTGCCGATTACGGAAGACGGGTTTTTGTGAACCGGCGCGTTCAGACCACCGGAAGGACGACGCCCGGGATGGTGCCCGTGGTCATGCTTGGGCGGTGCCGGTGCATGGTGGCAATGGTGCGGGTGATGGTGCGGCCCATGGTACCAAGGAGCAGGTGCCCAGTCCGGCACATAACACCATGCCGTCAATGCGGCTATGCTGTATATGGCTACACCGGCTGCCGTATAACCGTATACCGGCCTACCATAGGCATACCCATATATCGGGAAACCATTCGCATCGTAACTTGCATCCGTCCAGGCTACAGTCGTGCTGAATCCCGGCGAAGAGTATGATACAGAGGCGCCCCACACGCCGGCGTCCGTTACACAGGAGTTCAGCAGCATGGCTGCGCCTCCTACTATTGCTATTATTGCAGATTTAATTTTCATTGTACTCTCCTTTCTGAAATAGATAAAAAGGGTTCCGCCGGATTGATGTATGCGCCCCTGCGGTTTAGTTAAATTATAGCAACTATATTTAACATTGCAAGTATTTTTTTGTATTATGACGACAAAAAGTTTTATTTTTTTAACAGTTTTGGCATTTTTTAAAGAATTTACCAACTTTTTTACTTCTAAGCTTGACAAAACAGCGCAAATATAGTATCTTCGCTGCGGTTTTTGTGGCTTACACAAAACTACGAGTGGTCTCGTGGTGTAAAGGTAGCACAAGAGATTTTGATTCTCTTTGTCTTGGTTCGAATCCAGGCGAGACTATTCAAAAAACAGCCGTTTGAGTAAACAAACTCAAGCGGCTGTTTTTGTTTGCACGAGTTCGGTTTATTTTTGAAAACGCCCTTGCCCAATAAATTTGAAGTACGAGTTACGAGATTCAAAATACGAAGTAATAGTTTAGGCATACAGCCGTAATGACGGCGGCAACTCATGCATGTCTTTGCAACACTGCGCCGCAGGCGCCAGACTCTGGACTTCGTACCTCGTATATCGCAATTCGTACATTCAAACTCCGATTTATCGCTCGGTTTTCCATGCGAATGCCGGCAAAAGCAAAGCTCCGGTGGCAACTGCCACCGGAGCTTTTATAAATAAGATAAACGCTGCGACGATTACATCAGGGCACGCAGATGAGCCAAGATGTTGTCCTTGGAAGTAGCACCGGCGATGCGGTCTACCTCTTCACCGTTCTTGATGAACACCAATGTGGGGATGTTGCGTACATTGTAGCGGCGGGCCAAATCGGCAGCCTCATCAACATTCACCTTACCCACCTTAGCGGAGCCGGCAACTTCTACTGCAACCTGGTCCACAATGGGGGAGATCATCTTGCACGGGCCACACCAAGTTGCCCAGAAGTCAATCAACACGGGTACATCAGAGTTAAGAACCTCTGCTTCGAAATTGCTATCTGTAATTTGTAATGCCATAGTACTTTCTTAGACGTAATAAACGTTTATTCCGTTGAATAAAATATTATTCTTCTTCGTCAGCGGAGCTTTCTTCCTCTTCAGAGGACTCTTCCTCAGAATCGGAGGATTCCTCTTCCGTAGACTCCTCTTCAGTGGAGTCGCTCTCAGAATCCTCGCTGTCGGAGCTTTCTTCGTCAGAATCAGCATCGTCAGAGCTCTCAGAGGAAGCAGCAGGCTCAGAATCAGTGGCCTCATCATCAGAGGAGGCTGCAGCACCGGCGCCCTCTGCAGCAGTAGGCTCACCAAAGGCGTACTCAGAAACACGGTTAGGCGTTTGGTCTGTAGAATACAATACCCAACCGGCAAAGAGCGTTACCAAAAGGCCGAGGATGCAGATAACGAGGACAACGGGACTGGGCTTGGCGGGCTCTTCCTCCTCCTCCTTAGCAGCCTTACCGAAACCGGCGGGCTTGGAGAAACCGGCAGGCTTGGTGAAGCCGGCGGGCTTGCCAACGGGAGCCGTAGCGGCAGGCATAGCTGCAGTTTGAGCACCTGCGGGCTTGGGTGCGCCGGGCTTAGGTGCAGCAGCAGGCTGAGTTGCGGGAGCCGGAGCAGACGGGGCAGCAGGCTTGGGCGCACCGGGAGCCACGGGGCGGGTCGGCACGCTCAGCGGCACAGTGGGAGCCATCGGCTTGGGAGCACCGGGGGCTGCAGGAGCTGTGGGCACGGTCGGAGCCTTAGGTGCAGCGGGAGCTGCAGGGGCACCGGGAGCTGCCGGAGGTTTGGGTGCGGAAAGAGGTACCGTAGTAGCGGGACGAGGAGCACCGGGAGCTGCCGGAGGCTTGGGTGCAGACAGAGGCACAGTAGTAGCAGGGCGAGGAGCACCGGGAGCAACCGGAGCACCGACCGGCTTAGGCGGCAAGGGACGAGTAGGAGCAGCAGGCACTGCAGGACGAGGAGCACCCGGAGCGACAGGCGCACCGGGACGAACAGGCGAAGGGGGCGGAGGAGGTGTACTCATAACAGTCAGTAAAGTCTATGTGCCGCCAAGGCGGATTTCTTTTATATTGCACTTTTTTTTTATTATTGCAAGCAGAAAACGCACACCGAGGCAATTTTTTTTGAACAATGATAGCGTGAAACGGTGTTTTGCGGTAAAAACTACTTTTCAGCTTGCGTATAACGGGCATAGAGCGCGGTTTTGCCGCCGGGTTGCAAGGGGCGTTTCCAAGAATCATCGGGCTGAATACCGGTAGATTTCAAGATGAACAGGTTGGTAAGACAACGTTGCACAAACAAGCGGTTGAGGTGTTGCACGCGGTAGCACCAGCGGGGTTTTTTATCGCGCTCCGGGTTAAAGCTTTTCATCCAAGGCCTCGGCCCGGATTTAATAATTTTTTCCGCGTATGAGAACAGCGAAACAGCGCGACCGAAATCACCGTTGGCCATCATATAATCCCCCCAAGAGAACAGGTGCACGGCATAAACATCTGCCCAGAAGCGCAGTTCTCGGTTATCTTGCCCATCTGCCAAGTAATATTGGCGGTAAATAGCCTCTGCATCCTCGTAACGGTGCTGCCGGTCCAACACATCTGCCAGCATATTGGCAGTAAAAATTTGGCGTGGGCAATGGGCAAGAATGGTTCTGAGCATTTGCTCATAGGCGGGCAAGTTTATATTACCGGTTTCACCCAAGCGGGCGTAATGGTCGCCCAAGCCGTAGTCGGGATAAACCGCCACACTGCTGCCCAAAAAGGCGCGTTGCTGTGCGGCATCTGCCCCGGCAGCGCAAAGGGCATCGTACTGCCAATGCAAGTGCCATGCGGGTCTGAGTTTGAGGGTAAGCCCCCCAATGCAACACCCCACGGCAAGCATCAGCGCCAACATTACCACCTTAGCAGCCTTGTTTTGCGCCCGCAGCGGGCAAACCGACCGGTGGCTTCCCGGTGCCCAATGCCTGAAATCAAACAACTTCAGCGGCACATGCTCGTAGGGCGTGGCCAATATACCACAGGCGAAAGCAGTGAGCACCGCCAACGAAAAATTGTGCCACACAAAATCGGTCATAGCGGCAAACGCCATGGTTACCAAGCACAAGCAAGCCATGGCTGTCTTCAATTTTTTATCTTCGCTCACATACTCGGACGCCATGATACCCAGCCCATGCAGAATATGAGAAATGATGAGCACAAACATCAACAGCGCCCCTACCAGACCATAATCTACCCAAACCTGCAAATACTCGTTATGCACATAGTTGGGCAAATTGCGGAAGGCATACGTGGGTGAAAACACCCATTGAGCTTCTGCCGCACCAAACCCGCACACCGAGGCATCTGCCACCTTCGACCACGCAAAAGACCATATCTCAAAGCGCAAGTGAGAATTAACATCAAACAGCGCATTCAAAAGCCCCTGCCCCAAAAAAAGGTCAGCAATAAATATCAGCACTGCAATACCGCATACCGCCAATAAGATAAGCTGGTATAAGCTGAGAGATTTTTTTTGGAACACACTCAAAAAAGCCCACAAGGCCACGCCTATTACCCCCATAAGAGGCAGCACCAGCAAAATAACGCGAGTTTCGCAATAAAACGAGGCCAAACAAGAGACCACACCACCCGCCATACACACAAAGGAAGACACGCAGTACTTGTTTCTCCAAATAGTATACCAAATCAACAGCATACCGAAGAGCGCAAAACTCAACCCGGCAAAGTTTTTATACACAAACAGTGTCACATTGCGCCCATTCGGCCCGGTGAGCCCCACCTCGGGGCGCCCCAGCAGGCGTATACTCGTATCGGGTGTTTGCATCAGCTGATAGGCCACCAAATTCAGAACAACAGCAAGCAACAACACCCCCAATATAAAGCGATTATCAGATTTTTGGGCAGCATAAATACCGGCTATGTAAAAGACAATGCACCCTACAATCAGCCCCTGCTCTTGCCAAGAAGCCACCGTAGACGGGCTATACAGACACCGCAGCAAAAAATAAGCCCCGGCCAACAACCCCAACCAGCCCTGCAGAGACAAGCGCACCACCTTGTAGCCAAGCACCTGCGCCACAAAACACCCCAGCACCACGGCCAACAGCCCCCAACCTACCGGATAAAACGACACAGCCTGGCCATCCACCACTGCCATAGACACCAACCACAGCACCCCCAGCAAGGCTGCAAGCAATACACCCACAGGGCTTTCAACCAAGCGTTTTCTCACCGTCGTACTCTCACTCATGCGCTAACTCTAGCACATAGCCCTGCGCTTGTCACACAAAAAAAAAGCCATACGCCCCGGCAAAGGAGCGTATGGCAAAAAAGCAGGCAGTCACAACTCAGCAACCTACCTCGAACAGGTGGGTAACAGAGGCGTTATTGTGAATGTTGGCAATAGCCTGTGCAAAGAGCGGTGCAATGCTTACGGTGTCTACGCGCTCAGAACCACATGCCATGGGCACGGAGTCGGAGGTGAGCAAGCGCTCAATGGGGCTGTTAGCCAAGCGGGTAATAGCCTTGTCATTAAGCACGGCGTGAGAAACGCCGGCAAAAATACGGGCGGCGCCATGTTCCTTGAGGATAGCGGCAGCAGCGCAAAGCGTACCACCGGACTCCGTCATGTCGTCTACAAGCAATACATCCTTGCCGGCAACATCGCCGATAAGGGCGTGGGCGTCTACCTCCGTAGCAGAGATACGCTGCTTGGCAACAATGGCCAGCTGGGTACCGAGAATGTTGGAGTAAGCCTTAGCGTTCTTCACACCGCCGATGTCGGGGGAAACAACTACCAAGTTGTTGATATCCTTCACATAGTTCTCCTTCAGGTGCTTGATGAGCACCGGCAGAGAGTGCAGATGGTCTACGGGGATTTCAAAGAAGCCCTGAATCTGAGCTGCGTGCAAATCCATCGTCAGCACACGGTTTACACCGGCAGCTGTAAGCAGGTTGGCCACCAACTTGGAGGTGATGGGCACTCTGGGCTTGTCCTTACGGTCTTGGCGAGCATAGCCGTAGAAGGGCATCACTGCCGTAATGCGGCTGGCACTGGCGCGGCGCACGGCATCCACCATTACCAACAACTCCATCAGGTTATGGTTGGTAGGCGGGCAAGTCGGCTGCACGATGAATACATCTTCACCGCGAATGGACTCATTGATTTGAACAAAGCTTTCACCATCGGGGAAAGCATTAACGGTGGCATCGCAAAGGGGAAGCCCCAACTCTTTGGCGATGTCTTTGGCTAACTGGGGATGTGCTGTTCCGCTGATAATTTTCATGTGCGAGAATATGGGTGAGCGCACGTCTATTCTTGACATTTTCGCAAAAATATCAATACTAAAAGCACAAACGCACACACTTTTTTACAATAACACAAAATGAACAACAGCAAAAAAACAACCCTACTACATTTACCCTTAAGCCATTGGGGCAGTATCGGCGTTTATTTGGCACTAACAGTTCTTTTTGTATTTTTCTACAACGGTTTCATGGGAGGCTCGCAAAGCGCAGCCGTTTGGCTGGAATCTGCCTGGACCCCCGAGACCGATTATGAGCATGGGTGGATGATACCGCTGCTGTGCATCTACATGATGTACCGCGCCATCAAAAAGCTGGAGGACGAGCCCGTACAAGGCAGCCTGAAGGGTCTGTGGCTCACCGCGATTGGCGGTTTATTCTGCATATTGGCGGCCCGCAGCCAGCAACCGCGCGTCGTCATCGGTGCGGTGCCGTTTTTGCTTACGGGTGCCGTATGGTGTTACTGGGGGCGCAAGGCAGCGTTTACCTGCGCCTTTCCGCTGTTCTTTTTGTGGATGGCCATACCTCTGCCCGGGTTGCAGCAAGCCACCACGGGTTTGCAATCTCTCACCGCCCACGGGGCCCACGCCATCGCTGGACTGTGCGGGGTGGAAACCGTCTTAGCCGGCAGCAAAATTGCCGCAGCCAACGGCACGTGGGATTCCTTCGACATCGTCGGCGGCTGCTCGGGCATCCGGTCTTTGATGGCCCTGCTGATGATTTCCGTGGTCTGGGGATATTTGGCAGACACCATGGCACTGTGGAAGCGCATAGTGCTGGCGCTCAGCGCTATTCCCTTATCCATCATCGGCAACATATTCCGCATCTCCAGCATCTGTTTGTGTGCAGAATACATAGACCCCTCCTTTGCCGGTAAAACGTGGCACGACTGGTCGGGGCTGCTGTTTTTCTTCCCGGCCACGCTGTTGGGGTTAGCGCTGCTACACGGCCTACTTGCGGGTGAATTACCCTTCGTCAGCAAACGCAAAACCGTGACCCGCAAAAATAACCAACCCGCTGCCACCGCAGACGAGAAAGGAGACCGCGCATGAACCTTAAAAAACACCTTCCCCTCATCCTCCCGCCGGCGCTATTGGCCTTTTTGCTCTGCCTCATTTACCTGCTGCCGTTTGACCCGGAGCTGAAAGAGTCTGCCATCTCGCCGGACTTGCCCGTGGGCACCGCCATCCCCGGCTGGTATGGCGAAAAAACACAACCCTCTGCCAAAGAGCGTGGCAGCTTGGCCGCAGACACCGTGTTCAGCAAGGCTATTTACCGCAGCTGTTACGACTCAACCACTAGCGACAAGCCTTATTGCTTCGGGCCGCAGGTATCGGTCTCCATCGTCTACTCCGGCAGAGACATGAATGCCTCCATCCACCGCCCGGAGCGCTGCCTGCCCATGCAGGGGCACATGGAGCTCCGGGGTACAGATGCCACCCTGGAGCTCGCCAACGGCAAAACCATCACCCTGCGCCGCCTGCAATCTTTCACCCTGCCGGAAAACAACACGGAAACCCGCCTGCAACATATTCATTATTATGTATTCGTGGGGCATGACCGCATTTGCCACTCTCACCTCACCCGCACCCTGTACGACATGTGGGACCGCTTTGCCCTGGGGCGCACCCAGCGCTGGGCATACCTGCAAGTCGGCAGCTACTGGGGCGGCAACACCGGCATTACAGAAGAAGAGGCAGAAGCCGCTCTGCTCAGCCTCATTGCAGAGCTTGCCTCACGCCAAATCAACTGGGAAGTCATTAAAAACTGAGACAGCTCCCCGCTGCCGTAACATATAATACTTGCCAACGCAGAAGACACAGGGTACAATAAACGCACGCCATGGGAGACCTCAACATCAGCGCCATTCTTAGTGAAGCCAAAGACCGCAAATGGGACGACCGCACGCTGGCACAGCGCGCGGTAGACTTTGCTGAAAAGTTGCGGGACGATTCCATACGCCGCCTCAACTCGGCAGAGCACTCCCTGCTCTCCGCCCTCAGCCGCTTGGTGGCAGATGAAAAGAACCGCGCCTTCTTGGTACAGCTGTGCAAAGGGGTACTCAAGGGCAACAGCGAAGAGAAGCAGTGCGAAATCCTGCGCAAACTGCTCAGCGACTTCGGCGGTGTGCCCACCTTCTTCAGCACCATGGCACGCCTGCGCTTCAAAACGGCCGCATTCGCCTCTCGCGGCATGCAAAGCACCGCCTTGGCAGAAATCCGCCGTATTTTCCGCTCCACCTTCGGCGAGCTCACCCTGCCCACCCGCATGGACAAGGTAGACAAAAAGGTGAAAGAATGGGGCAAGCACAAGCTCACCCCGGCGCTCTCCCCCTTATCCCCCACGGTATTCGGCCCCAAAGCAGCAGAAAAATACGCACGGCATCTGGAGTCCATACAAGCCCGCCAAACCGGCGTAGGGCTCACCATCCAGCCTTGGCGCCTGTGCCCGGCGCTCAGCCTTTTTGCGCCCGATGCCGGGGCCAAACAACTTGCAGCCAAGCTGCAGCACATTCTCCACACCTCCCTCAGCGGCGGTCTTGCAGCCCCCATCATCATCGAGACCGGCACCTCAGACCTGCAGCCCGTCATCATCGCCGGCGTAAAGCAAGCCTTGGACAACCCCGACTTTCACCGCGCCAACATAGCCATTGAGCTTCCCGCCTACCTCAACAACGCCCAAGCCGTGTTGAGAGACCTCGTAGAGTGGAGCAAAAACCGCGTTGCCAAAGGCGCCAAGCCGCTTCAGGTTCTCATCGTAAAAGGCAGCCACCTCACCCAAGAGCGCGCCAAGCGCTTTGAGTACGGCGAACAAAACGCCGCAGCCCCCACCAAAGCCGTCACAGACAGCCGTTTCAAAAAACTGGTGCATGCCGCCATTTGCGCAGACCCCAAGCACATCACCCCGCTTGTAGGCACCCACAACCTCTTCGACATCAGCTACGCCCTGCTTGATTGGGGGCGCAGTGGCCGCGTTGGTCTGCCGCACTTCGTCTTCCGCGCCGGGCTGGGCAACCACATCGGCCGCAGCCTCACCCGCGAGGGTGCCACCGTGGTGCTCACCATCGGCATCGAAGCCGAAGACGCCGAGACAGATGGCTTCGAGTCTCACCTCATCTCCCTCATCAACGAGCTTTCCCGGCCGGACGGCTACCTCACCCACGGCTACATGGCAGAGCTCGACTCCATGGGGTGGAACCGCATGCGCCAGCACTTCCTCGCCGCACTGAGCGGGCGCGAAGAAGACCCCGCAGAGCCCTTCAAAGCGGCAGACAACTTCTTACCCGGCAATCTTGAGCCGGCCATGCAAGAGGCCCATACCGCCCAATTTTTCGCCGCAGCAGAGCAAGAGCAAGAGCGCGCACAAGCCCCCATCCCCCTGAGCATCGGCGGGCAAAAGGTAGCGACCCCCCTCACCTGCATACACCGCTCCCTCACCGCCCCCGGCATAGAAGACTACCGCTACACCAGCGCAGACTTCGAGACCGTCAACTCCATTTTAGCCATTGCAGAATCTGCCGCCAAACAGAAAAAGGATGAGCAAGAGCAGCACAAGCGCGTGCTCAAACTCGCAGGGTTGCTGCACAACCACCGCACCGAGCTGGGCGCCCTGCTGGTGAGAGACGCCGGCTTCAATTATCAGGACAGCGAGCACGAGCTCATGTGCGCCATAGATGCCTGCTACTACTACGAGCTGAGCGCCGAGAGCGACGGCCTTAAAGACGGCACCACCCCCACCCCGCAGGGCATTGTAGTGGTAGCCCCCGGCCCCGTGCACCCGCTGGCAGATGCCGTAGCAGCCATTGCCGCCGCCACCCTCACCGGCAACGCCATCATCTACAAACCCGCCGCCGGCAATGTTCTGCTGGGTCGCAAACTGGCAGACCTGGCACACGAGGCCGGCATCTGCGAGCCCCACCTCCAGTTCGTCCCCTGCTTAGACAACCAGATAGCCGTCAAGCTCATGACCTCGCCCTGCATCCGCGTCATCATTGCAGACGGCAACCTCTACAACACGCAAAACCTGGCAGAGAAAGCCCCCGCCGCCGCCATTTGCAGCCAACCCACCGGCACCACCACCGCCTACCTGTCCCCCACGGCAGATTGGCAGCAAGCCGTACGCGACATCACGCAACACGCCTTCCGCCGCAGCGGCCAAAGCCCCTCCTGCCCGCAGGTATTGATGGTGCACCAAACCATATACGACAACCAGCTCTTCATCAATTCCCTCAAAGATGCCGTCAGCAACCTCACGGCAGCCCCCGGCGGGCGCCAAGAGGCCCTACTGGGCCCGCTGGCGGCACCCCTCAGCCCGCAAGAGCGCCGCGAGCTCAGCACCGTGCACGGCCAAGAAACCTGGCTGCTCAAGCCCACCCTGCCCACGGCAGACACCCTCATCATCACCCCCGGCATACGCACCGGCATAGCCGTAGACAGCCCCCTGCTGCAACACATCCGCAAGCTCCCCATCTTGGCGCTCATGCGTGTAGACAGCACAGAGCAAGCCACCACCCTGCAAAACACCATCTGCGGTGGGCAAGCGGCCATCATCTACACTCAAGACACGGCAGAATACACCGCTTGGCAAAGCGCGCTGAGCAACTGCGCCTCCCTTTACCACAACACATGCCCGCAGGCGCGCCCCGCCCTGCAACCCTTCGGCTCGTGGAGCCCCCACATGGTCGGCAACCCCGCCGTACCCGGCGGCAAAAACTTCCTCATCCCCCTCTGCCAATGGAAGGAGAACGCACGCCCGCAACGCCGAGGTAAACAACGCAACATCGCCTTCAACCCCAGAGAAGTCCTCGTACCCAAACCCGGTGCAGATGACCTCATGCGCCTCACAGCAGCGGCAGACTCCCTCTCTTACTGGTGGGAGAACGAGTTCGGCACCACCCACCAACTCACCCCGCACCCCCACATCAAAACAGAGCTGCGCTACCTGCCCCGCGCTGTCTGCATGCGTGCAGAAAACTCCACCACCGACACCGAGATCTCCATCTTCCTCATGGCAGCCCTCAAAGCCGGGTGCAGCATACGCCTCAGCACCGCCACCCTGCGCCCATGGATGCCCCGCCACCTCGAAGGCCTCGGCGTACGCGTCACCCTCGAAAACCGCATGGAGTACCTCAAGAGCCTGCCCGAGCTCGCGGCAGAGGGCTACGCCCTGCGCGACACCGCCGCAAGTGCAGAAGACCTTGCCGTGGCCGCCGCCTGCGGCCTGCAAATCAACACCTCGCCCATACTCGCCAACGGCCGTATCGAGCTGCTGCATTACCTGAGAGAACAATACACCACCTCCAAACGCTAAGCCCCACACCCCCGCAGGCACGCCCCCATACACACGGCACGCACGTGCAGTCAAAAAAAACGCTTGCCAAACCGCGCAATATGTTATAATCTCTTCCTCTCTTCTCACCACCGTCTGCATGATATGAAACACGTCCACTTCCTCGGAATCTGCGGCACAGCCATGGGCGCCGTTGCCTCTGCCATGGCTCGCAAGGGCTTTGTGGTAACCGGCACAGATGCCAACGTCTACCCGCCCATGTCCACCTTCCTGGAAAGCGAGGGCATCGAAATCTTCCAAGGCTACAAGCCCGACAACATCCCCGCCGGCGCAGACCTCGTCGTCATCGGCAACGCCATGAGCCGTGGCAATGCAGAGGTCGAAACCGTGCTCGAGAAAAACCTGCGCTACATGAGCCTGCCCGAGACCATGAAAGAGTTCTTCCTCTGGGGCAAAAAGAACTTTGTTGTCACCGGCACCCACGGCAAAACCACCACCTCCTCCATGCTCGCTTGGCTCATGCAAGACAACGGGCTGGACCCCAGCTTCATGATTGGCGGCATCGCCCGCAACCTCGGCCGCGGCGGCAACTTTACGGACTCCGACTACTGCGTGCTCGAGGGCGATGAATACGACACTGCCTTCTTCGACAAACGCTCCAAATTCCTCCACTACCTGCCCAAGGTCGTCATCATCAACAATATTGAGATGGACCACGCAGACATCTACGCCAATGTGGAAGAAATCAAACTCTCCTTCAAGCGCCTGCTGCGCGTCGTGCCCAAAGACGGCGTCGTCTACATCAACGCAGACTGCCCCAACTGTGCAGACGTGCGTGCACACGCCGCCTCAGAGCTCCGCATGGTCAAAATTGTCTCCGTCGGCATGGGTGAAGATGCAGACATCCGCATCACCGACATTGCCCACCGCACAGACGGCTGCGACTTCACCCTCGATGGCGAATCATACAGCGTACCCATGGTGGGCGACTTCAACATCCGCAACGCCGCCATGGCCGCCTGCGCCGCACGCTTTGCCGGCCTCACGCCGGAGCAAATCCGCACCTCCCTCGCCGCGTTCCAAGGCGTAGCCCGCCGCCAGGAAATCCGCGGCACCGTGCACAGCGTCACCGTGGTAGACGACTTCGCCCACCACCCCACCGCCATCAAACAAGCCGTGCAAGGCCTGCGCCAGCGCTTCCCCAAGAGCCGCCTCTGGGTCCTCTTCGACCCCCGCAGCAACACCACCATCCGCAACCTCTTCCAAA
This sequence comes from Akkermansia sp., assembly GCA_045124875.1. Lineage (GTDB taxonomy): Bacteria > Verrucomicrobiota > Verrucomicrobiia > Verrucomicrobiales > Akkermansiaceae > Akkermansia. Next base: position 37,892 of record JBGVMR010000067.1, read on the forward strand.
AAGAACTTGCAGAATCCCTCGCCACCGCAGACTTCGCCGTGCTCTCCCCCGTTGAGAACCACAAGCGCGTCGCACCCGAAAACCGCCTCAACGAAGAGCAACTGCGCGCAGACATCATCGCCGCCGGCACAGACTGCTACCTCGGCACCGGGGTAGACGACATCGTCACCCACGTTGTCACCCACGTACACCCCGGCGACGTTCTGCTCGTAATGAGCAACGGCGGCTTCGGCGGCATACACGGCAAATTGCTCAATGCCCTCGCGCAATAAGCCAACGCCTTGCCCTCCCCCTTCCAAAAATCCGCCCCCAACAAGGGGCGGATTTTTATCTATGCGCGCCAGCGCATTCTTCACTACTCGCCGCACGGCGAGTTCTTCTCTATCCGCCCACCCAGGGGCGGATTCTTCTCTATGCGCGCCCGCGCATTCTTCTCTTTGTTTTATACTCGCTTCCGCTCGCAGTGAAGACCTCTCTCTGCGTTCGTCGTGAAGAGCGCCTTACACCGCAGTGAAGAACTCCTTGCACTCGTAGGGAAGAACGCCTCTTGCGAGGCGTAGATGGGCTATCTTCTCTATCCGCCACTCGGCGAGCAAATAAGCGCCCCGGCACAGGGCGCCTGAATTTAGCTCGCCACACGGCGAGTTCTTCACTTTGTTTTTATACTCACTTACCCCGAAGCTCATCAAACTTTTTAGCCAAATCATCATAGCCGCGGCGCAACTTTTTCTGCCCGCGCAACACCGTGAACAAGGCGAAAAACACAAACAGCGTCACAAAACTCAAGTAGGCAACTATACCCCAGCACAATGCCTCTATCGCCGTCAGCGTGCCGCTTATCTTCGGGTCTGCTTTCACGCGCTCCACCATGCGGTCGCCCAGCTCGCGCGCATACTCGCGCCCCTCCTTCTTGTACTGCTCCTTGTACTCATTTATCACCACATCCAGCGTAGCCTTCAGAGAGAACCCCAACACCTCATTGGCAGAGCCCTCGCCCCTTATCCCATCTATGGCCGTCCCCACAAAGGCACCCAGCATCTCGCGCCCACGGTCGCACCACGTCCGCGGTTTAGGCTCGCCCTCAGTCTCACCGGCCTGCTCTGCCTGCCCTGCTGCCTGCCCTGCTGCCGCAGCCTGCTCTTGCGCCTTTTTCTGCGCCTTTGCTTCCGCCTTGGCGGCTCGCTTCTCCAGCACCTGCTCCAGCTTCCTGTGCCCAAACTCCAGTAGCCCATTTACCACACGCTCGCGCACCTCTCCGGCACCCTGCGCCACACTTACCAGCCCCACCGCCAGCATCACTATCAGCATCAAATGTCTCATACACCCCACATCCTACCACGCCTCCCCTCACCTTGCAAGGAGAAAAAAGCCCTCCATACAGAGGGCTAGGATTAAATGCTTTTGAGACCGATGTGTTTAAAACAGGGAAACGGTTTGCATCTCAAATTTTGTCTTGAATCCACAGACAGTATATGATAGTTTCATATAGAAATCAACTCTTATTATGAAAAATCTTACATTTTCTTTCGACATTGGGTATGCTTCTATCGGTTGGAGCGTTATTGAGCAAGGCAAAACAAAGGAAGACTTACCCAATGTCATCGGTACCGGCGCAGTAATTTTTGAGCAAGATTCATGCTTAGCGTCTAAACGACGCGAGCACCGCCGTACAAGACGAACTATCCGATCCAGAAGAAAAAGAATTGAAAGAATCGGAAAAATCTTGCTTCATCACAATATTATTACACAAGAAGAATCCAAACAAATAGGACACTCGGCTCCTTTCATTTTAGCGGCCCGTGCAATACAGGGAAAACAAAAATTAACAGGTTTAGAGTTATGGCATGTACTCCGCTGGTACGCCCATAATCGAGGCTACGATGGTAACAAACTTTGGCTCAAAAACGATGAAGCCGACGAAGATATTGCACGAGTAAACGCAGCTAAAGCAAAAATGGAAGAACTAGGCACACCTACCATGGCTGAAACTATCTGTGCCATTCTGAATCTAAACACTGACAATGCAAGTGCAGATTTCACTATTACGAGCCCCAAGTATAGGAATCTAGGTTTGGCTTTCCCTCGTGACATTGTTACAAAGGAAGTCAAATTCATTTTAGACCATGCATGCAATATTGAGCCAGTAGTCAAAAATTTGATTATAAGTTCAGCAAAAGAACAAAAAGATTCATTGAAAGAATGTGGAGTCATCTTCCCGCTCAGATACGATGGTTCTATTCTCTTTGGGCAACTCGTACCTCGTTTTGATAACAGAATTATTGCAAGATGCCCTATCACTTGGGCAAAAACATATAAAGAAGCAATAGAAAATGGGGAAAATCAAGCCAAAGCAAAACAATTGGCTGATAAATACGCAAAAGTTCCCAATGCAAACTGTAGCGAATTTTACAGATATAGATTTGCGAGAATTCTTGCTAACATAAGAGTCAATTCAGAACCGCTTTCTGCCGAAATAAGAAGAAAAATTATGTCAACTGCTGATGAAGTGGGGCGTTTCACCAAAACAGATTTCAGCAAGCTTGTCGCGGAGCTAACAAACAATAAACCAAATAATCTTAAAAATTATTTTCATTTAGTACCGGATGCCGATGAGGCTCTAATTCTCACACCTCAAAACGACAAACAAAAAGCCAGTGGAAGAGCCCCATATGCTCGTCCAGTTTTAAAACAAGTTGTCGAAGAAGTTATGAGAGGCGAAGATCCGACAAAACCAGTCTTATCAATTCAACATCCGAATGGCGAAAAAAAATCCCAAGACGGTGTTTTATATTGCCTTACGAACCCGGAATCAGAAGTAAGCAAATTGCAAGCCAACAGAACAATAGAACAACAGACGAACAACCATTTGGTCCGTCACAGAATGTTAATTTTCGGTAGGCTTCTGCGCGATATGGTGGCTCATTATGCTCAAGGCAATCCCGCACGCGTAACAATGTGCTGTCTGGAAGTTAATCGCAATTTGAAAGAATTTTCTGGTTTAAACAGTAAAGAAATTGCAAAACTTTTGTCCGAGAAGCACAAACACTTTAATTCGGCAAAAAAACATCTGCAAACATATGCACCCAATTTACCGCTTACTGCAGGACTCATTAGGAAATGCCGTATCGCCATGGATTTGAATTGGACCTGTCCATATACCGGCATGGTATACTCAGCCACCGACTTACCCAAATTAGACAGAGAACACATTATACCCTTTGCTACCCGAAACACCAATGCATTATCTGCACAAGTATTAACATTCCCCGAAGTTAATGCATTGAAAGGTAAGAGAACAGGGCTCGAATTCATACGAGAATTCCAAGGTCAACATGTTTCGGGTAGAGAAAATCTCACAATTTGTTCGGAAAAAATATACAAAAAATTCGTAGAGAGCTTAAAAACACAAGGCCCGCCCGATGACCAAAAACGCAAAAAAATCCGAAAGAAATTATTACTAGTCGAAAAATCACCTGAAAGAGGAGATATCGAAAACAAATTAGGTTTCACAGAGGGGCAGCTTACGCAAAGCTCACAACTTATGAAATTAGGGACTCAAATTATAAAAAAACAATTATCACAAGCCCGTATAATTTCCATCCCAGGTCAAGTAACAGCAGAAACCCGCAAAGCATGGAAATTAATGGGAACACTTTCTCAAGCTGTTCCTGAAATCATTGCAGACAATGGTGAGGGAATAAAAGAAAAAGATGAAATTCGCTCTATTACACATCTTCATCATGCAGTAGATGCATGTACCCTCGGTTTAATTCCATTATTGATACCTAGTGGTGACAATGGTCGCATATGGCGATTAATTCTACAAAGACGTATCAACGAGGATGATATGAAGTTCTTAAAACAAGAAACATCCTCCAGCATTATGTCTTTCACTAATAAAAATGCAATTTTCTTGAAGGATGTTCCAACATCAGTAAAAGACAGCATGGCCCACGCACTTTTGGAGCGTCGAGTCATTCGTCATATTCCTGCAGACATGAGTGGCGCTATGTTTGATGAACAATATAAAGGCATCAAAAAAAGCGATTCAAGCAACTCGGATAACAGTATTGAGGTTAGAAGCAAAAATAAAAAATCTGGTAAGTTTGAATATACTAAAAAAGTTAAATCTAAAGTTTTCGGATTAAAATCCTCAAAACTATCTAATATCAATTCTGTACTAATAATCAGTAGTAATTACGGCATTGCGCTAGACCCAGAACCAACTATTATAAGACATGTTTGCGTTTACAAACAACTCCAAACTCTCGTTCAAAACAATAATGGCAAACCAGTACGCATTATACGAGCTGGGCAATTAATAAAAGTATCTGGTCAGAAAAATCAAACTAAAAACAGGATTTGGAAAATAACGTCCATTAAAGATAATCAAACAGGACTTGCGCTAGATTTGCAAATTCCCGAATCTGCAATTTCCGCAGCTGCTACAAACCCACATAACTGGATTAATGTGTCACTTGCTTCGTTATTAAAAAATGGTATGTCTATATTACCATATACTTACATTGGTTATTAAAATGTCTTATCACATCATCTCAATAGACACTACAGACTGCAACATATCAATTAAAAGGGAACAATTATGTGTAACATCAATTGACGGCGTTAAGCAAGTTCCGATAGAAGATGTAGCCTCCATCGTTATTACATCTATCAAGTGCAATCTCAGCAACACCTTTCTCATTGAGGCAGCAAAACACAAAGTAAGTGTCATCATCTGTGATAACTTCAAGCCTTCGGTAATTCTTTTACCGGCGGACAGGTCAACAGACACTCAAATACTACGTAATATAACACAACTATCTCCCCAACTAAAACGACGTTTGTGGCAAAAAACAATTGATGTAAAATGTTCAAATCAATGGCAACTTGCCAAATTATGGAACAAAACTCATTTATTACTTGATTCTTTTTCTTCTTTACTCAAATCAACAAAAGAGTCTAAGGAATCAGAATGTGCCAAAATATACTGGCGTATCTTTTCTGATACCTTTACCAATGGAACATTCAAACGAGAGCGAGGTGGTACAGACTTCAACGTCTTTTTTAATTACTCTTACGCCATCTTATTGTCATGCGTATTGCGCAACCTATTCGCGCTCGGCATAGACCCTACTTTCGGTATACACCACTCTACAAGAGAACATGCCACGCCCTTGGCATATGATTTGATGGAACCTTTTAGAATTGTTTTTGATTATAAAGTAGCACAATGGATTATTTCTCAGGTTGATAATAGTGAATGTTCTATTACAAAAGAATTTCGAGCATATATTACCGCAGCTTTACTGGAGCCTGTCTTATATCAAGATAAGCAGTTACCGTTAAAATCAGCAATCGAACAGGTCATCCGCTCATTCAGAGCCGCCGTGCTTGCATTACAATCAGGACCTTATGAACCATGGACAATATCAACTACAAAATGGGATGGTTAATCGTTTTCTTTGATCTTCCGACTACTACTGATGTAGACAAACGCAACTATACACATTTTCGCAAAAACTTACTGGATGATGGTTATATGATGATTCAGTACAGCGTATATGCAAGAGCTTGCGTCTCCCACGACAGAGTTTTAACACATACAAGAAGGATTAAATCTTTTTTACCCCCTAATGGGTCTGTAAGATGTCTTTTTGTTACGAATATACAATGGGAGAAAACTTTCGTTTTTCATAGCGCTGACCCACACATTCAGCATCCTCCTGAAAAATTGCCGGAGCAACTCCTGCTTTGGTAGTTCCGTTTAATTAATTACCTCGCAAACCTTTCATAAGCAAACACAGGCACGATACGTATTGTACCATGCCTGTGTTTGGATTCAAGGCAAAACAGGGTTAGCGGGCATTCCGCTTTCGCCTTGATTGTACCATGCCTGTGTTTGGATTCAAGGCAAAACACATTGACAGTGCAAGGCAGGTCACTATCGATTGTACCATGCCTGTGTTTGGATTCAAGGCAAAACTAAGCAGGTTTATACTGTTTCTTAAAATGGATTGTACCATGCCTGTGTTTGGATTCAAGGCAAAACTCAGCGTGTAGTACATACACGTATCTTTCTATTGTACCATGCCTGTGTTTGGATTCAAGGCAAAACCCAAAATTGTAACGGCTTCATTAAATTGAAATTGTACCATGCCTGTGTTTGGATTCAAGGCAAAACACTCTGTAGGGGTATATGCTGCGCTGTCCGATTGTACCATGCCTGTGTTTGGATTCAAGGCAAAACCTCCGCAAGTCACTTTTCTACCAGGTCTGATTGTACCATGCCTGTGTTTGGATTCAAGGCAAAACCGTTTTCTCAGTCAGGTATTCGTCCAGCAAATTGTACCATGCCTGTGTTTGGATTCAAGGCAAAACGCATACACGGAGCGTCTGCGTGACCAGCGCATTGTACCATGCCTGTGTTTGGATTCAAGGCAAAACGGCAAACATGACATTCTAAAGAAACGCCGAATTGTACCATGCCTGTGTTTGGATTCAAGGCAAAACGTATACAAGCTGTATATGCGGGTGTTGGTCATTGTACCATGCCTGTGTTTGGATTCAAGGCAAAACACCGGGTCATTCGGCTTGAACCTGCAAGAAATTGTACCATGCCTGTGTTTGGATTCAAGGCAAAACAACATGCCGAACGTCTATTATGGCAAACTTATTGTACCATGCCTGTGTTTGGATTCAAGGCAAAACTGATGTGGCAAGGGATGTCGGTATACACTTATTGTACCATGCCTGTG
>JBGVMR010000068.1:0-10865 GCA_045124875.1 Akkermansia sp.
CCTAAGCGTAGCGAAGGCGTCGAGGCCGACAGCACGCCCCGCTCCTGTTTTTGCGTTAGTAAGCTCAGATAAAAACCGTATTATTATTAAATAACAACACATTATAAAAAATGAACAAACAATACTTATGGGGGAATGCCACCCTGCTGTCGGCCTCAGCAGCAGCGCTGCTTCGGGCTCCGAGATTCTTTTCTAACACTACCACGGGTTCCGCTGCTGACGCAGCTACACCACGTGGCTACTGGTCCGTCGCCCCGCTATCACGGGGCTCTTAAATTTGGTTCGCTACGCTCACAGCATCACATCAAACAGCCCGATAAATTAACTTTATCGGGCTGTAGCATCTTTCAACTATATATTCAACAGCGCTTATACCGAAGCACCCCATGCAGAGCTTTGCAACATGGCGCCACCGGCGCCTAGCTCTGAAATTCGTCCTTCGGAATTCGCACTTCGTACTTTTCACGCCTTGGCGGCCATCAGGGCCTCAATGTCGGCAACATCCAGCGGGGCATTAGGGATGAGGTCCTCCGTGTAATCGGCGTGGATGAGCACATCCGTCTCAATGCGAATACCGATTTCCTCTGCGGGTATGTAAATACCGGGCTCAATCGTCCACACCTGGTTCACCGCAAACACGGGGTCGGCGGGGCCTACATCATGCACATCCAACCCAATGGGGTGAGAGGTACCGTGCATAAAGTACTTGCGCACGCACAGCGGGTTCTCGGGGGCGGCATCCACCTCTTCTTGGGTCAACAAGCCCAGCTTCACCAGCTCTGCAGCCATGCGCACGCGCACCAAACGCTCGTACTCAGACTTCTTCAAGCCCGGGCGCATAATATCGCGGGCATAGCGGTGCACGGCAAGGCAAGCCTCATACACAGCCTTTTGGCGCGGGGTGTACTTGCCGTTGGCGGGTATGGTGCGCGTCATATCACCGGCATAGCCGGCATACTCGGCACCAATATCCAAAAGAATCAGCGAGCCATCCTCGCAAGCCTTGTGGTTAGAGATATAGTGCAACACGCACGTGTCTTTGCCGGAGGCAATAATGGGGTGGAACGAGAACTTGCGGGCACGGCGGCGAATGTAGGCAGAGCTCAGCAAGCCCTCAATCTCCCACTCACCCATGCCGGGTTTAACGCTGCTGAGTATCTCTACCCAGCCCTCGCCGGTAATGCGGCAAGCTTCGCGCAGCTGCACCAGCTCCTCCTCCGTCTTCACCAAGCGCATTTCTGCCAAAATCTCATACAGGCTCTGCAACTTGGCATCGGGGTATGCGGCCTGCAAAGCCGCGGCCATGCGTTCATTGCGCGTTTGCACATAGGTAAGGCGGCGCGGGTGGTTATCGCGCTCCAGCCACAGCTCTTTGGCCTTGGGCACCCAAGCAGCCAGCAGGGCGTTGTACTCATCCGTCCAGCGCACATCTTCAATACCGCTCATGGCCGTGGCGGCCTCTTTGGTAAGGCGAGCGCCCTCCCAAATCACAATATGCTCATTCGTCTCGCGCAACAACAGGGTATCCTCATGCTTACCGTCCTCTTGCACGCGCATCAGCAGCACGGTCTCCTCTTGGTCTATGCCCGTCAGGTAAAACAGATTCGCATTCTGGTGGTGTGCCAGCGTGCCATCCGCATTGGTCGGGTATATATCATTAGAATGCACAATCACCAAGCTACCGGCCGGCAGCTGCGCTGCCAACTTGTCGCGGGTTGTCTTGTAAAATGTGGCGGGTATCGGTTCGTATCTGAGCGTATGCATGGTCTTAACTCCTTCTCTGCACCCATTATACCCTGCCCTACCCCATTCTGCAACACCAAATCACGCCCTCCCGCTACCTTTCAGGCAAGAATGTAGGGGAAACAGGCCGCGCAGGCACAATAATATCCCTCATCACAATTCATTGATTGGCGGCAATGCCTTAACTATCTCCATCGTCTCCATGCTCACTCGTATCACACGCTTCACAAGGTCTATAATGTAACGAGGGTCGCCCTGCTCATCGCACCAGTCGTTGGGGTCATTCACAATGCCACTGTCTTTATCCTTATCCACTTTGTAACGCTCCATGACCCACTCAATAGCAGACTTGCCATTCACGATGTATTCGTAGGCTTCCTCAGGGATTTCTGAGAGCGTGCAGGTGTCATTGTAGTGGATGGTGTGACGAATACCCTTCTTGGGGAAACGCATCTTGGTCACACGGAAATTGCCATTAGACTCCTCTTTGACAGGCCACGGCTCTATGGTCTCGTAGTTCAGATGGAGTTCTGCCAACTTCCTGCCAGCCATGGAGAATGCCCAGAAATCCTTGGCAAAGGGAATGCGAGGAAGTTCTTTCTTCAAGTCATTCTCAAAGCGTGTGCGGTATTCTGTACTATGAAGCAGGCCATAGACATAGTAGAAGATGTCCTCCTTGCTAATCTTGGGGTCTCCATAGGCTGCTCGGAACTGTTTGAGACCGAAGTCAGAGATGCCATCGTGACGCTTGTAGTCACCAGCATCGGCTTCCATACCAAGATCAAGCATCGGTGCATCGGCATTGCGTTCTTCATACCAGTAGAGGGGGAAGTTCTGACCACCTGCATCCTGACAATTCAAGTCTGTAATTGTATCATGAACAAGGCAACTAAAAGACTTGCGGATGCCAACCCCAGGGATTGTGATAACCAGATTCTTTTGATTAGGCGTAGGGAAGAGTTTGGGCATCTGGTATGGACGAGTATTCCATAAGGGGTCAAAGTATTGACAAACCTTACAATACGGTCTGTAAGTAGCAATTCTTTGTCTGGTAGCATCATAAACGGAATGCTTGTTCTTACTGTGAGCGTTTTTTACTTCTCCTGTCCAACTGATGCTTGTTGTATCATAAACAACCTCATTACCAAGGCATGATGTGTAAAACTCTATGGTTGCTCGCATGTTTTCTGCAAGCCTTTGATTAGAGAAATTATAACACCATGCGTCACGACCTGTCTTTACACCACCAGAAAAGAGCGTGAATACAGCCTTGGTATCAGGCTTGCCTTTGGTGGCTTTATCACCGATGGTCAGGAACTTGGCGTATCCAGAGGTGCGATGATTCAACCAGTCACCATGTTCGTCAGGGGTGAGAATTTGCCACGGAATTGTGGAGTAGTTACCGAACTCTTGGATTCGTTCCAGTTTCTGCTCACGAGAGAGATAATCACCGATGTCGTGGTAATGAAGCGTAGCCTGCTGGCCTGCCTGACTGTTCTTCTTTTTGATGAGAAGCGTTATTGCAACACCTGTCATAATGTCAAAGATGTTTTGCCCCTCTTTCTTTGCGTTTTGTCCGCTTTTCCCTCTAATAAAACCTCTAAGATTGAAGCAAAAGATAGAGTCAAACTCATTCATAAGGGAGCGTCTAAACCCTTCTGCTGTGTTTTTATCTATGTATGCACCATTAGTAATAAACGCTAGAATACCATCATCGGTTATTCGGTCAGAAGCCCATCTGAATGCACGGATGTAGGAGTCGTAGAGACTGTTCTTGTTCGTTACCTTAGTGCCTAACACATAAGTTTGTGCAATTCGCTCATCCAAGTAAGGATAGGCTTCATTCTGATTGTTATCGTTAGCAGACTCTTGTTTGGCTGAATACGGAGGATTACCGATAATCACACGGATGTCCTGCTTGCAGAGGTTCTTCACACGCTCACCGTTATCCTCAAAGGCTGCGAACAAATCCTTATCGTTGGCACTATTGCCATCCATACGGAAGGTGTCGGTCAGACAGATGCCATTGAACGGTTCGTATTCCTCCTGCTTCATCACCCCATGATAAGCCACCTCCACATTCACACAGGCGATGTAGTAGGCCAGCAGCACCACTTCACAAGCAAAGAGTTCGTTACGATACTTGTAAGGCAGTTGGCTACGCCTGATGAGACCGCTCTGGATAGCACGGACGATAAAGGTGCCTGTGCCTGTGAAGGGGTCAAGTATCTTCACGCCCTGAGCCCCCAGACCATCCTTGATGCCGAATTCGTTTTGCAGAACCTTATGGACGGAATGAACGATGAAATCCACCACAGGGATGGGAGTATAGACGATACCCAGTTTCTCGGACATCTTGGGGAAGGCCTGCTTGAAGAACTTGTCGTATAGTTCCACCACCACTTGCTGACGACCTGCTGCGTTATCAATGCTCTGAGCACGGTCTTTCACAGAGTGGTAGAAACGGTCTAATTCTCGGAGGTCAGCAGCATTGGTATTATCACGCACGATGTCCAGCATGTCGTTCATCGTCTTGGAGACAGGATTATTCTCTGCGAACTGATACTTCTCAAAGAGAGCATTGAACACAGGACGGCTGATGAACTGCTGAGCCAACATTTCAATGGCATCGGCCTCCGTAATGGCAGGGTTCGTATTCTCTCGTAAGCCTGACAAGAAGAGTTGGAACTCCTCCAAGCCAACACCTCTATCTAAAAGGGCGTTGATAGCGTCTATTTGACGCTCAGCAATCTTGGCGATGTTCTTTGCCCAATCCTCCCAGTAACGCCTGTCACCGCACTTCTGAACGGTTCTGACGAGAATACCATCAGTCCATGAGGAGAGTTCTTTCTCAAATTCCAAGTCAAGGGTAGGCTGGATGAATGTATCATCAGGCTTGTTTTCCTTTTCATCCCCCTTGTTTTTGCCTGTGCGTTTGCCTTTCTTCTTGCCTGTGACACCACCTACCACGATACGCTTACCACGCCCCTTATTGAGTTCAATAGAGTTGATTTCAGCGTTGAAGCGGTCATCGTGAGAACGGAGGGCTTGCAGAACATCCCATACCACACGATACTTCTCATCCTTATCCAGCACTTCCTCAGGCTTATCCTTGGGAGAGATGCCGATGGGCAAAATGATGTAACCGAACTTCTTGCCCTCAGCACGCCTCATCACACGACCTACGGATTGAACCACATCCACCTGAGACTTACGAGGTGCAAGGAACATCACAGCATCCAAAGAGGGAACATCCACACCTTCGGACAGACAGCGAGCATTGGAGAGCACACGACATTCTGCCACACCATGAGTAGCATTCGTTCCTGCATTACCTTTGAGCCAAGAGAGAAGAGCAGCACGCTCACTCATGTCCATGTTACCATCAACATGTCGCATCTCACTGTCTATGAATGAGGTATCAGTATCATCATGCTTACGGATAGCCTCCACAACCTGCCCCCACATCTCCGTGTATTTCTCGGATGCCTTGATGACATTTGCAAAGGACACTGCACGCTTCATCGGAGCAGGGTCAGAGGTAAGGAAGTCCTCATCATAGGCAAGCAAGTCAGGCAGAGAGGGGTCATAGGCTTCACCATCTTCACTGTTTGCAGCAGGCTTGGAGGGCAGCATTACCTTCTTTCTCAAACCATTATAGCAACCCACGAGACGCACGGCTTCATCCAATTCCAGAGCGCCTGTCTCGTCATGTTGGAGATATTCATCTAAGATGTCCTTCACATAGTCCTCATCAACACAGAGGATAAGCACTTTATAATCGGTAAGCAGGCCTTCACGAACAGCACGAGAGAACGGCAATCGGAAGAACTCATCACCGAAGTAGGAACGGTCATCCATTGAAGCCAGTTCTGCATTAGCATCTTTGGCCTTCTGACGAGCACTTTCAGCGTAAATCTTAGGCGTAGCGGTCATGTAGATACGCTTACGACATGCGATGTAATCCTGCTGATGAACCTTGACGAAGTGGCTCTCATTATGCTTACCTGTTTTGGCATCCACCAAGGATACGCCTGTGGTGCGATGGGCTTCATCACAGATGCAAAGGTCAAATTCAGGCAGAGCACCTACCTTCTGAGCCTCATGTAACTTCTCAATGGATTGGTAAGTGGAGAAGATAACCGTCAGATGGCTATCCTTGAACTTAGAATACAGTTGAGCGATAGTTGCAGGGTCAGTAGTAGCACGAGCAGGCAGGTCACGAGCAGAGAGGTCATTGAGGTCATCAATGGAAGAGGCACTACCATCGGAACACACCGCGATGGGATGGATTTTACAGAGGGTCTGGCTCATCCATTCACGAAGGCTCTGGGCTACGAGTGCAATACTAGGTGCAAGGAACAGGACACAGCCCTTACCATTGGTGTATTCCTCAGTCAATCGGAGGGCTGTAAAAGTCTTACCTGTGCCACATGCCATGATGAGTTTGCCACGGTCAGCAGACTTGAAACCCTCCATCACAGCATCAATGGCTTCACGCTGATGGGGACGAGCATCATACTTGATGATGTCGCATGCTTTACCCTTATTGAGAGCATCCCAATCTACATCAATGGCTTCCAAATCAGATAAGCCTATGTGCTGACAGGGAATGTGCTGCTTCAACAGAGCATCCAGCAATACCTTATTCCAATGGTCGGTCGTGGCCACGATGATACCACCTGCGAACTTATCCTTGTCACTGTGCTCTGTCTTTACTGAGGAATTGAGAGCCATGAAGAATGTATCCACATCATGGGCGTTGATGAGGTAATCAGGAGCGTAGAACTTACATTGAATAGCGATGTAGCGGTCACTATCAGCCTCCTTGGCTACGAGGTCAATACCAACATCATGCCCTTTGGCATAAGGCCATTCATTCCAGAGCCATACATCAGAGAAGCGTGCTTTGTAGGTAGGGTCAGTTTGGAAGTAACGCTTCATCAACACCTCAAAACGATGACCTTTCTCGGCTTCGGAGAGGTCAGCAGTAGCGGAACGGATATCGCCAAGAACAGTACGAAGAGTAGATTGCATAGAACCACACACCGACGATGCTTTCCCCGCCGGTAATAAGTATATATCATTATGAAAGATGATATTTTAATCCAAACCTCAATTTATTGACTATCTGTGAAAAGTGACTGCACTTGAGTAGATTGTTTTGTTTCTTCCACTACTATGAAATAGACTCTATCTCATTATTTACAAGCGTAAAAACAGATTAAGTTTGACAATCATCTTTCATAATCATGAATGCAGAAATAACGACAGAGAGAACACAAGAGGAGGCGGCAGCGGTGACGTTGCTGAAGAGTACGGGCATAGGGGTATTGGCGGCGGCGCAGGTGGTGTGTGCGGTGGTGGCGCGCTTGCGCCGCGGCGGATACATTGCTGAGGCAAGCGTGGGGGGTGGGCAAGTTATCATGCAATGCGAAAACATTGTAGATGCAGGGCTACAGGCCTTGGCCATGAGGGAGCGGACGGTGAGTTTTGCAGAAGCGGGGTGGGCGAGTGTGGAGGCTCGGCATGATTGCCGGGCTACGACACGGCGCGATTTACGGTATTTTTTAAGGAAGCTCTTGAATGTACCGAAGGTGGCAGAATTACCGCTGAGGGCGATGACTACGGCCCAATGCAGAGAGATATTGCAACAGGCATTCGGGCATAGCAAGAGCATGTATATCAAAGGGCGGGCTATGCTGCACAGTGTGTTTGCCTATGGGGTACGGCGCGAGTGGTGCGATGCGAATCCGGTGGCGCGTATTGAGGTGCCACGCGTGGTAGAGGCCCCCAAGGCCCCCTTGGCGCCGGAGGAGGTGCAGCGCTTGCAGCAGGTGGTGGAGCAGCCGCGGTTTCGGGATATGAAGTTATCTGTAAACCTGTTGTTATACAGTGGCATAAGGCCTGCGGAGGTGAGCCGCTTGCGGGCAGAAGATTTTTGCTGGCGGGAGCGGGTGGTGATTGTTCGCCCGCAAAAGAGCAAGACGGGCGGCGGGCGTGTGGTGCCGCTGCGTGGGGTGAAACAACTTTCCCCGCAAGAGCGCTTAATACCCAAAAATTGGCAACGCCGCTGGCGAGAGTTGAGAAAGGCGGCGGGCTTTGCTAACTGGGTGCCGGATGTGTGCCGACACACTTTTGCGAGTTACCACGCCTCATACTTCCGCAACCTGCCGGAGCTGCAGCTGGAGATGGGGCACAGGGACTGCACGCTGCTGCGTACGCGCTACATGAGCCCCATGCTGCGAAAGGAGGCGCGGCGTTTTTGGGCGCGGGTGAGATGATGCGCCACTCACTAGCCCCAACTCGGTGGGGTAGGTAAGGCTCTTACGCGTGGGAAGAATTAGAGAAATGTAATTTACGATTTACCATTTACAATTTAAGAAGTTAGGGGCATGTAACACCCCCGCTAAACTGCAAGTCAGCGTCCAAATCAGATGATGGCTTCTCATTATGCCCACGCATAAAGCTCTTATAAACGGGCATGGCGCTATCGTGATAAGGTGATTCCTTTCAGCCGATTTTTTGTATTCTTAGCGGACGAATTCCCGAAAATCGGGAATACAAGACTCCCGATTTTCAGAGAGCGGATATAGGAAATGCCACGGCTCCTTCCTTTAATGGAATAAGGGTAGAAGCGGTGCAAAACACAATTCCGGGTTTCAGGTCATAATCAGCAGTGGGAATTTTAAAAACACCTTTCAAATCGCTCATCGTGGGACGATTGCTCTGCTTTACCTCCATGGGATACAAGCAATGGTTTTGAACCATCACAAAATCCACCTCTGCGCCGTTCAAATCACGGAAATAATAGAGATTGGGTGATTTACCGAAATTGGAGAAACTTCGCCATAACTGCCCAAACACCCAAGTCTCTAACATAGCGCCGGATATATGGCTACGCATCAAAGCCTCCATGGATTCAAACCCCGCCAACCAAGAGCAGAACCCGGTATCCAAAAAGTAAAGTTTAGGACTTTTGCTCAAGCGCTTTAACGTATTGACATGATACGGCGGTAACAGCGCAACAATACCGGATGCCTCCAAAATAGAAACCCATGCCGCCGCCGTTTTAGGAGATACATCCGCATCTCTGGCCAAATCACTATATACCAATTGCTGCCCGGTGCGCAACGCAGCAGACCGCATCAACTTAACAAAGGCACTTTTGTCTCCCACTTGAGACAAACTCTGCACGTCTCTCTCTACGTATGTTTGCAAATAGGAGCTAAAAAAATCATGCACCGGCATACTCGGGTACTGAATCAGCTGAGGATATCCCCCACGCCAAATACGCTCATACAGAGCGCGTATATCACAAACAACTGAGCCTTCCATCATATCTGCGGCATTTTCCGGATTAAATGGCATGGCACTCTCGCCTTTTCCCACCATCTCTCGCTGAGACATACCGGCTAACTCTAAAATCCCGATACGACCGGCCAAACTCTCTGTTACACCTTTCATCATGTGAAAGCGCTGAGACCCCGTAAGCCAATACATACCGGGCTTTCTATCAGCATCCACCTTCACCTTGATGGCTCGCATCAATCGTGGTGCATATTGTATCTCATCTATACACAAAGGTACCCCGTGCCTTTCCAAAAAAGCACTCGGGTCTTCTTCTGCTTGCTCTGCCTGTACATAATCATCTAGTGTCACATACCCCATCCCCGGTGGCAATATCTCTCGCAAAAGGGTCGATTTTCCCACCTGTCGAGCCCCTGTAACCATGACACAGGGAAAGTATTCGGACAACTCCTCTACTTTCCGTCTCATCGTGCGATAATACAACTTCTGCCTACTCATAGATTCATCATGCACCATTTTTGGAGTCTTGTCAATCAAATTCCCGAAAATCGGGAATATAAGACTCCCAATTTTCGGGAATTTGCTGCATTTTACTCCCAATTTGGAGATCACTAAAAACTCAAAATTGAAATTGGCGAGTGACGCGAGCCTAATGGCCCCGCATACACGCGGGGCGATGGATTATCAGCCCTGCGAGGTGAGCATGACGAGGGTGCGGGCGAAGTCTGAGAGGTGGGTGGCTTTGTCGGTGCGCAAGAAGTCGGGATTGAGGCCGCGGCGGCCGAGGCGCCAGCGGTCCAGAGCGTCGGCGTCTTTGAATATTTTGTAGAGTTGGGTGACGTAGGCGGCAGAATCGGGGAAGAGGCGAGCGATGTCTTCTTCGCCGTGTTGGTCGTGGCGGTCGTGCCAGCGCATGATGCAGGCGGCCTCGGGCATGTAGGTTACCTCGGGGTGAGAGCGGCAGAATTCCTCATAGAACTCGGCAGCGCGGGCGCCGTGGCCAGTTTCTTTGCCTTCCTCTGTGCGGCGGGTGTCGTGGAAAACGGCGGCATGGGCCAAGATGGTAAGGGTGCGGGGCTCGGCATCGGCCTCTGTGCTGCCGATGAGCAGGGCATGCAGCAGCACGCGCTCTGTATGAGCGTATGAGTGCAGCTTGCTGTCGGGCATCAGAAAGGGCACAGAGTCATACAAAAACGCAGCCCATTGTTTAAAACAGGCGCCGACGGTGGGGGGTAAGGCTCTTACAAACTTGCTTGGTACTACCATGGTATTACTTTAGCATATATGGCACTGCAAGACAACAAAAAAGAGTGCGCCTGCACATTTTGTGCCATACGTGGCCCAAAGATTTGGGATGTGAGAAATTACGAATGACGATATACGAGATACGAATTAAAATTTGGTACGCGTGGGCATAATTAGAAACATAGGAGTTTGTAGGGCAGAATCATCCGAGCGTAAGCGAGGCGAATTCCTTAGCCCCGCAAACGCGGGGCGATAGATGATTAGACCCGGGTGCAGCCGCGTCAGCGGCGGAACCCGGGGTAAGATGAAAATAAAATCGCAGCCCGAGAAGCCTAAGCGTAGCGAAGGCGACGAGGCCGACAGCACGCCCCGCTCCTGTTTTTGCGTTAGCAAGCTCAGATAAAACCGTATTATTAAATAACAACGCATTATAAAAAATGAATAAACAATACTTATGGTGGGATGCCACCCTGCTGTCGGCCTCAGCAGCTGCGCTGCTTCGGGCTCCGAGATTCTTTTCTACCACTACCACGGGTTCCGCTGCTAACGCAGCTACACCACGTGGC
>JBGVMR010000069.1:0-25792 GCA_045124875.1 Akkermansia sp.
CCCCCAACCCCCAGACACTGCACCCCTTGTGCCTGCGCCGTGTCGGCCCAAAGAGCAGGGGGATGCCGTGCCTAACTTCCGTTATATCGGAGCGCTGGCAGACTCTTACCTTCTTTTTGAAAATAAGGAGGGCCTCGTCATGCTCTCCCCCCGCGCCGCCCGCGAGCGTATCATCTTTGAACGCTTGCTCAACAGCAATCGCACCCCCATTCACTCCCAGCGCCTGCTGGTTCCCGTTATGCTTGAGCTCGACCCCCGCGACATGGGCGTGGCGCTCGAGGTGCGAGAACAACTGCAACAGGCGGGTTTCCTCATCTCGCCCTTCGGGCAGAAAACCCTGCGTGTGGAGGCCGTGCCTATGATGCTGAGCCTCCCCCAGGTAGAAGAGTTCATGCTGGAGCTCATCCGCAGCTTTACCGCCGGCGAAACCCGTTTCCGCAAAGCCCGCAACCCCTTCGAGCCTTACGCCCTGCGCATTGCCAAACAATACGCTGCAAAAGAAGATATCCGCCCCTGGTTGCAAGCCTCCACCTCCTTGCTTGCCGACCTGCTGCGCTGCGAAATCCCCTACTGCACCCCCTCCGGTAAACCCACCCTTGTGCCCGTTACCCTCAACGAAATATCGCGCAAATTCCAGTCCGCCTAAGCCCCATTTTGCCGACTGTCCCCAGCCATTTAGCCGGATATTCGGAAAAAGTGTAAAAATGCTTTTCCGTCATTCAAGTTAACGCCGATTTATCAGTCCTAAGTAAACAGCGCATTTGGCATTGATGTGCGCACAAAATATTTCTCATTCGCATAGATTTTGCTTTTACCATTGCGGGGAATGTGCTAGACTACATGCGTATGGCAACAGAAGAGCTTTCTATCGGCGTAGATATGGGCGGCACGTCCATTAAGTTTGCAGTGGTGCAGGGCACGGATATTGTGTACAAGGCTGAGCCCATGCAAACGACGGATTATCCTTCCCCGGATTGCATTGTGGAGGAAATCGGTAAGAGACTTCGCGCTATCATGGAGAAATACCCGAGCGTGAAAGCCGTGGGCATGGGCTTGCCGGGCTTTGTGGACCACAAGGCGGGTATTGTAGACTCTCTCACCAATGTGCCGGGCTGGTATGATATCCATATACGCGACATTCTGAGCGATGCCACGGGCTTGCCGGCTGCGGTGGATAATGATGCCAACTGCATGGCATACGCTGAGTGGAAGCTGGGGGCAGGCCGTGGCATGAATGATTTGGTTTGCCTGACGCTGGGCACGGGGATTGGCTCCGGTGTGATTGCCGGCGGTCATTTTGTGCGCGGGCACCTGAGCGCTGCGGGCGAGCTGGGGCAGATGAGCATTGATTACCGTGGCCGCATTGGCTACTACGGCAACCAAGGGGCTATTGAAGATTACATCGGCCACCGCGAAATTACGGCAGAGGCACAGGCCGCTTACGCCGCTGCGGGGCAGCCCAAGGCCCTCAGCGAGTGCGGACCGTTGGAGATTGAGCTGGCTGCCAAGGCAGGGGACCCTGTTGCCTTGGCCCTGTGGGATGACATTGGCCGCAAGTTGGCCACCTGCCTCATGAACTGCCATTACATCCTCAACCCCGAGGCCTTCATCATTGGTGGTGGTGTGGCTAAGGCCGGGGATGTGCTGTTTGGCCCCGTGCGCCGTTACCTCAAAGCCCAGCTTTACCCGCCGCACTATGCCAAGATTAAGATTTTGCCCGCCATGTTCAGTAATGAGGCTGGCATTATCGGTGCTGCACGTCTGGCGCTCAATACGGCTAATAACGAGGAGTAACAATGCCCGAGTTCAGCAAGGCAGAGCAACGCTTATGCGACAGGTTGCGGTTGGATGCCGCCGCCTCGGCCCGCTTGTTGCAGGCGATGAGAGAGGGAAAATCCTCTCGCTCTGCCATTGTGCTGAGCCCGAAAGCACCGCAGGATTATGTGCCGCCTTGCGCCTGCGAGGACACTGCCGATTGGGGGTGGTTGCCGCCGCGCGTGTATGTGCCCTGCGAGGGCGAGCGCCCCACAACGCACCTGGATTATGCGGCGGGGCTGTATTATTCTCTTGATTTATCGTCTTGCTGGGAATCTGCCGCGTTGGAGGTTGTGACCCCGCCGACAAGCAGCTTAGATTTGTGCGCTGCTCCCGGTGGCAAAACCATGCTGATGGCTGCCCGCTATTTGCCGCAAAACCACACTGCCAACGAGGTGAATGCTGCCCGCCGCGGTATTTTGCGCCAAAATGCGGAGCTGTGCGGCTTGCCCCATACCGAGGTGACGGGCTTGCGCCCGGACCAATGGGCGGTAGAGGGTCGCGTTTTCGATTTATTACTGGTGGATGCCCCTTGCAGCGGGCAATCGTTGCTGTGCAAGGGAATCAAGAACCCCGGGTGCCTGGGGGCGCAAATGGTCAACGGCAACGCCAAACGCCAAAAAGGCATTATGCTGGCGGCGGTGCAATGTGTAGCAGAGGGTGGGCATATTCTGTACTCCACCTGCACGTATGATCCGGACGAGAATGAAAAAGTTATCTCATACATCCTGCGCCGTGTGCCGGGGTGGTGTGCTGTGGAGGTGCCGCAACTGGCGCGTTTCCGCAGCGCTTTAGCAGATTTTCCGTGTTATCGGCTCTTGCCGGAGCATGGATTCGGAGCAGGTGGTTTTTGCTGCCTGCTGAAAAAACAAACAAAAATTGAACAATAAACAACTGACACGTGTCTAAACTGAGTATGAAAAAGCTCCTCCCCCTCATGATGGCCGCTATGGCACCGTCTCTCTTTGCCTCCCCCATGCCTGAGAAGGCTGATTTGTTGGCAACGAATACGGTGATTGCCCGTTTCGACGGCTACACGGACATTCCCTGCCGTTTCATGACGGCCGATTGCCCCGATAAGTGCGACCACGCCACCAAGGTAGCTAACTTTACCGTATTGGTAAATGAGAACTATGCCCAACCCGGCAAGTACGGTGATGATAAGGCAGAGGTTGGTACCGTGGTGATGGTGGACATGAAGAAACCCACCCCCGGCCAAGATGATGCCGCTGTATACAGCCTTGTAGATTCTTTGAAGCCCGGCGATACCGTGCGCCTTACCCAAGACCACTACTATGTGGACACTGAGAAAGCCGCATATCCCGTGCGCCCCGTTACCAAGTTGGAGAAGGTGGAGAAGCCTGCCGCTGCCCCCGAGGTGCCTGCCGCAGTGCCCGCTACGCCCATTCAGCCCCGTGTGATGCCCGGCCGCCGTGCACGCTGATTTATTTTTCAGCACTTTGTTAATTTTGGGCTGCTCTGTCTGTGTGGCAGAGCAGCCTGTTGCTGTACCTGTAACGGCACAGCAAGCATACCCCAACCCACAGCGCCCCCTGCCACAGCAATCTGCAGATTTGGCCTTGGTGTTTATAGGCGGTTTTGGGGATGAGGTAAGTGGTATTGTTGAATGCATGGCACGCCTCACGCCGGCATTTGCGGCAAGAGAGGCTCGCGCCTATTACCACAGGCATGGCGGTTTTGTGTCAGATGCTCCCATGGGCTACCGCGCCATTGCAGATTCTATAACGGCTTTTCGGGTGAAGAATCCGGCTGCGGATGTGGTGCTGATAGGCCATAGCATGGGGGCAGCCACTGCCTTAAAAGTGGCGGAGCTATTGCCCGCAGCCGAGGCGGGGCAGGGCCGTGTGCTGCTTGTTACCATAGACCCCGCAGACCGCGTGGTGCAGCCCATACGCCCGGCCTCTGTTGCTTGGTGGGGTAATTGCTATGTGGTGAACTCGCAATCCGGCCACGATTTTATTGCAGAATTGGGTGGGCGCTGGAACCATTGTGACCAAGCAGATGCCAATATACGGTTCAACGGCCTGCGTACGGATGAGTACGGGCATGCCTTTATTCATGATAACGCCTTCTCGCTTTTCATGAGCAGAAAAGGCTCTTCCTCGCTTTCCCTGCGTGATATGTTACAGCGTCATTTGTCGTCCGATAAATGATTTTGCCGTAAATAATTCATTCTTTCGGTAATACGCAGCTCCATGCCGTTGGTGGTGGGGTGGTAGTACACTCTCCCCTCAGGCAGGTAGGCCTGTGGCACAAAATGGTCATCGCCGAAATCGTGGGCGTATTTGTAGGTGGTGGCTTCTTCTGACACACCGCGCAGGCGTGCCAGCTTTTTGCGAGTGGGGGTTGCCAAGTGGTCCGGCACGGCCAGGGTTTTGCCCTCTTGCACATCTTTGAGCGCGGCGTTGATGCCCATGTAGGCGGCGTTGCTCTTGGGGGCTGTGGCAATATAAACCGTGGCATGGGCTAGGGGGATGCGAGCCTCGGGCATGCCCAGCATTTCTGCTGCTTGGGCTGCGGCCAATGCTACGCGCAAGGCGTTAGAGTCTGCCAGCCCCACGTCCTCGCTCGCGCAAATAACGAGACGCCGTGCAATGAAACGTATGTCTTCGCCTGCGTTGAGCATGAATGCCAGCCAGTACAGGGAGGCATCGGGGTCGCTGCCACGCATGGATTTGATGAAGGCGGATATGGTATCATAGTGCCCATCCCCCGCGCGGTCATACTTAATGGCTTTTTTCTGGATGGATTCCTCTGCCTCTGCCAAGGTGACAATGATGTTGCCGTCTGCCGATGCCGGGGTAGATAATGCCGCAACCTCCAAAGCGGTGAGCGCTTTGCGTACATCGCCGTCTGCCTTGAGTGCCAAGTGGGCCAGGGCATCGTCTTCTACATGCAGCTTCATGCGCCCCAGCCCGCGTTTCTCATCTGCTATGGCGCGGCGCAGCAGGGCAATGATGTCTGCATCGGGCACCGGCTCCAGCGGGAAAATCTGGGAGCGCGACAACATGGCCGAGTTGATGGCAAAGTACGGGTTTTCCGTCGTTGCGCCGATGAAGCGCACCGTGCCCCTCTCCAAATGCGGCAAGAGTACGTCTTGCTGTGCTTTGTTGAAGCGGTGCAGCTCGTCCACAAAAAGGATGGTCTTTTGCCCGTGCAGTGTTTGGCGTGCTTTGGCCTCTGCTATTTTTTCGCGGATATCGCTTACATTGGATTCTACGCCGTTGAGCATGACAAAGTAGGCGCTGGTCTGTTTGGCAATGACCGAGGCCAGGGTTGTTTTGCCCACACCGGGGGGACCGTAGAAAATCAGGGATGAAAAGCGGTCTGTTTCAATGGCTCGGCGCAGCAGCTTGCCCTCTGCCAGCAAATGTTGTTGCCCTGCCACTTCCTCCAACGTCTGCGGGCGCATTCTTGCCGCCAAAGGCATGCAGACCTCTTCTTGCGGGGCTTCCTGCGTTTCACTTTTTCCGTATGGCGTGAATAAATCCATGTGTCGCGGGTGGCGTGAGCCTCAAAGTTTGGTAACGTCTATAATCTCAGCCGGTTTGTCGGGGGAGACTATGCTGATGCTTTCAATGATATCGCTCCCGTTGCAATAGGCTGCCAGCTCTGCCCCGTTTTTGATGCGGAATTGGTAGGTGGCGCGGCCATCGTTACGGCTGGTGTATATGGGTTTGCCGGTCAGTTCTGTCAGCTCATCAATGCTCATGCCTCGGTGAAGTTTAGCTTTGACTTCTGCGGCAGAGGGAAGTGCTGCATCTTTTTTTGCTTGGGTATCAAGATACTTTTGGGGGCTGAAGCCCTTAACCGTGGCATTGGCTACGGCTTGCAGTTCTTTTGCAGTGCCGTTGGGAATGCGGATAACGGTTTTTTTGCCTATTTTGAGTGTGCCGGGGGCTTTGATGGGCTTGCCGCTGATGGAGGCATGAATCACGCAGGCCGCCAGGTAGGTGCCACTCGGGTTCGGGTGCGACATGTCATCGGTGTGCAGCGCCTTGCCGGGGTTCTTTTTGTACCAGCGTGCCCAAGCCTCGCCTACCGGTGCCACCTTTACTTTGTTGGCAACGGCTGCCTTGCAATAGGTGGTAGATGTTTGCTCTTGCATGACAACGAGGGGGGCTAATTTGCCGCCGTCGTCAGAGGCATGTGCCCATGTGAGGAAGAGCAGCACCTTGGTGCCGCTTTTGTTGGCAATGGCGGTCCAACGCCGAACGGAATCCATGGTCTCTTCCGGTTTGTAGGCGGGTGTTTGGCTTTGGTCTTGTAAGATAACCCAGTCAAACTTACCGCTTTCTACCAATTGACGGGCTTTAGCATGCTGGGGATCATCCAGAAAACCGCGCAGGCTCATGGCGCCCGCCGTGTATGATTCTACAATGAGCGGGCATTTTGTTTTACTGCTGAGGGCTTGCAGAACTGCCGGCAAATCGTTGTAAAAGGTATAGCTGTTGCCGATGATGAGTACCCTCTTCTCTTCTGCATTGAGGGTGCAGAAAAGCATGCTGAAGATGAGGCTGAACAGGCAAATGATATTTTTCATAATGGTTGTGTTAAGCGTAGATGATATGCGGTATTCTCAAGTCGTGCTCCTCTGTGGGGAGGCTTGGCAGTATCTGCTCTTTAAAAGCCAATGCTAACTTTTGAGCCTTGGTACACAGGGGGATAAAGCGGTCATAGTAGCCGCCGCCATACCCGAGCCGCTCCCCCTCGGCCGTGAAGGCCACGCCGGGTATAATCAATATATCCAGCTCTTGCGGTGCTATGCTCGGTAGCTCGGGGCGAGGGGCCGGTATGCCGTGTGCTCCCGGTTGCGTGTCTTGCGAAATGTCTGTAATATGGTGAAAACTAAGCTGCCGCTCGGGCAAACAGCGTGGTGCGGCAAAGCTGTGCTGTGGATACTCTTGCAGCAGGGGCAGTAAGTTCACCTCATGCGGCAGGGGGATGTAGATGCCTATCTTCAACCCCGTTTTGTCTGCCAAAAACGAAGCCAGCTCGGCACGCAGCCGAGCTGATGATTCTTCTATCTTATCTGCCGGAATGGCACGCAGCAGCGCCAGCATGTGCTGTCTTACTGCTCGCTTGGTGCCGTGGTGAGTCATTATGCTTCCGGGGTGTGACCGAACAGTGCCAGCATGCGCCCCGTGTTGCCTTTTTCTACGCGGTATGAGTAGAAGGTTTCTGTGTCGGCTGCGGTGTCAAGCTCGCTGTCGATGATATTTTCTTCTGCGATGCCGGCTTCTGCCAATTGCTTTTTGATAGCTGTGGGAATATCTACCTCGTAATGCGGCGGGCGAATGCAGGGAGAAATAACTGCAATGCAGTCTGCCGGGTTGACCCCAAGGTATTTGTGCATGGAGTTGAGCAGCTCGCCCACGATATTTTGTTGTGTACCCAGCTTGCCGGAGTGGGCCAGGCCTCTGCTGCCGCTTATGGTATCATACACCCATACCGCTGCACAATCTGCCACATAAATGCCCAAGCAGCAATCTGCCTTGCCACCACAGTACAAGGCATCTGCCCCCTCCACGGGGTAAGAGCAGCCAATGTCACCTACCAAGGCTACCTTATTGCCGTGTACCTGCTGGGCGCGGCGCAGCAGCTTGGGGTTAATACCGGCATCTTTCAGCACCTGTTCGTGGTAGGGGGTCAGCGCGTCAATAACGGCATTGCGGTTAGTTGATACGGGAACCTCTGGGATACGGGAGATAAAGCGTGCGAAGTTTCCTTGTACTGCGTTGATGCGTTCCAGATATGCCGGTGAGTATGTGCTCATAATGTGGGGGCTTGTGTGAATTATATAGAATCCGTATTATTGTTGCGGCGCTTGATGAGCGTGCGTGCTTGAGAGTGCTGGGTGGCGTGGTCCTCTTGGGCCATGAGGGCTGCCAAATTGCGAGCAATGTTCCCTCGCATGCGGGCGATGAGGTCTTTGCCTTGCTGGGTGATGCGCACCATAATCTTGCGGCGGTCTGCCGCGGCGGTGAAGCGCTTCAGGTAGCCGAGCTCTTGCAGCTTGTCTACCATGCCGGTGGCTGCTGCGGTAGAGTGGCCCATCATCTTGGCGATGCTGCTCATGGACAGGCATTCCTCTTCATCCAGATAGGTCAGCAGAAAGAACTGCGGATAAGAGACCTTGTCTTGCGTCAACTCCGGAGAGAGGCGGAGGATGCAATTGCGTTGTGAGAACATCACAAAATCTGCCAGATGAGCGGCTTCATCGGCTGTGAGTGCGTTGTTTCTGTTGCTTATGCTGTGTTTCATTAGGTGAGGTATAAAGTGTTTTGACAATCTAGATATTACGGTTTTACTGACATTTTGCAAGCATAAAATTTTGCCCCGAACCGCTGCAACTGCCCCTTGATTTTTGTTTTTCACTCATCTGGCACGGAAAAACAAAAACACCCACAAGATATTGTGGGTGCCTTAAAAAATATTTTTTTCAGTTTATTCTGTTGTGGGGGCGAAATTCGGGTTGCTTGTGAGAACTTCTTCCAATTCCGGGGTAAATAAGTTGTCTGTGTGGAGCCTGAGAAGATGTGCTTTGATAGCCTTTTGTAGGGTGATAAACTGGGGGATAAGCTTGGCAATTTCCCGGTCTTCAGCCGGGGTGAGGTCCGAGAGCTTATCTTGCCGCTCTTTAATATCGCAGGCACGCACGGCCAGCTCGCGGAGTACGGGTATTACCTCATTGATGCTTTGCTCATCGCGGCAGAGATTAAGGCATATTTCCGTATCGGAAAGCAGGTTAATAATCTCATTTGCGATAGATATGTGCGTATCTTGCGCTGTTGCGGTTACAGCAAGGATAAACGGTGTTGTAAGTTTAAAAAGAGAGTGGTTCATTTGCGATGCCTGCGTTTGAAAATTTTCTGTGCAGTTCCGCATGCCGGGCAACGGAACCAGAAGAAGAAGATAATATGCAACGATGTTGCAAGTGTATACCCGAGGAGCGGTAAATAGTGAGCGTGTTTGTTTCTCGGGTAATTATGAAGACTGAAAATACCCATATTACATACCGGGCATCTTGTTTTTCTGGTGTAACAAATGTACAGCAAGAGGCTCGGTGCAAAGATAAACCCTACCATGAAAAGGGTAATAGGCTCCTCCAACTCCATGAAAAATCTGAAAGCAGCAATGAGAAGTAGAATGCTGCTGATGCTTAATACTATATAGATGAAAGCACTGAAGAGTGTTCTACCGGGGCGGGTGTTGCAAATGGCATTGCTTTTTCTGACGGTGCTCGGCTCATCTTCTGCTGCGGCTGCCTTGGTGATATCGATGACATCGCATTTCGGGCGGCCTTGCTCATGGTGTTTTCTGCCATGGCGGTGAACCAGCGGTGGCAATGCTCGTGTGAAGTGAGGACTTTCATCGCTCTCTTGAAGCGTGGTTTCCGGTTCTTCGTCAGTTTGCTGAGCCCGTGCACTTCTGTATATCTCAAACAGTCGGTCACGGGTCAATACGCTGATTTCTTCCGGGAAATATTCTGCAGCTTGCTCCATTTCAGCGATGAGCGTTTCAATGCTGACGTTGAGAAGCTGCTCTTCTTTATAAATACCACACACCGCCAGAGCTTTTTGCTCTGCCGGTGGTAGTGTTAAAATGTAGTTTTCTTTGTTCATCAGGGGTGGGATTTTTTTTGAGCGGGACTTAACCCAATGCCGAGAGCATGGATTCCAGCTGGGCTTTCTTGGTTTCCCATTCTGCCAAACGGGCTCTTTCTTGGTCTACAACCTCTGCGGGTGCGCGATCCACGAAAGATGCATTACCGAGTTTGGCCTGGCTCTTGGCAATCTCTTTAGTAATCTTCTCCAGCTCTTTGCTGATACGGCTGCGCTCTGCGTCAACGTCTACCAAGCCATCCAGCGGCAAGAAGAGTTCGCCGAAGGGGGTAAGCGCCGTGGGGGTACCCTTGGGGGCATCGTAGGCAGCATCTGACGTTGCGCTTTGAGAGCCTGCCAACAAGGCCAAGCGGGCCATCAAATCATTCGTAAGCGGCAAGGAGCCGGGTTTGAGCACAAAGCGTACCTTTTTGTTGGTGGCCAAGTTGTACTCTGCTTTAAGGTTACGGGCACGGTTGGCGGTTTCGTACAAAGCGGTGGACAGGGCACGGGCTTTGGAGATTTCCGTCTCATCCAACCCGGCAAGCAGGCTGTCTGCTTGGGGCAGCGGCGTGTTCATCAGCGGTTGTCCGTTGTAGCGTGCTGCAAAACCAAGGCTCTGCCACAGCTCTTCCGCAATGTGCGGCATGATGGGCGAGAGCAGGGCCAAGTAGTGGCGCAGTACGGTGTCAATGGTGTACAGCGTAGCATTCTTCACGGCGGGGTCGCCGTCGCGCAGATCGTTCTTCACGGCCTCAAGGAAGAGGCTGCAGTACTCATTCCAGAAGAAGGAGTAGAGGGCATGCGTGTAGGTGTTGAACTCATACTTGCTGAGCCCCTCTGCCACGGTGGCGTGCAGCTCTTTGAGCTTGGAAAGAATGTCGATGTGTACCGGGGCAAACTTGGGTGCGGGCTCTGTGCTTGCCTCGCCCTGCATCATGCGGAAGCGTGCTGCGTTGTAGAGCTTGTTGGCAAAGTTCTTGCCTTCCTCAATCTGCTTCTCGTCAAACTTCACATCGGTGCCGGTGGGGGCTATGCGCATGAGGCCGAAGCGAAGACCGTCTGCGCCATACTTGGCGATGAGGTCCAGCGGGTCGGGGCTGTTGCCCAAGCTCTTGCTCATCTTGCGGCCTTGCAGGTCGCGCACGATGGAGGTGAAGAATACGTTGCCGAAGGGTTTCTTGCCGTCTGCAAAGCGGTAGCCGGCCATAATCATGCGTGCTACCCAGAAGAAGATGATATCCGGGCCCGTTACCAAATCGCTTGTGGGGTAGAACTTGGCGCGGCACTCGTCATCCATGGTGGCAAAGGGCCACAGCCAGCTGGAGAACCAAGTGTCAAGCGCATCTTCATCCTGTACCCAATTTTCTGCATCGGCAGGGGCTTCTACGCCTACATAGATATCGCCGGCGGCGGCATCCTCAGCGTCCAGCTTTGTTGCCTCTTGCAGTTCCGTGGCTTTTTCCTTGCGGTACCACACGGGGATGCGGTGGCCCCACCACAGCTGGCGGCTGATGCACCAGTCTTGAATCCCCTCCAGCCAGTGGGCGTAGGTCTTGGCCCAGTGCGCGGGGCGGAATACGATGTCACCATTGGCTACGGCGTCTGCAGCCTCCTTCACGCAGGGGTATTTGAGGAACCACTGCATGCTCAGGCGCGGCTCAATGGGTACGTGAGAGCGCTCGCTCATGCCCACGTTGTTCTCGTAATCCTCCACTTTTTCCAACAGACCCTTGGCCTCAATCAGTTCAATGGACTTGTCGCGGGCTACGAAACGGTCCAACCCATGCAGCTCGGGGCAGGCAGGGCAGTTGATGTGGCCATCGGCGGTGAGTACGTCGATAATCTCCAGGTTGTTCTTCATGCCCACCTCAAAGTCGGTGCGGTCGTGTGCCGGGGTAATTTTGAGGGCACCCGTGCCGAACTCGATTTCCACGTGGTCATCGGCAATGATGGGAATCTCGGTCTCTACAAGCGGGCGAATAACGGTCTTGCCGATAAGGTGGCCGAAGCGCGGGTCTTTCGGGTTTACGGCTACGGCTACGTCTGCCATGATGGTCTCGGGGCGTGTGGTAGATACCAACAGCTGCCCGCTGCCGTCTGCCAGCTTGTAGCGTATGGTGTAAAGTTTGCTCTTGGAGGGTGTCATGATTACCTCCTCGTCGGACAATGCCGTTCTCAGCACGGGGTCCCAGTTCACCATGCGGCGCCCGCGGTAGATGAGGCCTTCCTTGAACAGCTCTGTAAAGACTCGGGCTACCTCCGGGGCATACACGTTGTCCATGGTGAAACGCTCGCGCTCCCAGTCGCAAGAGCAACCTAAGCGCTTAAGCTGGTTGATGATGATGCCACCGTGTTTGTCCTTCCACTCCCACACCATCTTCATGAAGTCCTCACGACCTACATCATAACGGGTACGGGGCGGGGTCTCTTTGGCAAGTTCTTTCTCTACGCGTGCCTGTGTAGCAATACCGGCGTGGTCTGTGCCGGGCAGCCAAAGCACTTCCTTGCCTTCTTGGCGGGCTCGGCGAGCCAAAATGTCCTGAATTGTATTGTTGAGCACGTGCCCCATGTGCAGCACACCCGTTACGTTGGGCGGGGGTATCACAATGCTGTATGCAGGTTTTGTAGATTGCGGGTCTGCGTGAAAGCAACCCTCTGATATCCAGCGGGTTTGCCATTTTTCTTCAACGAAATTCGGTTCGTAAGCTTTGGGCAATTCAGTCATGACGCGCGAGACTATACACCAACTGTTTTGATTTGGCAAGCTTTTTGTTAATTTATGGCAAATTGATGTCCAAAGAAAAAGGCCGCAGCGGTGTGGCTGCGGCCTTTTGAAAATAGCTCTGCCGGTGCTTTACGAGTAGGCGGATTCTACGCGGTGAGCAACATCCTTGTAACCGTAGTCCACTTCGTAGATGGCTTTGAAGTTTTCCAAAGATTTCTCTTTGTTGCCGGCGGTTTCGTAGAGCATGCCAATCATGTAAAGAATCTCCTTCTTGGTGTCGTCCATGGCTACAAGTTCCTTGTCGGCATCTTCCAGCTGGCGAATGGCCATATCGGTCATGTTCTTGGCGGCGTAGCACTTGCCGAGCATGAGCATGGCTTTGATGCGAATGTTCGGGTTGGTGCGGGCGCGCTGCAAGGCCGGGATGGCTTCGCTCTGCATGCCGGCATCGAACAGGGCCTGACCATACTTGAACTGTAGCTGGGCATCTGTGGGGTTTGCTTCCACGCGGGCCTTGGCATCTTCCACCACTGCAAGTGCCACTTCCTTCTTGCGGGCCTCGTAGGCGGCGCGGGCTTCTTCGTTGGTGGGGTCGGCTGCCAGTACTTGCTCGTAGTAGGCGAGCTCTGCCTCAAGGGCTTTCTCGTGCATGGCAGAGGCTTTGTCGCTGATGGAAACGTCTGCCTCGCCGCTGAGCTGGAAGGCGTAGGCGTAGAAAGAGTAGGCATTGGCGTAGTCTTCCATCTGCTCGTAGATGGAGGCAATGTCTTTGACCACCTGCAGGTTGGTGTTGTCTACGGCATATTGCTCGGAAAGCTGGGCAAGACGCTGCTCCATCTCGGCGCGGGTAAGGCCCA
Organism: Akkermansia sp.; assembly: GCA_045124875.1. Lineage (GTDB taxonomy): Bacteria > Verrucomicrobiota > Verrucomicrobiia > Verrucomicrobiales > Akkermansiaceae > Akkermansia. The sequence continues at coordinate 13,026 of JBGVMR010000069.1, forward strand.
TCTTGTCGGCGCTTTCCAGGTCGGTGGTGGCATTGGCGTTCTTCATCTTGGTGCGGAAGTCGCCGGAGCCTTCCCAGTTACCCTTCTTCATCGTGGCGCGTGCAGAGCAGTCTTTTTCACCACGCTGGGCAATGGCATCCGTACGGTCGATTTTCAGAATGCGGGTGTAGGCGTTGGCTGCCTCTGCAAACATCTCGTTCTTAATGTAGTGGTTGGCCAGCAGGTGCAGGTGTTTCTTCGGGTTGGGTTGCCCTTCGCAAATGGTCTCCATGGCAAATGCTGCCAGCGTGGGTAAGCCCAAATCATTAGCCGCATTGAAAAGCGCCTCGTTTGCGGTGACGGAGTAGGGGTCTTTCTCCAACTCGTCTTCCACGTTCACAATAACTGTGGCAGGGTCTTTGCGAGAGGTGGTAATGCGCATGCCACCGAAGAGGGAGGAACGGCGGCCGGCATCCGGGGTGCACTTAATCTCACAGGCGCGCAGTACCTTGCGCCCTTCCAAGAAACCGGGGGCTCTCTTGATGAGCGTTTTGAGAATGCTGACAGCGTATTTGTAGTTTTTTGCAGCCACTGCTTGCTGAGCCTTAACCCAGAGGGAGGCTTCTGCCGGCTCGAGCTGACGGTCGGTGATAATGCTGATACTCATAAGTGTGTGTAAGAAAAAATCTGCGGCGATTACGGCACGTAGATATGCCGTAACTCAGTACGTTCACTATATATACCACATCGCCTGCGTGATTTCAACCTTGTTTTTTGAAAAAAATGTGGCAAAATAGCTCGCGTGATGAGGATAGATGCCATTTTGAGCCGTTACGGTTATTGCTCTCGCAGAGAAGCTGCTCTGTGGGTGAAGCGCGGGCGTGTTACCGTGCCGGGTAAAACGCTGCGCTCTGCTGCCGATAAGGCAGAACCGACAGAGGTGCTCATAGACGGCGAGCCTGTGGAGTTTGTTAACGGGCTGTATGTGGCGTTGAATAAGCCGGTAGGTTGTACCTGCAGCCATAAAGAGGACGGCGAGTTGGTGTACGACCTGCTGCCCCCGCAATGGCTCAACCGCAGTAACGGGGTGAGTACGGTGGGGCGTCTGGATAAAGAAACATCCGGCCTTTTGTTGTTGACCGATGACGGCGCGTTTGTGCATGCCCTCACCAGCCCCAAAAAACATGTGCCCAAGGTGTACGAGTTTGAAACCTCCGCCCCCATCCCCGAGTCTGCCGTGGCGGCTTTTGCCTCCGGCGAGTTTATGTTGGAGAGCGAATCTACCCCCTGTTTGCCGGCTGAGCTTAAAATCCTTTCTCCCTGCCATGGTCAACTGACCTTGCATGAAGGGCGCTACCACCAAGTGCGCCGCATGCTGGCTGCCGTAGGGGCTCCGGTTGTTACTCTATCTCGCATTGCCATCGGGGCTTTGCGTTTGGAAGAGCTGAACCTGGCTCCCGGAGAATGGGTGGCGATAGACCCCGCTATATTCTCATGAGTTATGATATGCCCATAGCCGTGCAGGCTGAGTTTGCCGTTCTTTATGAGGACGATGCGGTGCTGGCGGTTGATAAGGCGGCTCCTTTGCTCACCCACCCTACGGGCGATAAGAATGAACCCACCTTGTGGCATGGGGTGCGAGAATTACTGGCCTACGAGCTTGCTTGCGGTGGGCAGGTGTCGCTGGTGAATCGTTTGGACCGCGAGACGAGCGGCATTACCCTCATTGCCAAAACGGCAGAAGCTGCCCGCGAGCTGGGTAAAGCCATGCAGCAACGCCTGCTGCATAAAGAGTATCTGGCCGTGGTGCAGGGCACACCCTTGTGGGGCTCCGCCTGCTGTGCAGAGCCGATTTTGCGCATGGAAGATGTAGCCCAAACACGCATTCACGTGCGCCAATGTTGCCACCCGCAAGGGCGCCCCTGTTGTACGGAGTTTGAAGTACTGCACCGTGTGCCTGCTCGTGGGCATTTGCCGGCTATGTCGCTTGTGCGCTGTGTTCCCCATACCGGGCGTATGCACCAAATACGCGTGCACCTCGCCCATCTCGGGTTTCCCATTGTAGGGGATAAAATATACGGAGGGGATGAGCAGAACTACTTGGATTTTATTGAAACCGGGTGGACCCCGCAGCTGGCTGCCCGTCTTTATTCGGAGCGCCACGCCCTCCACGCCTCTGCGCTCTCCTTCCCCCTTGGGGATTCGACCATAAACGTCAACAGCCCCATGCCCGAAGACATGAGGCTGCTGCTGAATGAAGCCTGATTATTTTTACGGCAAGCGCCAGCTTTGGCGCCGTTTTGCGTATTCCTCGCGGGGCAACAAAATATAAACCGGCTTGCGGGCAGGGTCTATACGGGCAATGATGGCGCGCAGGTTTCCCTCTGCCATAGATGTGCAACCCGCCGTGGCAGATTTGCCGTCATTGCGCCAGATATGGAAGAAGATAGAGGAGCCGCCACCCACAACTACGCCGCCTTTGCGCTCGTGCGTGTTGTGGCAGATGAGCATTTTAATGCTGTGGGGATAGTCCGTTTGGCGCATTTGCTCTTTGAGCTCCCACTCGGTGCGGGCGGGGTGGTCTAAGCGCACGTGGCGGTTGTAGTAGCGGGCATCTGTGGTGTTGGTAACCCACAAATCGTTGGGGCCCACTTTTACATAAGGTACGCCCCTATTATGTTTAACCGGCGTTTTGTGTGTAACCCACAGGCCACCAAGTGCAAATACCCCGGCGGGGGAGCGCCCGTCTCCCTCTTTCTTGAGGGTGGCGTTGCGGGCATTGGTATGCAGCCCCAGCCCCCAAACCAGCCCGTTTTTGCCGAGCCTGCCCGGGTAAGGCCCCAGCACGCGCACCCATTGTCCATTGGCATTTTTTTCTACCAGCGATAAGGTAACGTGAGAGCTGTTCCACCCGTCAGCAATGCCGATGATTGCTTGCGTGCAATCCTTCGGTACGGCTGCGCCCGCCATTTGCAACAGACAAAATATGGCTGCCACTAAACTCAAAAATTTCTTCATATCAAGCGCATTGTAACAAGTAATAAGCGGTGCTGCAAGGGCGCTTTCTGTCAGTAAAACGCAAGAAAATCAGCCCTTTTCAGTGCCTCTGGCGCATTCCGCGCTTGCCATAGCGCGCGTATGCGGGTATATTAGGGGTGCAAGTTTATGAGCCAGATGAAAGACAGACTGTTCGAAGAGATATTACAGGCCCGCCAAAGAGTGTATGCCGTGGGCGAGCCTACCCCGCTCAACAGGTTGAATCTGCCCGGTGTAGATGCCGTGGTCTTTGCAAAACGAGAGGACCTTGGCCCCATTAAGGCTTATAAATGGCGCGGTGCCTACAACTGTATGGCCAAACTTACGCCCGAGCAACGTGCCGGTGGTGTGGTGGCTGCCAGTGCCGGCAATCACGCGCAGGGGGTAGCACTTGCCGCTGCCCGCTTGGGCTGCAAGGCTCATATCTTTATGCCCCGCTCAACCCCGGCGGTGAAGCAAAACTCCGTACGCATGCACGGTGGTGAAAATGTGGAAATTGTGCTCACGGGCGATTCTTATGATGCCGCCTCTGCCGCTGCGCACGATTTTGCCCACGCCAATAACCTGACCTTTGTGCACCCGTACGATGACCTTGCCACCATGGGCGGGCAGGGTACTCTTGCAGATGAGGTGGTGATGAGCGGGCAGGGCGCCTTCGACCGCGTGTACCTGCAAATTGGCGGTGGCGGTTTGGCCAGTGGTGTTGCCTGCTGGTTGAAAAAGTTCTGGCCGCAGTGCAAGTGCATCGGTGTAGAGGGGGTAGACCAAGCCTCCATGAAACTGGCTGTAGAATCCGGCGAGCGCCGCGAGCTGCCCTATGTGGATGTTTTCTGCGACGGTACGGCGGTGCGCAAAGCCGGTGAAAATACGTTTGAGCTGTGCCGTGAATTGTTGGATGGCTTTGTCACTGTGTCTAATGACGAGGTGTGCCAAGCCATCCGTGCGCTGTGGAACAGCTTGCGCGTGGTACCCGAGCCCTCCGGCGCTATGGGCTTAGCCGCCTTGCTGCAAGATTGGGATGCCGGCAAGATTGCCCCGGGCGAGAAATGCTTGGTAGTGCTCTCCGGCGGTAATATGGATTTTTCTCAGCTCGGTGTGGTGGCCGCCCGCGGTGGCGTGCGAGAAACCAACCGCAGCTTGCGCTATTTGCGTATTCCCATGGAGACGAAACGCGGGCAAATCCTCAAATACCTCTCCCATATCCCGGAGGGCGTGCAGCTGATGGATGTGCAGTATGGCCGTATAGGTGGTGATATTCAGTATCCCGTATTCGGTGTGTTGGGTACGGATGCCCAGTTCGAGCAAATCCGCCTCGGCTTGGCAGAGCGTGGTTTGCAGGCAGAAGATGTGACGAATGATGACGACGTGCTCTTCCGTATGATTTCTTACGACCGCGTGCATATATCTCACCCCGCGTTCTTCGTGATAGAGTTCCCCGAGCGCCCCGGCGCATTTACGGAGTTCATGAGCGCTATGGGTAAATACGCCAATCTGTGCTATTTCAATTATCGATACTCAGGTGAGCATGTGGGGCGCGCCATGGTGGGCCTTGAGTTCCAAACGCGTGAAGACCGCGATGCCTGCCGTGCCCTCGCAGAGCAAATGCAGGGTACCACCATTCAGCGTATTCATGAAATGCCCGACCACGTGCGCCGCCGAGTGTTAGACTCGATGTCGCCCGCCCCGCAGGCTTAAGTTTTTCCCCCTATGTTGATTCTGGCCTCGCAATCCCCCCGCCGGCGCGAGCTGTTGGCCCGCGAGGGCCTCGAGTTTACCGTCATTGTGCGAGACACCGACGAGGTGCATGACGCCTCCCTCTTGCCCGAGGAGCTTTGCGCCCGCAATGCCTCCGCTAAGGCTGAGGCCGTGGCTGCAGAATACCCGCACGCCACCGTCATCGGGGCAGATACCCTCGTCTTCATCGACAATACCCCGCTGGGAAAACCTGCCGACGAAGCAGCGGCTATTGCCATGCTCTCCCGTTTGCAAGGGCGTACGCACTGCGTTTGCACCGCTGTGGCCGTTATCTTGCCCGATGGCGAGCGCCGCGACTTTGCAGAAAAAAGCTACGTCACCTTCCGCCCCCTTACCCGAGAGCAAATTCTGCACTACATGAGCTTGGTACACGTTTACGACAAAGCTGGCGCCTACGCCATTCAGGAGCATGGCGACTTAATCATCGAATCCTTTCAGGGAGATTTGGATAATGTAATCGGCTTGCCGGTCTCCTCCCTGAAAAAGGTGCTTTAATTCGCTATGAATAAAGGCAGAGGATTGCCGTATGTTATCAAACTGTATATGGCAAGCCCTACATAGAAAGATATAAGCAACACCAGAATAACTGCAATAAAGCTGGTTCCGGGGTGTGCCCAGTCAGAGCGCATTAGCTGAACGCGGCGCTTGATGTCTTGTTCTTGCTGTATCTGCTTTCTGCGTTCCTTTGAGATGCGTGCCCCCAAATCAACGTTTTTGTCGCTTTTTGCCTCCTCTTTTTCTGCTTTTGGGGTGTTTTTGGCTGCCTCTGTTTGAGAGCCTTGAGTATCGCTATCCGGTTTTGCTACCAAGTTTAACCCGATAACTTGAAACTCTGCGTTGCCGATAGCATATTTGACGCCTTCGCGGAGGAGTGTTTTATCCTCTACCTTAACATCATCTGCGTAGGTGCCGTTGGTGGACCCCAAATCTCTCAGCTCAAAGCCCGCTGTTGTGTATGTGATGCTGCAATGGCGGCGCGACACACCCGTTGCTTCGGGCATGGAAACTTCGCATTCTTCATCGCGCCCGAGTACGATTACTTTGTCGGGGGTGGCCTCTAAAATGGCTCCCCGTTTTTCATTGTTGATGGTAATGAGAAGTGCCGGCATAATGGTGGGGGTGGGGCTCAGTTGACTTCGATGTGGCGTTCTTTACGCTTCTTATCACGTTTTTCTTTATCTTTAGCTTTTTTCTTAGCTCGTTCTGCACGGCGTTCTTCCGGGGTGGTTCTGTGCTTGAGGTTGCCCCACAGGTTCATGAGGGTGGGGGAGAGCTTGCCATAGTCTGTGTTAGGGTCTAACTTGTTAACTTTGCGTATCAAACCCTTAATTTTATTGCCTTGCACATGCTCTCTGCGAGATTGACCGATGTAGAGATTGTACGCAGCTTGGCGGTCTCTGGGGCGCAGGGCTTCATCGCGGAACACGGCTTCGCAATCTTTTGCCATTTTGGTGAAATCCGGTTCAAAATCCGGATGCAAGAATCCGTCTTTTGTATCCAGCTGTGCATACATGAAGTCTCTAGCATTGAATGTCAACCGGCGTACATACCCCAGTTTGTCTTTGGGGTCGGCCTCTCGTATCATGTCCACCAAGTTACCCGGGGCGTTAATCGGTAGGTCTGCCACTTGCGCCAGTAATTTGGCTCTTTCTTCACCTTGCACGTTTTGTGCCTTGGCCAGCAGTTCTTGTTGGGTGCGCAGAGCTTGGACGTTTTTCTGTATATTTTTGACACCCTCCGTACATGCGGGGTCGTTGCCTAAATAGTCACTGCCTTGCATGGTGGCATACAAGCGCCCGTTTTTATCAAAAAACATGACGGTGGGGCAAACGGAAAAGGGCGGGTGTGGCAATCCTTGCCCTTTGTGCGAGTCTTTCTCTGCCTCTGCACTGTGTTTGTCTTCGTAAAACGGCACGGCCACAAGTACGGCATCGCCGGCAGCTTCTTCCGTTTGTGCAGATTTCCAAAAGCTGTTGAGCAGCATAACACTGCGCCGGTTCCAATCCGGCCCGTAGCAGTATACGATAACGCCATCGCTACCGGCTTTTCCAAGCGCTTCTTGGTAGCTTTCCGCTCTTTGCGCAGCCTCGCACAGTGTGGACGATATCACCATGCTTGCGAGGATGATAAATTTACTTAACTTTTCTATTATCATATACAAGTATGGCTTTCAGGTTGATTTGTGCTTCTCCGGATATGGCGTGGTCTGTAATACGTATGTATTTTGCAGAGGGGTGATTTTGCTTCAGGTTGAGGCGTACCATTTCTTTTTGTGCTTCTTCACGCGAAAGCTCCACCAAGTGTTTCCATGTCTTGCCGTCAACCGAGGTTTCTACTATAAGGTACCCTTTGCGCGACAGACAGCCATTGCCCACCAAAACGATGCCTCCTATATTTTCTCTCTTTTGCAACTCTACAATCACGTACGATGCTGTGTTGGGGGCGGTGCAGATGCTACCGCCTTTCTCTGTAAGAGCCGCTGCGTGGTAGAGAATTTGCGTTTGGTCATCATCGTATGAGCCCGGGCGTACCAAGCCGCCGGCAGATATCAGGTTGCCTCCCACTCGCTCAAATGTGGGCATGTTTTTGCCGGAGTTCAAGTAGCCGGCACTCCACAGATTCGCCAACTCCATATCCCCGATTTCTTCTGCACCGCGTATCATTCCCATACTGATACCGTCTTTGGCTTCGGGGTGCCGTGCTACTGCATCATGTGCCATGGCTTCTACTTTTCTGAAGAAACTCTTGCTTTCTTTGTGTGCCGTAACAACCACCCATGCCATCCATGGCCCGAAATCCGGGTTCTTGGCAATGGTGTCAATCAGCATTTGCATGTAGCGCTCTTTGTAAGCCAATGATTTACCCAGTGAATTGTATTGAGTATCGAGCAGGGCTCGGTAATCCCATTGTTCTCTTTCTGCCGTGCTCAGGTTGGAGAAGTAACTCTCAAAGGCTACGAGTTTCTGTTTGGGCGAGCGCAGGGCTTTGAGCATGCCCGGGTACACTTTTTCTTGCAACAGAAAAGCGCATGATTTAGATTGTTGACCGGCCAGCGATTCACATACAAATTGGTTGACGCCTAACCATCGGAGCGGGCGCTTTCCTAATGATTTGTTGGCGGCTTCCATATATAATCCCCATACGGGCTTATACAGCGGTTGCATCTGTACCGCCAGTTCGTATACGGTCAAGGCGCGGGCGGGGTTGCGTTGCTCTGCCAGTATGCTGGCCAGTGTGATAGCCATTTGCGCATCTCTCGTGATGGCGCCTCGGCTGTACATATCTTCTTGCATCTGTAAGGCGCTCCAAGTGTATTCTCCCCAAATGCTCCAATGCGGACTGCGCCGTTCCTCCGGGTTCAAGGAGTTTGCCGGATGCCATGCGCCGTCAAAGTATACGGCATAGGCGCAGTGGCCGGGCTCGCCCATGGTGATGGCCGGTACTCCGTACGAACATGCGGCCGAGGCTCCGAAATGTGATAACCCACCGCATACCGCGCCCACATCTCGCGTCTCTTTCGCAAAGTTGCCGGGGTAGAGTACGTCAAAGGGCTGGTAATACCATTCGCTGTGAATGGAGTCGCCATACACGTTGGTAGGCAGATAGGGCACTTGGTAACACATGCCTACGTAAGCAGATGCCGGGGCGGCGCAGTTGTCTCTTAACCAACGCATAGTGGTTGCCGTGCCGAAGGGACTGTTGCCTTTCCACCCGCACACATAGCGCAGTTGCCAATCGGGTAGTTCCCAGAACCGTGAGTGCAGCAACCCTTGGTCAATGCTTTCTGCAAAATACAGGTAGCGTTCGCGCGCGGCTCGGTATACGTCTTGTTTGTTGCGGCCTCGCTTGCGGTCCCCCGGTAGATTGGGCATAAAATACCCCAGTTTTCTCATCTCATCCAGCTCTTCTTTGCTGAGCTCTTTTTCCTCGCCGTACCAGCCGTTGCGGGCAAATTCTGCTGCAACGGCGCCGGCTACTCGGCGCTTCAGCCATGGACTCGCCGCCAATCCATCCGGCGGTGTATCTTTATCCATATTGGGGTCTACTTGCCGAAAATGTGCTATCATCCCCAGTGCTACTTCTGCGTTTGTTAATTCGCCGTCGTATACAAAACCGCTCAGCCATTCCAAATCGTTAAGCAAGGGTTCCAGTAACGCTCTGGTAGGGGCATGGCGCATCAGTTTTGCCAAATTATCTAAGTTGCAGCGGTTCAGAAGTTCCCACTGGGCTAACATTAAGCGTGTTTCCGGGTCTGTTAACAGGGCCTCCACGCTCTTTTGGTCTGTGCCTTTCAATCGAGAGCGTATCTTTGAGCCCAATCTTCGCTTGAGCGTTTTCGGCGAACTCCACGCAGATATTGCTGTTTTGCCGGTAAACGTCTGTTCGCGAAAGGGTTTGTCTGCCTCCTCTTCCGGATTGATGCGAGGTCTGTAAGATGTAATGCGTTTGGGGGTGGTGTTTTCGCCGGAGGGATCTTCCTCTTCCTCCTCTTCCTCAATGTCGGGGTAGTATTCTTCTGTATCCGCCAATTCCTCCTCGTCCGTATCTATCGGTGTGTCCGTGACCTCGGGCTTCTTCTCCCCGGGGCGGATTTGCTCCGGTGCCTCTGTCGTATTGTCCGGTTGCGTTAATTCTACCACCTCTGTGGGGCCACTCGCGGGTTTTTGCTGTGTATCTAACCTATGCTTCAGATAATCGAGTATGCCGGGGGCACAGAGATACCCGGCCGTTATCCCCACGATAGCGGTTAGTGTTAATGTGTAAATGGGCTTGATTCTTTTCATGCACCCGTTCTCGTTGTTTATTCTCATATTGTAACAAAATGATAACAGAGTGCAAGCTTTTTTGTGGCTCGGTGAGTGGCTGGGTAGTGGAATCTGTATTCCTTTGTCGAGTCTGTTATTTTTTTATGGCTTGCTGCGGTGTAGTGTGGCCAATTTGTGAAATGAGGCTTGTAACAACATTGATTTGGGTGTACAATGTGCGTACCGTGGTATACTTCTCTCTCTTTGGTGTAAAAGTGAAGATACATCCTTCCATTTGGGTGTCTCTGGCCCTCATGGCGTATCTGCTTTGTGGCACAGAATACGGTATTCTCGGCATGGCTCTTTTTGTGATTGCCGGTTTCTTTTGCATCTTTGCGCACGAGATGGGGCATGCCCTTGCCGGCCGATGGTTAGGGGCTTGCCACCCCGTTGTTGATATGGCTTGGCTGGGTGGTTCTTGTTCTAACCATGTGTGCAACATGTCCCGTACTAAGCTAGTCATTACGGCGCTTGCTGGCCCTCTTGCCTCTATGGCGCTTGCTTTACCGGTTCTCTTATGGATGACTTTTTCTTATGGCGATGCCGACGGTGCAGCCTTGCGCCTGTTGGCTATGGTGTGCGGTTTGGTGCCGGCCTCAGTGCTGGAGTTTTGTCCGCCTAATATCGTATTGTTTTGTACCTATATGGTGCAGGTGGCCGTATGGTGGTCTGTACTCAACCTGTTGCCTATTTTCCCGCTGGATGGTGGTGTGGTAGTGCATCAGTTTGTTGCCAGTCCGCGTAAAATGCACATGTTCAGTATCATATCCGGTGCTGTGCTGGCACTGGTATTTTTGTGCATAGGCCTTTATGCTATGTTTTTCATCCTTCTTTTCTTGATTTTTATCAATTACCAAGGGTTGAAACACTCACCATATTAATTTAATTCTTATTTTGATTTACTCTATGAAAAACGAAAAATTGATAGCCGTATCTCGCTCTGCTTGGGCCGGGCAAATGGTAGGCGATGCCCTCGGTGCATCGGTAGAGAGCCGTAGTCGCGCCGATATTTTGGCGCGTTACCCTCACGGCTTGGATGAAATGTTGCCGGGATCTCCCATCTTCGGCTACTGCCCCGCCGGCTCGGTGACGGATGATACCCAGATGGCATTATGTTTGCATCACTCATTGCAGGATGCCGTCCGGGCTAACAATTCTGCGGAATATACGCAACTTCTGCCCTGAAAAAAAACATAGTTAATATAAAAAAACATTTGCACTGTGTAAACTTTTTGATAACATATACCGCATGAAGACGGCTGCAATCGTTTTACTGGGGTGTATGGGAGCGTGGTCTGCTGTGGCGCAAGAGCTTACGCCACAGGATGATTTTTATCGCGAGAGTTTCATGGTGTTTTATAAAAAAGCCGGATTAAAAGCTCCGGGGGAGTATGGAGGAGAGCGCCGATTTAATTCCAGACAAACTGTTGCATTGACAGTGGGCCTCAAAAACGAAGACTTTTTAATAAAAGAGGTGAAAGACTGCTGCATGGTTGATGCCACCGGACGCAATCTGAATGGCAAGGCTGAGTATGCAGATTCATTCTTCGAATTAGTTTCCGAAGAAATTTGTCCGCGCGGCGGGTGGGTAGATGCTCAGGGGGTGCTTGTTGTTGAAAAACGCGGTGCAGAGAAAGAGGCGGTAGTACTGTTCCCTGACCGAGTAAGCGGAGAGTTGTGGCCGGGGGATGGTGTTGTGTTTTGGTGCTATACCACAGATGAAACTGATGGTTCCGTTGTTCTTGAGTTTACCCCCGGGGCCACAATCCAGTCTGTCGAAGGCTTGGCATACATGACTCCGGACGGATCAGTGAAAAAAATCACTGCAGAGGGGGATATGGTATGGTTGGATGAGCCTATCCCGGCCGGCGTGGAAGTTCATTTGTTTTATGTGGAGCAGGGCGAAACTCAGGAAATTCCGTTCCGTTATCGTCTTTCTCTTTCCGGGATTGAACTGCTGCCCTATGCCCCGAATATGAAATCCTCGACTGCTTCTCCTGATGAGGAGAGGATTGTTCATTTTGCGGAGGGGGATATTCCGGTTCAATTGCAATTATCTTTATTCCAATGGGATGAACGCCGCAGCGCATTTACGCTGGATGCAGATCTCTTTTCTGACAATCTGTCCATAGCCTCGGCAAAATTGGTAGATGTGAGCATTACGGACTCCTCTGGTACACGTCTCGATGAGGTGTCCGTGGCTGAGAAGTCTCCCGCTTTGTCTGTTAAAGTGGACTATGTGGAGGAATCTCATGATTCGGTTGAAATGGAAATTTCATACCCGTCTGTTCCCGGTAGCATAGGGGATTCGGTAACTGTATCGGGCACGCTCGAGCTGGCGATTGGTGAAGATGCCGCTCGCCGCGTGACTGTCTCTGTTCCTTGCATTGTCGGTACAAATTTTGAGGTGGCTGGCTACTCTGCTCGTATCCAGGCACCGAGCGAAGGTATGAGCGGTATGTTGTCGTATATCCGAAAACATACCCGTGTGGAGGGTGAGCTTCAGGTGGTCTCCATCCGTTTCTTGAATGCTCCGGATAACATGGATATGGAAGATGTCAAAGTCACAACGCCCGATGGTAAGATAGCGTTGTGCAAATCGTTTTCTTTGACTACTCATGATGAAGAAGACGGAAATACCGTATTCAGACAAGATGGTGAATACACGGTTATTTTGGATGGCCCGGTTGATTATATCAACGTGTCTGTGGATTCACACCAAGGCGCTCCGGTTATCTCATTGCCGTTTTCATTCAAAACCTCGGTTGGCGGGGTAGAACATACACCAGCTCCGTAAAACACAGGGGGTAATCGAACGTTTTCTTTGCTTTTCCTGCTCGTTTTCAGAAAATGCGCATTTTTGTGTAGAAAAATGCAAAATTTTTGCGTTGTATTTTCAAGGGTTTATGAAAAATGTGACAAAAAAGTGAAAATTTTTAGAAAAATTGGCTTGACGTTCGGCGTCGATTCTGGTAAGATTCTCGGCACACCGACACGGTGCAGCTCGAAAGGCTGAGCGGCTCGAACGAGAAACGCGAAGCAAGCCGAGCGAGGCAGTTTTCAAGTTTACTGACTTTCTGAGATGCTGAGGCTGAGTTGAAAAACTCGCCACCGGATACAACCTTCCGGGTGGAGCATCGGAGAGGATAAAGAGAGGGAAGGAAAAGGTCGTGACGCGTGCCGTGGCCTGCG
>JBGVMR010000070.1:0-70914 GCA_045124875.1 Akkermansia sp.
CCCGCCCCCCCCCCCCGCCCCCGGCTTTTTTCTCCGGCTCGGGGGCTTTGCCCACCTCTTACTGCCCCGGTTTGGGGGCGGGGGCAATATCCTCAAACTTGGGCGGCGGCAATATCTCCACCGGGGTGGGCGGTACTACGCTGTCATCATTAACAAGGCGCAGTGAGATGGCGCGGCCGCAGCGGGCCTGTGCCTGCTCGTTGAGCACGGTGATAATGCCCTCGCTCAGCAGGGCGTCTCGTGTGTTGACGTCTTCGGGGTGTATGGCAATGGTCAGCAGGCCATCGTCATCTTGTAAGAACATGGTTTGCCCTACCATGCTGCCGCTGATGGGCGAGGCCTCGCATGCTGCTGCCAGCATGGCATCCCAATCCTCCGGGGTAACGGGGCGAGATTGCGTTGCAGGCTCCTCGGGGCTGTCCTCCGGCACGCTGAACAAGGGGGGCGGGTCGTCCAACTGCTCCAAGCCCGGCGGCATCACTACGTTTTCGCGCACGGGGGCGGGGGTAGGGGTGGCCACTGCCACGGGGGCCGGTTCGGGCATGGGCTCCGGTGCAGGTGCGGGTTGCACGGGTGCGGTGGGCATGGGGGCTTCGGGGACAGCCACTTGCGGCATGCACACGGCAGGCAGGGGGGCGGTGGCAATGGGTGTCTCGGGCAGGGGGGCGCCGTTGAGCGCACGTATAATGTCGCTGATGTTAGCTTCTGCCAGCGAGTGTACGGCTTGTATGAGCCCCATTTCCAAATAAAGACGCTTGTTGCTGCTGTGGCGCATTTGCTCCTCTGTGCGAGAGAGTACCTCCATCAGGCGGATAATCTTGTCGGTAGGCGTGCGCTCCAACAGGGCGGTGAGGGTGTCTCGCCACTGCTCGGGTATGCCGACACTTGCCTCTTGCGGGGCTACCTTGGTGATGAGCAGCTCTCGCACGGCCCCCATCAGCTCGGCCAATAATTGCCCCATGTCGCGCCCGGCTTCTGCCAGCTCGTGCACCAAATGCAGCAGGCTGGGTAACTGGCGGTCCAGTATGTATACCAAGGCTTTGGCTACGGTGTCTCGCCCCGTTACGCCGAAAATGTCGTTCACATTCTGCTCATCAATATGGTTGCCGCAGAACGATACCAGCTGGTCGAGCATGGATTGCGCGTCTCGCATACCGCCCTCTGCCACGGTGGCAATGGCATAGGCTGCGCTTTGGGTGAGGGTTACCCCCTCATTGGCAGCTATGTTCACCAAATGGTTGGCAATAATGTCGGTGGGTATGGGGCGCAGGTCAAAGCGCTGGCAGCGTGACAAAATGGTGGGCAAAATCTTGTGCGGCTCCGTCGTCGCAAAGATGAACATTACATGTGCCGGGGGTTCTTCCAGCGTTTTGAGCAGGGCGTTGAAAGATTCTTTGGTGAGCATGTGTACCTCGTCAATGTACACAATACGGTAGCTGCCGCTTGAGGGGGCAAATTGCACGTAGTCGCGCAGGTCTCGTATGTTGTCGATACCGCGGTTCGAGGCGCCGTCAATCTCTTGTACATCCAGATTGCGCCCCTCTGCAATTTCTTTGCACACCTCCTCATCGGGGTCAAAATCTACCTTCGGCCCGCCGGTGCAGTTAAGGGCTTTGGCAAAAATACGCGCGGTAGATGTTTTGCCGGTTCCGCGCGGCCCTACAAACAGATACGCATGCGCTAAGCGCTTCTGCTCTATCGCATTGCACAAGGTACGCACCACGTGGTCCTGCCCCAACACATCCTTGAAAGTGCGGGGTCTGTATTTTCTGGCAAAAACCTGATAACTCACGCCCCACATTCTACCTTATTCCATCTCCCCCCGCAAGGTTAAAATCCTGAATCTTACCCCTTTGTCGTGTCATTTCCTTTTTGGCTCCTCGCCTATTCCATCGTGCCACGGTTTCGGGGAGTGATTGGACATGGATTAGTATGCGGTTTGTTATAAAAATTTAATTTTATACTAAAAACATTGTAGAAAACGGGAATTTCTTGCGTTCTTATGGGATAGAGAAGGGTTCGCGCTCGCGCGCCCGAGAAATTTTTCTACACATGCAAGCTTGACAATATATAACGGAAAGGAGTAAGATTCACACGTGAATACGTATATAAAATGGGGAATCGGGGCAGCTATATGCGGTGGTGCAGTAGCCGGCTGGTATTGTTATTCTGATACCGGCGAAGAGGTGGTCAGTTTCCGCAAAGCGAAGGTGGCCGAAGGTGATTTTGTGGTAAAAGTGCAGGCGACCGGCACGCTGGAGCCTGTGGAGTTGGTGGATGTAGGTGCCCAGGTAACGGGTAAGATTTTGGAACTGGGCAGAGTTATTGACCCGGAGAATGACCCCAAGTACGTGTTGAGCGTTGACGGGGTTGAGTTCAATATCGTAGGTTATCCGCTGGTGAAAGAGCTTGATACCGCCGTGGAGAAACCGGCAGACGGTTTGACTGTGCGTGAAGTGCTGTTAAACGATGCGCTGGTAGAGGCCCAGGTGGACGAAGCAGGCCATATGTGGGTGGGCGACAAGTCCGTTGCTCCCATTATGGTAAACAGCAAGCCCGTGGTGAATGGTCGCCCCGGCGCCCCGGCAGTAGACTACGCCTCTGAGGTGATGGAAAACCAGCTGCTCGCCCGTATTGATGACGAGCTGGTCAAGTTGTCCGTAGAGCGCGCCGAAGCCAGTGTGAAACAGGCAGAGGCCAGCGTGAAACAGGCAGAGGCTAATGTGCTCCAAGCCGAGACCAATAAGAAAAAAGCCGACAGCGACTTGAAGATAGCTAACGATGCTACCAAGGGCGGTAAGGATGTGGATGTTTTGTCGCCGATGGAGTACGCTCAATACGTATCCGCAGCAGACAATGCAGCGGCACAGCTTGTCAGTGCACAAGCCCAAGTGCAAACGGCTAATGCCCAATTAGAGAGTGCCAAAGTTCAGCTCAAGAGTGAGAAGCGCAACGAGGAGTACACGCTTATTGTGTCGCCCATCAAAGGTACGGTGATTGTGCGCCAAGTCAACGTGGGCCAAACCGTGGTGAGCAGCATGAATGCCAGCACGCTTTTCTTGGTGGCCAAAGATCTGAGCAAGATGGAGATTTGGGCCAGCGTGAACGAGGCCGATATCGCCAAAATCAGCGCGGGGCAAGAGGTTAAATACACCGTGGATGCCTTGCCTAACGAGGAGTTTAAAGGTACGGTTAACAAGATTCGCCCCAATGCTACCATGTCTTCTAACGTGGTGACCTACATTGTGGAGATTGACATTGACAACTCTGCCCGCAAGTTGACCCCCTACATGAGCGCCAACGCTAACTTCATTGTGCGCGAAACGAAGGGCTGCATGCTGGTGCAAGATGCCGCCTTTGACTTCATGCCCGAAGAGAAGTATGTGGCACCCTCTGCCATAGATGCGCTCAAGAAGGGTACCCCCAAGCCCCCGGCTGCTGCAGCAGAGGGTAAAGGCCGCCCGGAAGGTGGTGCCCGCCCCGAGGGTGGTGCTCGCCCCGAGGGCCCGGCAATGGAGCCCGGCTTTACGCCTGCACGTTTGTGGACGGTGAATGCCGACAACCTGCTTGAGCCCGTGATGGTACTGCGCGGCGAGAGCGATGGCACGCGCTCCATCATCAAGCCCATGCCCGGCCAAGAGCTGGCACCCGGTGCCGAGTTTGTGGTAGGTACTATGGTCAAATCTCCCAAGGCTGCTGAGGGCAAAACGAGCGGTGACAGCCCCTTCGGCATGAAGCGCCCCGAGCGCCGCGAACGCGGTACGGGTGGTGCAGCTGCCAAGCCCGGACAAAATGCCGGTGGTGGTGGCCGCCAAGGCCCGCCCATGTAATCTACGTGTAAAATTAACCAGATTTTTTCGTTGTGATAGAACTTAAAAATATCACCAAGGTGTACCACGTGGGGGAGATTGACTTGCCCGTGCTCAAGGGGATATCCCTGCGCATTGAGGATGGCGAGTTCGTTTCCCTTACGGGGGCATCGGGCTCCGGTAAATCTACGCTCATGAACCTGCTGGGTTGCTTGGACCACCCCAGCGGCGGTGAGTACTGGATTGACGGCAAAAACGTAGCCGGGTTGAATGCCAACCAGCGCGCTCGCCTGCGCAACCAGCGTATCGGCTTCGTGTTCCAGAACTTCAATCTGCTGCCCCGTACCTCTGCTTTAGAGAACGTGATGATGCCGGCCTATTATGCCCACCCCGCCCGCAGTAAGAGCGAAATCCGCAAACGCGCACTCGAGCTCATTGAATTGGTGGGGCTTACGGAACGCATGCACCACACCCCGGCCCAGCTTTCCGGTGGTCAGCAGCAGCGTGTGGCCATTGCCCGCTCCCTCATCAATAACCCCGGCATTTTGCTGGCAGACGAGCCCACGGGTAACTTGGACTCCACCACCTCTGTGGAGGTAATGAATATGTTCCGCGACCTTAACCGCAAGCAGGGTATTACCGTCATTATCGTGACGCACGACCCCAAAACCGCTGCCTTTACGGACCGCGCCATCAATATGTGCGACGGCCTCATCCTCGAAGGCGTATCAGATGAACTTTCAGCCACGCTCAGTAAGTAAATGAAACTTTCAACATTATTTCTGACCTGTTTCAGCGGCTTGGTGCGCAACCCCATGCGCGCAGCCCTTACCGTGCTGGGTATCGTTATCGGTATTGCTGCCGTGGTGGCCATTATGGAGATTGGTGAAGGCTCCAAAAAGCAGGTGGCAGATAAGTTTGCCTCCATGGGTACCAATGTGGTAACCATCAGCGGTGCCTCCGTAAGCACCGCCGGTGTTAATACCGGCATGGGTGGCCGCGCATCTCTGTTCCCGACAGATGCCGATGCCCTCATGAAAGAGTGCCCCGAGTACGTGAAAGCGGCCTCCCCCGTGGTGCGCGCCAGTGGACAGGTGATTGTGGGTAACCAGAACTGGAGCCCCAAATCCATCATGGGCGGTAACGAGCATTACCTCTCCATCGAGGGCTGGAAAGTAGCGCAGGGTAATGCCTTCAACAGAAAACAGGTTGAAGAAGCCGCCCGTGTATGCCTTATCGGTAGCACCATTGCCAAAGAACTTTATGCCGGGGTAGACCCCATCGGTAAAGATATCCGTATTAAGGATGTGAGCTTTACCGTTATCGGCGTGCTTGAAAGCAAGGGTGCCGATGGTATGGGTAATGACCAAGATGACTGCATTATCCTG
Organism: Akkermansia sp.; assembly: GCA_045124875.1. Lineage (GTDB taxonomy): Bacteria > Verrucomicrobiota > Verrucomicrobiia > Verrucomicrobiales > Akkermansiaceae > Akkermansia. Next base: position 5,198 of record JBGVMR010000070.1, read on the forward strand.
CCGTGGACGGGGATTCGTACCCGCCTGATGGGTGCCAGTGGCTCTGCCACCATTACCAAAGGCGGCGCGGCCAACTCTGCCTCCGTCTCTGCAACCGGTACCTTTTCTACCTCGGGTGTGAACTTCTACCCGGGCTCTGATATGCAACCGTATACCAACGCGCCGCACCCGCTGCGTACGCGTACGGTGGATTCTATCTCGGTGCAGGTGCAAGATGGTATAGATCCCTCTGTGGCTATGGATGCCATGACCCCCGTATTGCGCCGCCAGCATGATTTGGAGCCGGGTGTACTCGATGACTTCACCATGAGAGACCGCTCTCAGTTCGTCAAGATGATGACGGATACCACCGCCACCATCAGCAGCCTGCTGGTTGCCGTGGCCATGATCTCCCTGGTTGTGGGCGGTGTGGGTATCATGAATATTATGATGGTGTCCGTAACGGAGCGTACGCGCGAAATCGGTCTGCGCATGGCTGTGGGCGCGCGCCCCATGGATATCATGCTGCAATTCTTGCTCGAGTCTATCATGCTTTGCACCATTGGCGGCCTTATCGGTATTGCTATCGGTCGCACGGCCTCTGTCATTGTGAGTGAGAAGATGGGGTGGCCCACGGCCTCTTCCGTAGAAGCCATGATTTTGTCTGTTTCTGTGGCAGCTGCCATTGGTATCATCTTCGGTTGGTACCCTGCATGGAAAGCCTCCAAGCTTGATCCCATTGAGGCGCTGCACCACGAATAATTTTAACTGTATTACAAGATTTTTATATGAAGAAAATATTTTTAATCAATGCATTGGCTGTTTCTTTGCTCAGCTCATGTCTGCTGGGGCCTGACTTCACGGTTGCCACGCCTGACATCCCCGAAACTTGGGTGAACAAGATGCCCCCCTCCACCTCCGAGCACGACCTTTCCGAGTGGTGGGCCGCCTTCGGTGACCCGCAGCTCAGTGGCCTTATTGCCATGGCGTTCGACAATAACCCCGACATGGTGGTAGCGGCTCTCAATATTGCCCGCGCGGAATCCGAGCTTCGCAGCATGGGTGCATCTCTGTACCCCTCCGGCAGTGTGGGGTTCGGCGGTAGTAATGGGGGTAATTTTGATACCTCCACCTCCCACGGCAAATGGAACGGTAGTTTATCCGTATCTTGGCGCCCCGATGTTTGGGGCAAGACCCGCCGCCAGATAGAAGCCAGCATGGCATCCTTGGGGTCTACGGTAGCTTCTGCCCACGCCACTCGCACGGCCTTGGCGTCATCTGTTGCTACGGCGTATTTCGAATGGATTTCTGCTAAAGAAAGTTTGCGCATTGCCCGAGAGCAGCTCGAATTGCAAGAGAAAACATACGATATCGTGCAGCGCCGTTACGATGCCGGTCTTGCCAATGGCCTTGATTTGGAGCAGTCTAAATCTACCATTATTTCTACCCGTGCTCAAATCCCCGCACTTGAGGCAAACGTGCGTTCTTGCGAGAATGCCTTGGCCATCTTGCTGGGTACCACGGTAGACCAAGTGAAGCTGGTGATGCCCTCTGCTGCCACCTACAACAAGGTACCGGTTGTGCCTACCGGCTTGCCCTCTGAGATGCTGCGTCGCCGCCCGGATGTGATTCAGGCTGAGTATAACTTGCACCGCGCAACGGCCAACGTGGGTGTTGCCGTGGCAGATTTGTTCCCCTCCATCTCTTTGTCCGGTAGCGCTTCTGCCGGGTCGGGGTCCGACTTTGCTCACTTCTTCTCTACCGCCGGGTGGAGCCTTGTGGGCAATGCAAGCCAAACGATTTTCAACCGCACCTCTCTCAATGAGGCGGTGAATGTTGCGGAAATTGCCGCAAGTTCTGCCGGGCAGTCATACCGTAAAACGGTACTGGGTGCCTTTGCAGAGGTAGAAGAATGCCTCATCCTTTACGCACGCCTTACCAACCAGTTGCCGCAATACGAGCAGGCGGTGATTTCCAGCAAGAAAGCCGCAGACCTCGCCATGCGCCAGTACCAAGCCGGAAAAACGGACTTCCTCAACGTGGCTTCTGCCCAGCGTTCTTTGCTCTCTGCAGAGCTGAATGTAATTTCCACCCGCCAGCAAATCCGCATGGCGCTTGCCCGCCTTTGCACTGCCTTGGGCGGTGGCTGGAAATAACCCCGAAGCCTGTCACCACTATAATCAAAAAGCCGTGGGCCAATATCGGCCCGCGGCTTTTTTAGCGAATGCAGAAGTTTATTGAACTCAGCGATGGCAAGCAGGGCTTCCGTCCTCTCTGCGGTAATTGATATTCATCTTCTCAAACCAAGGGTATTCGGCTTGGATGCGCTGCAAGAACTCATCTGCATTGCGCTGCTCTGCGGGGCTCCATGCTACCTCTGCCAAGGCGCAGATGCGGGGTACAACCTGGTACTCCAGCTTAGTGCCGTTTTGAATGCTCTCGCTCCAGCAGTTGGCTTGCAGGCCGATAATGTGGGCGCGCTCTGCTGCAGTGTAGTTGGCCGGCATGGGGTTAAAGGAGTATACATGGCGCCAGTCTTGTTGGGCCTCGTTCCATCCGTGCGGCGTGTAGAAGGGATCTGCCGGCAGCTTGCCTTGCGCAAAGTTGAAATAGAAGTGTGAGTCTGGGGAGAGAATGACGTCATGCCCGCGTCGGGCGGCGGTGAGGGCGGCATCGGGTTTCACCCACGAGCGCCAGGCCATTACCACGGCAGTGGGGGGTACCTCGCCATCCATCATAATTTCATCCCACCCGATGATGCGGCGGCCGTGCGGAGCCAGCATTTCTGCCACGCGGTGTGTGAACTTGTGCTGAATCTGCCCGGGGTTTTGCAGCCCGTGTTGTTGCATGTAGGCTTGCGCAAAGGGGCTTTGTTGCCATTGCTCGCGCGGGGCTTCATCGCCGCCAATGTGTATCATGTCTGCCTCGGGGAACAAGGGCAGCACCTCTGCCATGACATCTGCGATAAAGCTGAAGGTGGCTTCCTTGGGTGCCATGGTGTAGGGCAGTACACCCCATGTGGTGGCTACCTTGGGGGCGTACCCCTCAATGTCATCATTGCCCAGCTCGGGGTAGGCGGCTATGCAGGCAGATGCGTGGCCGGGTATCTCAATCTCGGGGATAACGACAATGCCCAAACTGTGGGCGTATGCCACCACATCCTCAATCTCCTCTTGTGTGTAGTAGAACGGGGCCGTGGGAGTATTGTCGCTCTTCTCATGGTCTGTCAACAGCGGGGTGGCATCTCGGCGGCTGCCTACCTCAGTGAGTTTGGGGTACTTCTTAATTTCTATGCGCCAGCCTTGGTCGTCTGTAAGGTGCCAGTGAAAACGGTTGAGTTTGTAGCGTGCCATGATGCGCAGCATTTTCTTGGTCTCTTCTACGCTGAGCGGATGGCGGCAAGGGTCGAGCATTAACCCGCGGTACTGCAGCATGGGCTCATCTTCTACCTGCATGCAGGGCAGTGCAGGGTTGCCCTCGGCATCATGAACCACACTTTGTGCCAGCGTTTGCGCGGCAAGGTGCAGGGCGCCGAGCTCGCTGACGCGTATGCAGATCTCATCGGGGGTTACGCTGATGGCATACCACTCTTTGCCATGTCCGGGCTCTATTTTAACAGTGAGCCCACCTTCGTTTTCTTCCGGTAGAATTTCTGTAAAGTCTGCAGCCATTAAGGCACGTATAGCCGCGGCCCCCTCCGGCGAGCGGCTGACCTTATAGTGTACCTTAATGCCTTGGGCTAATGAGAACCCGGCCTGCCCCGCAACGGGTGCGTAGCTCACGGGTTGCGGAATAACGGTGGGTGTTGCATCCACTCGGGCAGAGGGAGCCGCCATGGCCACACTACCCAGCAGACCGGCAATCAGAGTCGGTATATGCATTTTCATTGCACTTACTCTAAAGGAAAGCACCCCCTGTGTCAAGCAAACAAAAACGGCAGCCTTGCAGCTGCCTGTGGCCTCATTTTATTCTTACCTTACAATGCAACGGGCACATTTCGAAGAGTTGCAGCATATCTTGCGGTGCCAAGCGTATGCAACCGTGTGATACCGGGGTACCGAGGCGCTCCGTATCTGCCGTGCCGTGTATGTAGATATAGCGTGCGCGCGTGTTGGAATTGTGGGGTTCCAGCCCCTCCAGTGCCAAAATGCGGGTCAGCACGGCGTCTTCTCCCTGCGCTGCTTCGGGATATGTGCCTACGGGAAGTCGCCCTCGGAACACCGTCATCAGCGGTGCGTTTTCTCCATGTTTGGTGCATACCTCAAATAGCCCGATGGGAGTTTTGCCACTGCCTTCCTCGCTGCCCACACCGGCCGCTCCGGTGGATATGCGAAAACAGTGCCCGTGGTACGCTAACTCTTGCTTTGCTATGGATACTTCTATCATGCTCCCTGTATTGTAGTCGTTTTATGTTCAGGTGTCAATTCTCAAATCTGTGGGGAGCATGCGGGGTGATTGTGGCATGGTGGATTTAATACTTGCATCGCTGCGGCGTATGGGCTAAAATGAGGGGCGAACTATGTTAGCAAAGCGAATCATTCCCTGCTTGGATGTTACAAACGGCCGCGTGGTAAAAGGCACCAACTTTGTGAACCTGCGAGACGCCGGCGACCCGGTGGAGTGTGCCATTGCATACGACCGCCAGCAGGCAGATGAACTCGTCTTTTTGGATATTACCGCCAGTAGCGATCACCGCTCTACCATGGTGGATGTCGTGCAGCGCACCGCTGCGCAATGCTTCATGCCGCTGACGGTAGGCGGCGGTATTCGCACGGTGGATGACATGCGCCGCATGCTGCATGCCGGGGCTGATAAGGTGTCTGTTAACACGGCTGCCATTCATCACCCCGAGCTGGTGAGCGCCGGTGCCAACGCTTTCGGCAGCCAATGTGTGGTGGTGGCCATAGATGCCAAACGCTGGAGTGATACACAGTGGAAGGTATCTACCCACGGTGGGCGTAATTTTGTGGAGCTGGATGCCATTGAATGGGCTCGCGAGGTAGAGCGCTTGGGCGCCGGTGAGATTTTGCTCACCAGTATGGATGCCGACGGCTCCAAAAACGGCTATGATATCGAGCTGACCCGCCGCGTGAGTGAGGCCGTGAAGATTCCCGTCATTGCCAGTGGTGGTGCCGGCAATTTGGACCACATGGTACAGGTGCTTAACGAGGGTAAGGCAGATGCCGTGTTGGCGGCCTCCATCTTCCATTTCGGAGAATACACCGTAGCGCAAGCTAAAGAGTATTTTGCCCGCCACGGTATTCCCGTGCGCCCCATGGTTTAAAAATAATTTTTATCCTTATGTTCCATAAATTTATATCTGCTTTTACGGTAGCAACAGCGCTGGTGATGCCCGCTGCTGCAGTTGACTGGATGACTGATTTTGAAGCTGCCCGCGCCAAAGCCGCGGCAGAAGACAAGGCGGTGCTTTTGTTTTTTACGGGGTCAGACTGGTGCCACTTCTGCAATGTGCTGCGCCACCGTGTGCTTGATACCCCCGCCTTTAATGAGTGGAGCGCAGATAAATTCGTATGTGTAGAAATTGATTTGCCCGCCCGTATACGTTTGTCTGAGGAGCAGCTGCGCCAAAATCATGGGCTGGTTAAGCGTTACTATGTGGGGGGATACCCCACCGTTGTTGTCATTGATGCAGCCGGTCACGCTTTGGGCGGCTTTACCGGTGGCATGACCCGCCTGCCGGATGTACAACGCGCTCTCAACGGTGCGCTGACGGTGCACCGCCACCTGCAGCTTGCCGCTGCTGCCGGTGAAGATACTGCTGCGCGTGCCACTCATCTTGCTGCTGCCTATGCTGCCTACCCGGACCAACACCGTCGTTTCAATGGCTGGTTACGCGAGGAGCTTGAGAAAATTGACCCCGTAAATGTTACAGGCTGGCGTGCTACCTATGCCGCAGAGCAACAAATGGAGGCCCTCAGTGCCGAACTGCAGAAAATTGTTACGAACCGCGATGCCGTTCTTGCCTGCTACGACCGCTATCTGGCAGAGGCTTTGCCGGGGAATCGCCCGCGTATTCTGCGCCTCAAAGAGCATTACCTCAATGGCTGTGCTACCATCAAATTGCGTAACCCCCGCACGGTGGAGGATATCATGGAAGCGCGTGATTTGCAATTACAAGCTGCGGAATGTACGGATGACCCCGCCGAACGAGAGGAACGCATTCGCCGTGTGCAAGAGGTATTTGCAGACCCTGCCGCCATGCTTGAATCGTTCAAAAAGCCCCGCCGTTGATTTCATGCAATGCTATATAAAAGAACCCCCGTATTTCACACGAAATACGGGGGCGATTGTTTGTGAAAAGCTTCAGCTTTAGCGGTAAGGTTTAATCTTCCGTCTCTTCATCATCATCTTTCACCTCGATAATGCGGCGCATGCGGCGGGTAAGGAAAGGACGAATGATGAGCCCGTAGAGGAGGTAGCACAGGAAGATGATGGCCGGTGCAATCCAGGGGAAGAAGATGAAGGCGCAGATGGCACCTGCAAACAGGAAAATAGCGGTAACAGTACCACGCTTCTCAAAATTGACATGCTTGAAGCTGGGGTAGATAACGCGGCTCATCATCAGCAGTGAGACGAGGGTCATCATACCACCCATGACGTAGAGCCAGGGTTCATCAATAATGAGGTTGTGGTGTGTGGTAACATCTATCACCAGATACATGGTGCTTACCACGGCGCCGGCGGCCATCGGTACGGGCAATCCCACAAAGTCCATGCTTTGGTTGGGCTTTTTGGGGGCTGCTGCCATACAGTTGAAACGGGCCAAACGCAGGGAGGCGCACAGCAGGTACAATACGCCGATGCCCATGCCGAAGGCGTCCGGCAGGTCGAAGAGTACGGCTCGGCTTAACAGCATAGCAGGCGCAATGCCGAAGGAGACAACGTCTGCAATAGAGTCAAACTCACGCCCGAAGGGGCCATCTGCTTTGCACATGCGGGCTACGCGCCCATCCAACAGGTCAAAGATGCACGCAGCAAAGATGAGGTAGGTTGCCTGCTGGTAGTAATCAAATGCCTGCTCAGAGCCATCCGGAAATGCCATGCCCTTAAAAATGGTAAGGATGGCAAAGAAGCCGCACAGCAGGTTGCCTGCTGTGAGCATGTTCGGCAGAATGGGGATTCTGGGTTCGTCCGGGTAAACCGGGGGTTGATGATTTTTTGACATGGTTGTAGGTATGGTGTAAGTTATGAAAGTGCTTTCTGTGCTTCGGCAACCAAGGCTGCTTTACCGGCGAGGTCTTTGCCGGAGCCGCGGGCCATATCTGCCTTGCCGCCACCTTTACCGCCCACAATGGGGGCCAGATTGCGGATGAGGTCACCCGCCTTGAGGCCGTTGGCTTGGGCGGTTTCGCCACAGTAGGCGCCCAGGCCGAGGGCGTCGCCGTCGGAGACGATGAGGAAGGCTGCCCCTGCAAAGTGGCGCTTGCGCAGACCGTTGAAGAGCTCGGTGAGCAGGTCATTGCTGCCCTCTGTCTCAAGTACCAAGTTGCCGTCTGTGAGCTGCTCGCTCAGCAGGGCATCTGCCATAGAGGCAGCAGCGGCGCTCATGGCCTTCTTAAGGCGTTTGTCTGCCTCAAGTGCTGCTTCTTTCAACGTGTCGCAGTATGCGTTATACTCATCGAGCAGGGCGTTGACCACGCGGATGTCTTTTGACTGCACGGCCTTTTTGGCGGGCTGAGAATCATTGGTGGGTACGGGGATGGTGGGCTGGCCGAGTTTTTCGAGCTTGCTGTTGGCAAGGGAGAGTTTCTCGAGCATTTCCTTACCCTCGGGCATGCGGGCGGCAATAATTTCTTTAACGGCATCCAAACCGGCTTGGCCTACGGCTGCCTCAATACGGCGAACACCGCTGGCAATGGCGCCCTCGCTCTTAATCTTGAAGAAGCCAACCTTGCCTGTGGAGGCTGCGTGGGTGCCGCCGCAAAGCTCCATGGATACGCCGTTGAAGCCGTCTTGCTCGCCACCTACCTGTACCAAGCGCACAACATCGCCGTATTTATCGCCGAAGAACTGGCAGATTTCGGGGTGTTGCTTAATCTCGGTCATGGGGTACTCTTTGCAGAGCACGGGCAGGTCCTCGCTGATCCATTGGTTAACCAGCTCTTCCACGCGGCGCAGGTCTTGCTTGGAGATGGGGGCGCTGTTAACGTCGAAACGCAGGCGGTCGGCATCTACCAGAGAGCCCTGCTGGGCAATGTCTTCGCTCACCAGTGTGCGCAGGGCCTTGTGCAGCAAGTGTGTGGCGCTGTGGTGTGCCTCAAGCGCGCGGCGACGCTCTGTATCAAGCGTGAGTTGCACGGTGTCGCCCACGGCGGGGGTAACGCCATCTGCCACGGCGATGAGGTGGGCGCGGGCTTGGCCGATTTGTTGCACGCCCAGCACGGGGGCGCTGTCGCCACCCAAAGAGAGGGTGCCGCCATCGCTGAGCTGGCCGCCCATCTCGGCATAGAAGGGGGTCTTATCTGTAATGACAAAGAGCATGCCCTCTGCCTCGTGTACCTCTGTTACGGTGGCGGTGGTGGTGTCTTCGGTATAGCCGGTGAAGGTGGTTACCTGCTCGGTCTTGAGGTCCAAGGCGCGCACTACCTGCTTCTTTTGGGCAGCTTTGGCGCGTTGGCGCTGCTCTTCCATAAGGGCTTCAAAGCGCTCGGTGTCCACACTCAGCCCACGCTCGCGTGCCATGAGGGCCGTGAGGTCGATGGGGAACCCGTAGGTGTCGTACAGTTTGAAGGCGAAGTCGCCGCTTACCTTGCCGGTGGCGGCTACTTCTTTGTCGAAGAGCTCCAAACCGCGGTCCAGTGTCTCGTTGAAGGAGGTTTCTTCTCTCAACAGTACGTCTTTGATGGTGGCGGCGCGGCCTACAATCTCGGGGAACACGCGGCCCATCTCGGCTGCTAAGGTGTCTACCAGCTGAGACAAGAAGGGTTTCTCAAGCCCCAGGGTGCGGCCGTAGCGTACGGCGCGGCGCAGAATGCGGCGCAACACATAGTTGCGGCCGTTGTTGCCGGGCAGAATGCCGTCTGCAATGGAGAAGCTCAGCGTGCGGATGTGGTCGGCTATCACGCGGAAGGCGATGCTCTCTTTGAGGGTGTCGCGGTTTTCTTCTGTGGCGTCTTGCGGGTAAATGTCCACATAGGTGCGGCCGGAAATCTCCTCAATCTTGCGGAAGAGCGGGCGGAATACGTCCGTACTGTAGTTGGAAACGCGGCGGGAGAAGTCCGTGAAGCCGTTGGTGCACTGCATCATGGCGCAGGCGCGCTCAAAGCCCATGCCGGTGTCAACGTGGCAGGCGGGCAGGTTGCGGAAGGTGCCGTCGCTCTCTGCATTGTATTGAATGAACACGAGGTTCCAAATCTCAATGCACTTGTCGCTGTCTTTGTTGACGAGTGAGCCCTCGGTCTTACCCTCGGGGGTGAGGTCTACGTGCAGCTCAGAGCAGGGACCGCAGGGGCCGGTTTCGCCCATCATCCAGAAGTTGTCTTTTACCCCGCCGTTAACGATGTGTACCTTGGGGTCCAACCCCTTGGCCTCGAACAACGGTGCCCAGGTATCCCAAGCCTCTTGGTCAAACTCGCCGGGGTCGCCCTTACTCTTGTCGGGGCAGTATACGGTGGCGTACAAGCGCTCTGCGGGGAATCCCCAACGCTCTACCACCAGCTCCCAGGCCCATGCAATGGCTTCTTTCTTGAAATAGTCACCGAATGACCAGTTGCCGAGCATCTCGAACATGGTGTGGTGGTAGCTGTCTTGCCCCACATCCTCAAGGTCATTGTGCTTGCCGCCGGCGCGTATGCACTTCTGCGTGTCGGTGGCGCGGGCCGGCTTCCACGGCGGAGTCCATACACCCAAGAAGTAGGGCACAAACTGGTTCATACCGGCATTGGTGAACAGCAAGCCCGGGCTCTGAGGCATCAGTGAGGCGGAGGGTACTACGGCGTGCTGCTTCTCGTGGAAAAAGTCCAAGAAACTCTGGCGAATTTGCGCTGCGGTCATCATATCAACGTGTCTGATGTTGTTATATGTATAAAACTGTACACGCATAGCTTACCATCCTTTCGCGCGCGTGTAAAGTAAAAACAACGGATTTGAGCCCCGGATTCACAATCATAACTCGTTTAATGACTCAGAATGCAAAACGGCGCCTCGTGATGGAGACGCCGTTTGGTTGTTTGAGATGAGTTCTCTCAGAAAGAAAATGAGGATTAGTAATCGTAGCTGTTATAGCGATAATTGCTGCCACTGTCGTAGCTGTTGCCGTAGTTGCTGTTGTAGCGACTGCCACTGCCATAGCTGCCATAGTCGCTGTTGTAACGGCTACCACTGCCATAGCTGCCGTAGTTGCTGTTGTAACGGCTGCCGCTGCCATAGCTGCCGTAGTCGCTATCGTATGGTGACGAATAGGAGCTTCTGCTGCTGAATAATTCGTAGTCATCAGACTCTCTGGTCATGAGGCTGGGAGAGGGAGACATTTTTTTCATGCTGTACTCCATCCAGTTGTACTTGTCACTGCACAAATTCAGGATGATGGAAACCACATAAAGTACTGCGCATAAACCACCCCATACATAAGAGTACAGGAAGTTCATAGCCTTTTCAGAGGTCGGCTCGGGGTAGAGTTCCGGTTCATCTGCTGCTTGCTGCTTGTTCTTGTCAATAGCGGTGCCAACAGCCTTCAGAATATATGTCAAAATGGCCGGTACTAAGCATGCAATAACGGAGATGACGGCGAAGGTGATGTTAATTTTATGCGAGCTGAATAAAGTGCCGATTTGTAAAACAAAGATGAATACGGCGGACATATAAACCGCAAAAAAACGTAAAAGTGCGGATAAGGAGCAACGGCCCGAATATATCAAACATGCTGCCACAAGGATAAGGATAAAGGGGGAAATCAAAAATTCACATGCATTGTCAATGACGCCCCCTATTGCTATCAGTATCAATATGCCAACGCCTTCTATACCATAATGGATGGCGCACCATACTATTGTGGCCGGAATAAAAAATCCCCATATAATAATCATGGGATGCGATTCCAGTTCCGATAAACTGCTCACTTCATCCATGATGAGTGCACTTACAACCAAGAGCAGGCTGAGAGCCAAACCGAATATGGATGAGGTGAAACATTTTGTTGTCTTCTCGAGTAATTTTTCGACTTTCAGTCGGTTCGCTATTTCGGATACCGGCAAGTGGTCCAAAACTGTATAAGAGGCATAGTGTGCGTCTACGCCGCTGATTGCTTTTTTATAAAAGCAGCAGTATACAACTTGAAGCAAGTAAAAGATGGACAGAGCTATTGTGTAGGTGTAGGCAAAATTGACTTGGCGTTTAAACGCTCCCTCAAGTAAGAATATGACAACGCTTAATGCAATGAGACATAATTGGCTGATTTGGAACCATTTGTTACTGCCTGTTATTGTTAAAATGTGTTCATGTATCGGCGATGTAACACCTGCGAATCCCGGGGCCGGGGTCCACTCTTTCTTTGCGCTTTTAGTGTTAAGTGCAGATACTCTCAGATTGATGTTCGAAGTAGCCGGCTTGTGTTGAGGTGCCGGTTTATCTGTTTTGTTTTCTGTTGTTTCGTTCATGGTATGCGTCACGCGACTGTATCATGCTAATGGATAGGAGTCAAGGGAAAATCTCTTGATTATGCAGGTGTTATACTCGCTTCGGAGGGGGTGCGGGCATTAAGGTGTACTTAAGGCATTTTTTGGGGCAAGCGCTTACACATTGCAAGCAGCCGATGCAGTTGGGGTGGCGTACAAAATCCGTGCGGGCTACGTCAATGTTCATGGGGCATTTGCGTGAGCATTGGCCGCAGCCCCCGCATACTGCCGTGTTGCGGCGAATACCGAATATGCGCAGTACGCTGAATAAACCCATTTTAGCACCACCCGTGCACAGGTAGTTGCAAAAAGGGCGATCCGTAAACAAGGCCAGCACAATCATACAAATAACAACAACGGCGCCTGCCGTGTAAAATACCCCACGCAGCAACATGCTGAAATGAAAAGGACCTTTAAACATACTCACCACAATGCCCAATGTGAGTAAAAAATACAATGCGTAACGGGATAATTGCAGGTACTGCTGTACTCTCTGCGGTACTCGTAAACGCGGTAAATGCAGTTTCCTGCCCAGCCATGCCGCCCAATCTTGAACAGCGCCGAAGGGACATACCCACCCGCAGAAAAATACACCCACCAGTAGAACAGTGTATAACAATGCTTCGCTTATTATTTTGGTGTTGAAGCCTGCCCAAAATACGGCTGCAATAATGCCTGCCTGCACAACGAAACGCAGCACTTGTATCCACTTATAACTTTTACCTGTTGCCATAACTCTGCTATTCTAACGCGGCGCATTTACCATAGCAAGTATATTGTTGTTTTTCTTGCAAAAAAAGATGTTGCCCGGGTACCCGAAGAATGATTTTTACGTTGACTTCCAAAGTCTCGCGTGGTAGATTAGCAGTGTAGAACCCCGTGTGCCTTTATGAACCTCAAATCTATCGTATCCGTTTTATTGGCAAGTTGTAGTCTTTTTGCAGCAGAGGAGGAGCCTGTGTCGCTGACCATGTTTAAAAAACTGGCAGCCACGCAAGAGGGGAATGTGTTGTTCTCGCCTGCATGTTTTGAGGAGGCATTGCTGTACGTGGGGAAGTACACGGCCGGGAAAACGAGGGAAGAGTTGAAGGGGCTGCGCTTCAGTGCCAAAGATACCTACACTGCCATGACCCCGAAGGCGGCATCTGCTCTTTTTGTGGCAGAGGATATGGAGCTGTGCCCCATAAAAGAGAATGTGATGCGTGTGCCTTTTGCAACGGCACCGACAGAGGCCGTACAATTCATCAATGATTGGTTGTCGAACGTAACCCAAGGGTTGATGCCCGGTGCCATTGGGGTTAATGACGTGGGGAAAGATACGCGCATGTTGGTGGTATCTGCTCTTACCCTGCAAGAAGGCTGGGTAGAGACGTTTGACAAATCCGCCAACATACCGGAATACCCCTTTACCCTGTCCGATGGCTCTGTTGTGAAGGTGACCATGATGTCGGCAAAGGATTCTACCTCTCATCGCTATGCCGAGGGTGAGGATTGGCAAGCCGTGCGCCTGATGGTGATGCCCCGTGGCCATGATGAAAACAAATACGCGGGGTCCTTTATCGCTATTCGCCCGCGGGGAGATGTGCGCGAGTTTGCCGCCAAGCTTACGCCGGAGCTGCTGGCTCATATTTACAAAGAGCTTTCTCGCCGCACCGTCTATGTAGAGGGTGAAAAGTGGTACATACGGTATACGGATGTGAAGCTGCCGCGCTTTTCTCTGCACCCGGAGAGAGTAGACCTGGCACCACTTTTGAAGAAGCACGGGGTGAGGTCTCTCTTTGCCCCGGGGGCAGATTTCTCTCACCTCACCAAAGAATCCGGGATGTACCTGAGGTGCTTGATTCAAAAAAACGGGCTGGATGTGCATGAGGACGGCTTCTGTGCCGCGAGTGTCACCTGGGGAGGTGCTTTGGGGGCGTATGATTGCCCCGAGGAGCAGCATTTCAGTATTACTTTTGACAAGCCATTCATATTCATCATCGGTACGATGCATCCCAAGATAAGACCATTCTTCATGGGTATTTGCGAGAACCCCGTAGCTCAGGAGAACCCAACGGTGTATGTTGATGGTGCCGTGGGCAGGGGTGATGAACTTTTGGAGAAATCCCTGCATGAGCCTGTGATGCAATTACTGCTGAAAAGCCCGTGGGGGGCTCTGTTTGAGGGCACTCCGACCCATCCGTGTTTTACCAAACAACATGCCTGTAAGCTCAAAGCCGGGGTGGAGCCGGAAGTGCTCCTGAAAAAGATGCGCTACGAAGCGAAGAACGGTGGGGGATTGGAAGTATACCCCATATGCTGTACCACCGTGAAAGAGAATGGTAAGGTGTATGTTGTCATACGTGCTGATGTGGACTTCACCATTAACGATGAAGCCAGCTGTAGCTGGGATACTGCTTTCGGCAAATATTATGCTGATTTTTGGTTTGAGATAACGGAGGAGATTGCAGAATGAAACGAGTTTTATTGACCTTATCGTTGGCTGCCGGCATGGCAATGGGGCAGGGTACCGGGGCCTCTGCTGCCACTACAGAGCTGCATGGAACCATAGCAGAAGCCGTCGCTGCTGCATTTCCCTCGGCAACGGGCGGCCCGGGTGAATCTCAAGAAACCGCCTGGCGGCTGGGGGTAGAGACGGAGTATGATGAAGCCATGCTGCTTGCCTTGCTGCCGAGCGACTATCAGGACCTCCGCATTGATACGATTGAAGGCGACAATAAACGCATGTACACGGTGCTGCAGTTCAGTTACATGTGCGGTGGTCAGTTGCAGAAGGGTGAGCTGTGGGTGGATGTGCATGACTCCCTCTCGCGTGCCCTCGAAACCGTGCGAGAGGCGCAGCGTGATGCTGCGCAGATGCCGGAGGCGCTGACAATCCTGCAAGAAAAATTGTGGGAGGAGTACTTTAAGTGTTGCCTGACGGAAGGCGCTGTGGATACCGAGCCCGTCAGAAAGCACATTATGAAGCTGCAAGACCCCGCGTATCTGTACATGGTGGCTGTTTATTTTATGGAATGTATGCCGGACAGCCTACCGAGCGTGGCTGCCGTTTTGCCGGCATCTATGGTGACGGATGATGATTTATTCGGGGATGATTTGGTGTTTGCCCTTTGGTCTCACCGCCGCAATGTGTTGTGGTATTGCCAAGAAGCCCTTATCCTGATGGCACGCGAGGGCAATGAGCGCGCCTTGGATTACGCCGCCCGCCTCATGCGCGATTATCCCGGCGAGAATCCTTTTGATGTTATGTACCAACGAGAAACGGAAAAATTGCTCCGTGGTGAGGTGTCTGATGCCCCTCTCGTCCCGAAGTGCTGACTGCTCATTCCGTATGAAAGACGAAATCCGATTTTTATTGTACAATACGCCTGAGACAAAAGGTAATATTCAGGTGTATGTTAAAGATGATACACTTTGGGCTACTCAAAAGGCAATAGCTGAATTGTTTGATGTTCATGCTTCGTCAGTTAGTAGACACCTTTCTAATATATATGAAGAAAAAGAATTAGATGAATCTTCGACTATTGCAAAATTTGCAATAGTCGTGAAACGTGGTTTCCGAGGTGAGGTAAAAGAAGATATGCTTTTTTACAACTTGGATGCCATTATCTCCGTTGGTTATCGTGTTAATTCACGCAAAGCAACGCGTTTCCGCCAGTGGGCTACTCAAACACTCAAATAGTTTTACTATGGCTCAATTTGCGGATTGTGTGGATGCGTTTCTGACTTTCAGGCGTTATGATGTTTTGCCTGATAACGGAAAAATTAGCCGGGAACAAGCAGAGCACAAGGCTGAGGGAGAGTATGATATATATAACCGTACTCAGCTCATAGATTCTGATTTTGATAAAGAAATTCGCCGTTTTTTGGAAGAAAATTCATAATTTTTTCGCGGATTGGGAATTGGGGTGCATTATCCCCTATGAAAAGCAACTGATATATGCCGAGGTGGTGGAAGAGAAACGCCGGAGACGAGGCGCGGGAGAAATGCCGCGCGTGGTTTCGCGTGTCCATGCATCGCCTGCTGGCATATGCACGCTTGCAGGCAGATGGCGATACAGATGTGGAGGTATTGCTCAGCGGGGTGATAGAGCGAGTGGCCGAGGCCGTGGTGCAAGGGCGTGTGCCGGCAGAAGAAGAAGACCTGCTGCGCTACAGCATGCGCGCCATACGGCATGATGCCATACGCGCAGGCCGCCGCAATAATAACCGCAGAGAGGCAGAGCTTCAATATGTTGCAGATGCTCCTGTTGCTGAGCACCCCCGCATGGGCGATGCCGATGCCGCAGCGCGGGCGCAACACCTGCGCCGTGCCGTGCAACAGTTGCCGACAGAGTTGGCAGAGCTGGTAGCCCTTCATATTTGGGATGAGCTGAGCATTGCCGAAATCGCGCGGCGCCTCCGTGCGCCCGAGTCCACCATCCGTAGTCGTTACATTGTCGCGTTGCGCACAATGAAGTCCTATTTATCAACCGTAGATATTTGCTGCCCCCATGGAAGACGCAGATAAAGAGCTCCTAGATATAGAAAACATGCTCCGCACGCTGGCTGCTGAGGATGCCGCGGGGCGTGCGCAAGATGCCGAGCTGTTGGCGCGCCTTTGCGATAAGGCAGATGCTGCCTGCCGCCGCGCCACCAAGCGCCCATGGTATTGCAGCCGCACGTTGTGGCGTAGTGCCGCGGCCTTGGCTGTGCTGGCCGTTGTGCCCGTTCTTTGGCCATGGCTGCAGGCGCCCGAAAATCAAAAAGAAGCGGCGCGAGTTGTAACCGTGGTAGAACAGCCGACCGAGCCGGTCGCGGTATTGGCAGAGGAGTGCATTTGCATGGAGCCCGAGGCGGTCGCTGTTGCCATTAACATCGATGAGACGGCAGAAGAACCTGCAGCTGATGAAATCCCCCCTTGGTTGCTTGATGCGGAAGAAGAACACGCTCTCGTTGTAACAGATGCCGTGTATACCAGCAATCCGCCCCCTGTCCCGCAAGCTGCACTTGCTGTAAACGAGCTTGATGAAGAGGCTGAATGGGGCGCGGATGCGGAAGAATTGGGCAGTGGCCTCGGCGCGCCTCTTGTCATCAGTTCTTGTAGTGACGCCGAAGACGCCATCGCGGTGCTTCCGGAGTCAAATCGCTGTAATAGAGCTACTGCAATTCCGCATAAAAGCAAGCGTGCCTTAAATGGGCGCTGCGCTTCCCCGTCGCCGCGTGTTCGTGTTGCGCCTTCCCGCATTGCCGAACGTTTGCGCTCATACGGTGCGGCTATATTGGAGCATGCCGAAAAAGCGAAGGCTCAATGATGACAAGCTCACGGTGGTATGGTGCCACCGTGAGCCGTCTTTTTCTCTTCTCTGTTTCTCCCCAATCAGTGCCTGTGGTTGCATTTATGTATGCACATAATGGTAACGGCGGTTGTCAGGGTTGCCATGAGTGCGGTATGCACAATACCCAAGGCGATTTTGCAGCAACGGTGGCGCATACAGCTTTGCTCCTGCTTGCAGCATACGGTGTTTTCTGTCGGTGTGTTCTGTGTTTCCATGGAGTTTTGACGCCTCCCTGCTCCTATTTTCGCAATAACGGTTGTTTTTTTCACAGAAAAAATGTAGGATATCTGATTTTTTCGCTTGCCACGTTACTTAAAAAACGATAACATAGCGCCATGAAAAACATGGTACGATTTTTCGCTGCCGCTCTGAGCACCATGGTGTGCCTTGGCGGAGACTTAGTAACGCCCATCAATACGGGAGAGCTTTGGAAAGGCCCCCGCACTAAGGCGCAAAATAAATTTTTGGCAGGTTGCCGCTATGCCCCTGTGGATGATACAACATGGCGCATGGCCAATGGCTCATTCACATTCGGCAAATTGCATGCCGGCGAAGTATTGCTGCATTGGGGCGAAGATAACATTGAATCTTTGCGACTTATTGTGTACAG
The DNA here is from genome assembly GCA_045124875.1 of Akkermansia sp. Classification (GTDB taxonomy): domain Bacteria; phylum Verrucomicrobiota; class Verrucomicrobiia; order Verrucomicrobiales; family Akkermansiaceae; genus Akkermansia. The sequence continues at coordinate 22,738 of JBGVMR010000070.1, forward strand.
CAAGGGTGATGACGGTGCAATCGACCGCGATGATTTTCAAGGGAAAATTGATAGCACCAAAGCTGCGCTCGATGAGATTACCGGTGTGGAGGGTAAAAAGAAAAAGGTAAATGTTAAAGAAACCGGTGTGCAGGTAGAATGCTGGGAGTGGGTGTGGGAAAACGGCGCCGCCCGCATGGATGCCAGCTACACGGGCTCTTTCAACAAAAAAGCCAAGAAAGGCAAGAAAAACAAGGGGGGCAATGAGCCCTTTGAGGCAGAGTTCATTCGTGTCGACATTGGTCCCGATGTTGCCGCTATTGAGCGTGGTGGCGCGGCTGATAAAGTGACACGCAAAGAGCTGAAAGGCAGTATCAAAAAAGAAGAAGACGGTACTGTCTGGTTAGAGGGTGTCAACATGGTAGACCAAGGGCAGAAAGGCTATTGCGTGCCGGCTACTTTGGCTCGTGTATTTGCCTTTTACGGTATGGATGGTGTAGACCAGCACGCCTTGGCCGCCCTGTGCGATTCTTCGGCAGACGGTGGCACCAGCAGCAATTCTATGGAGGCTGCCATGGCTGCTATCTGTAAAAAGTTCCCCGTTAAGCTTATTACCATTGAAGATTATCAATCCCTCATGATGGCTTTGGTGGAACCCTACAACAAACTTGCCAAGAAGAAGGGTAAACAGCAGCTTTCTTTCGCCGTTCCCCCACTGGATGTGGCAGACCCCGAGTTGCTCAAACAAGTGCGCGCCGGTAAGAAGAGCCAAGTCAAAAAGTGGATGGGTGCCATTAAGAAACATATTGATGCCGGTACCCCCGTACTGTGGAGCGTTACCCTCGGTATTTACCCCGAGCCCGTACCCGTTCCGCAAACCCGCGGTGGCCATATGCGCCTTATCATCGGGTACAACATGAAAGAGCAAACCATCATTTACTCCGACTCTTGGGGGGCCGGGCATGAGAAAAAGACCCTCCCCGCTGCTGAAGCCGCCGCCATGACCACCGGCCGCTATGCTATCAAGTTAAAATAATTACGGCGCTTTTATTAAAAAACACCCCGTTCTCTGAGTCAGAACGGGGTGTTTTTTCTTAAACTTGTTGCCCTCGAAGGGAGGGGGGATTGAGCGGAAGCCTATTGTAAGAGGCTTTTCAGCTCGGCAGTGCAGAGGCCTTTCATGCGCCAGCGCATGATTTTGCCGAGCAGTTGCAGGTAAAGTTCGGGGTGTTCTGCCGGTACGGCCAGTAGTATAACGGTGTCTGCCTGCTCCTCCGGCCAAGGGATGGGGGTATCGCAATGCGCAATGTAGACAGCGGCTGCCGGTAGGCCGGCTACTCGGGCATGCGGCACGGCTAACCCTCTTCCCACATAAGTGGGCTCAAGAGCTTCTCGCTCTAGGGCAGATGCCGTTAAAGACTCTGCCTGCTGTTCAAAGTGTAATGCCGCGAGTTCGTGGCAGAGCAGGACAATGCTGCTGTGGTGGCCTTGCTCTGCAGGTAAAGCAACTTCACGTTCCGTTATGAGTATCGGTGTGGAATTCATGGCGGTGCGCGGCAGAGCGTAGCATGATTTGGTGTTCTGAACAAGTGATTCGTGTGTCTTAATCTTAAAAATAACAGATTTTAAAACGAAAAGAAGTGGCTTCGCAGAATTGAAGTATTGCACTGAGAGAAGAAATGGGGTAGAATACACGCACGATGCGAAGGGTGACATACACACGAACCATAGCCGGGCTGGCCATAGCCACCATGAGTATGCTGCAATGGGCGGCAGGGCAAGATGCAGCCCCGCTTGATACCGTGGCCCCTGAGGTTGAAGTCTCTGATGATGTGGTCGACATTCAAGTGGCGCGTGAGAATACTGTGAATGCCGATGAAGCAGGCGTGCAACGGGCGGAAGCTTACGAGCATACCCCCGAGGTAGATTCTCCCTACGATGGAGAAACCGGGCCTGTAGGCTCTACCGATGAATCAACCGATGTTCCGGCTGATTCTTTACCAACAGAGAATGACCCCTCGCGCATAGCGTATCCCGTAACTCGCCGCAATGCTCGCACTATGTCGCTTACGGTACCGGCACCTCGCGGGCTTATCACAGACCGCAACGGCGAGGTGATGGCTACCACGATTGTGGCGTACCAGCCGTCCATAGAGTTCGGGCAATTAGACAAGCCCTCAGACGAAGAGATTATTGCATTGGGGCGGCGAGTGATGGCTGATTACGAGAAGCTTGGCATAGAGGTTATACCCAAAAAAGACTCTGAGCTTCTATCACATTATCGGCATCGTCGCTGGTTGCCGTTGCCCATTGGCCCCGTGTTGCGTAAGCATGAGGTAGCCCCTATAGAGGAGCAACTCAAGGCAATCGAGCATGGCGCGCTCATGCCTCGCTACATTCGCTATTATCCGGCCGGCGAAACCGCCGGGCATATCATTGGCTACACCGGCACAAAAGCCAAGTTGCCCACCGGCCCTATCAATTATCATGACCCCTTGTTTGAGCGGCAAGAGGGCCGTGCCGGGTTGGAGCGCGTGTTTGACCGCCAGTTAGTGGGCCGCCCCGGTGTGTGGCGTCTCATGTTTAAAGAAGACGGTGAAAAAATTTTGGATGAGCTGCAGCAGCATCCGCGCCCGGGTGGTACGGTGGTGACAACACTCAACCTCAAGTGGCAAAAAGCGGCGGAAGAGTCTTTGCGCCTTAATACCGAGCGCAAAGATGAAAATGGCAATACCTACCCTGGACGCGGTGCATTTGTGATGATCGATGTGCAGACCGGCGAGGTTGTGGTGATGGCTTCTGCTCCCAATTTTGACCCCAACGTCTTCATACCTGCTATTTCGCAAAAGGATTACGATGCCCTGCGTAATGATGCCAGTAACCCATTGGTATCTCGCGCATTTGCCGGTGTGTACCCGCCTGCATCCACCTTTAAAACCATTACCGTGGCCGCGGCTTTGCATCACAATGTAATTACTGAGGGTACGTATATTTATTGCCCGTACAGCTTGCGTATCGGTGGCCACGAGTTTAAAAATCACAGTAGCTTCACCGGCGATATCAATTGTGTTACCGCCTTGGCCAAGTCCAATAATCCTTTCATGTACCAAGTGGCGGCTACGCGCGAGCCCCGCGTCGGTGCAGAGCGTTTGTGTGAAACGGCCCGTCGCTTCGGCCTTGGTGCCCGCACCGGTCTGCCCATTGCAGATAAACCCGGTAATGTGCCGGATGACGCTTGGATGCAGCGCAACTATTCTCGCGGGTTCATGCAGGGCGATGCTGCTAACATCTCCATTGGCCAAGGACCTTTGTTGGCTACTCCGCTGCAAGTGGCTTATGCCATGACCGGCATTGCCAATGGCCGCTATCTGCCCAAGTTGCATTTGGTGCGTCAAATGCTTGATATGGATGGCAATGTGGTTTACCAGTTTAAGCCATCCGTTCAACACAGCTTGGAGGATATGTCCGACGACCTCTCCGTGGTGCGCAAAGGTATGCGTGCCGTGGTTTCCGGTGGCTCCGGCTACCGCGCCAAAATCAGCTATGCCACCAATGCCGGTAAAACCGGTACTGCCCAGTGGGGTAAACCCTCAGACGACTGCCGCCTTGCCTGGTTTGCCGGCTTTATACCCGCAGATAACCCACGCTATGCCTACGCTGCTCTCTACGAAGGTGAGCCTCACCAAGTGATTTCCGGTGGCCGCATGGCTGCTGCCATTGTAACCGGCTTCTTTGAGCATGAAGATGTAAAGACTGACCTGAAAGCCGAGTTTGATGCTGCCGCCCGCCGCCCCCTCAGTACGGAGGATTCTGTGCGCAAACCCGAGGAAGATGAATCTGACGCCGCTCGCCGTGCCGCTGAGGCCGAGCGCCGCCGCCGCGATGCTGAACACCGCCGCCGTACTGATAACTGGGATGACGGCCGTGGCCGCCATTGATTTTGTTATGGATTTTGGTGCGGAGGGGTGAATTCTTGACCCAACTCAAAAAATTCTACTTGCTTGACGGGGGAATAGGGGGTATAATGGACGCGTGAACGGAAATGACATGAAAGAGGTCGGCTTGCGTGCATACCGTGCCATGGAGATGGCACGCGCGTTTGATACCAAGCTTTCCGCACTGTATAAAGCCGGTAAGATGTACGGTGGCGTCTTCCTGGGCCGAGGGCATGAGGCTATCGCCGCATGCGAGGCTGTGTTCCTTACAAAAGGCTTTGATGTATACAATCCCTTTATCCGCGAGCAGGCCGGGCGCTGTGCCTGGGGCTACAGCGTGCTTGAGAGTGCGCGTTGCTACTTAGGCAGTACGGAGGGCTGCATGCGTGGGCGAGACGGTAATATCCACTGGGGTGTGCCGGCAGATGGCAACCCGGCACCCATCTCTCACTTGGGGGCCATGGTGCCCGTGTGTGCCGGTATGATGCTGGCCAAGCGTATGCAGGGGGTGCAAGGTGCCGTAGCCGTGCTGAATATTGGCGATGGCACCACCTCTGTGGGCGCCACGCACGAGGGCTGCAACATGATTGCCGTAGAGAAGCTGCCCGTTGTCATTGTCGTAACGAATAATCAGTACGCCTATTCAACCCCCAACGACCGCGAGTTCGGCTGTGCAAGCCTGGTAGACCGCGGTGTGGGCTATGGCTTTGCTACGCATGAGTGCGATGGTACCGATTTTCTGCAAACCCTTGCCACCATGCAAAAAGCAGTGGCAGCCGCCCGCGCCGGCGAGGGCCCGCAATGGGTAGTGGCCCACACCCTGCGCATGTGCGGCCATGGTGAGCATGACGATGCCTCATACATCCCCGCCGAGCTCAAAGAGGCCTTTGCAGACCGCGACCCGCTGGCCGTTGCCCGCCGCCAAGTATTGGCACTGGGCTGGCTTACTGAGGCCGAGGTGGCAGCCGTGCAGGCCGAAGCTGTGGATGAAGTGCAGCGTGCCATGGCTCAAGCACAAAAAGAACCCACCCCCGTGCCGGCAGAGACGGATTGGAGCGCCGTCTCTTGGAAACCCTCTCGTTATTAATATATCCTGCTGAAATACAACCATGAGTGTAACCTACATAGATGCCATACACCAAGCCATGGCAGAGTTGATGGAGGAAGACCCGAGCGTGTTCCTCTACGGCGAGGATATTGCCGGCAAGTTCGGCGGTGCGTTTAAGGCTACCAAGGGACTCTCAGAGCGTTTCCCCGGCCGTGTGCTCAATGCCCCCATTGCAGAAGATACCATTATGGGGGTGGCCATCGGCGCTGCCATCGGGGGCATGAAACCCATTGCCGAGATGCAGTTTGCCGACTTCGGTATACTGGCACTCAACCAAATGTGCAACAATGCCGCGGCCCATTACTTCCGCACCGGTATGCCGTTGAATGTGACACTGCGCATGCCCTGCGGCGGCACGCCCGGCGGTGGCCCCTACCACAGCCAGATGGTGGAGGCCTTGTTTGCCCACTTCCCGGGGCTTCATGTGTTTACCCCTGCCACGGTGGCAGATGCCTACTACATGATGAAGCAGGCCGTGCAGATACCCGACCCCGTGGTGTTCTTGGAGCACAAGTTCTTGTACCGCTGGCTTAAGGCTGAGACCTGGGTGGACCCCGACCCGCTGCCCATAGGCCGTGCCCGCATTGCCCGCCCCGGTCGCCATGCCACGGTGGTGACATACTCTGCCATGGTGCCCGAGTCGCTTAAAGCCGCAGAAACCCTGGCGGCTACCAGCGGCTACCATATTGAGGTGGTAGACCTGCGTACGGTTAAACCCATTGATACTGATACCATTTTAGCCTCTGTGGCACGCACGGGCAGGCTGCTGGTGGTGAGCGAGGATTTCCCCTGGGGTGGTGTGGCTGCCGAGGTAGTGGCCCGCGTTGCCTCCGAGGGCTTGCACTTGCTGGATGCCCCGCCGCTGCGCCTCAGCTCCAAAGAAAGCCCCATCCCCTACCACCCCGATTTGTGGAAGGCACACCGCCCCCACAGTGAGGATATTGCCGCCGCAGTTCGTTACCTTTTAACACTTTAACACCATTATGCCGTCCGTTCCCATTCTCATGCCCCAGTTGGGCGAATCCATAGCCGAGGCCTCCATCATGCAGCTGCTGGTGAAGCCCGGCGACACCGTGCAAGAAGACCAAGAGGTGTTTGAGGTTGAAACTAACAAGGCCGTGATGGCCGTTACCGTTTCTTGCGGTGGTGTGGTCAAGAGCATCTCGGTAAGCGAGGGCGAAACCGTGCCCGTAGGTGCCGTGATGGGCATTATTGAGGCCACTGAGGCTGAGGTAGAGCGCACCGGGGCTGCCACTATGGATGACGCTGCCGTTGCTGCTGCAACAGCCCCCGCCGTGCCGGCTGCCCCCACCGGCGCTGCTGCTATGGATGGTGCCCACTTCCGCACTGAAGGCGAGTACCGCGAGGGTGTGCCCGGCAATATCGAGACCGGTGGCCGCGGCCTGCCCGTACCGGCCCGAATTCGCGGCGCGCATTACCTCTCCCCCCGTGTTAAGGCTCGCATGGATGAGCTTTGCATCACAGAGGCAGACCTTGCCTACGTTATCGGCACCGGGGCCAATGGTCGCATTACCATTGAAGACTTTGAAAACTTCATCAACTATGTGGATGGCTGGCCGTCTAAGCCTGCCTCGCCCATGCGCCGCAGTGTTGCCGGCAGCATGCAGCGCACATGGCGCCGCCCCATTGCCAGTGCAGGGCGCCCCATTTACATGGCACCCATCATTTTGCACCGCCGCAATCACCCGCGCAAACCCGGCGTCACGCTTTACTTCTTGCGTGCGTTGGCTCTGGCGCTTGCAGAGGCCCCCGAGTGTGCCGGTTACATGGTGGGCGGGCGTATCCTTACCCCGCGTCATATAGACCTCGGCGTGGCTGTGCAGGTGGCAGATGGTGTGATGGTGCCCGTCATCCGCAAGGTGAATGAGTACACCATGGATGAACTTATAGACGTGTACAACAACGTGGTGAAACAGGCGCGCGACCGTAAGCTGGACCCCTCTCACGTGGGCGGTGGTATTGCCACGGTGTCAAACTTCGGCGGTTTCGGACTTACCTTTGCTTCTCCCATGCCGTTGCCCAGCGAAAGCCTCATCTTGGGTGTGGGTGCTGTGCGTAAAACCCCCGTGTGGAGTGACGAGGTAGAGTGCTTCATCCCCGTGGAGCAGGCTGAGATTGTGGCCTCGTTTGACCACCGCGTGGTAGACGGCGGCGACATCGGCCGTCTGATGCAGCGCATCGCTTATTTCTTGGAGCATCCCGAACATTTGTAAGCCATTATCATGCAGAACTTTGACCCACAAAAACACGTAATAGGTGTCCTTGCCGGTGCAGGGGAGTACCCCCGCCTTATGGTAGAGGGCGCCAAGCGCGCCGGTATGCGTGTTGTGGTGGCCGGGTTCCGCGGTGCCGTGGGCAAGGACATTCCACCCCTGTGCGATGCTTTCTGCAAGTTCCGTGTAGGCTCTGTGGAAGGGCCGCGCAAGTTTTTCCAAGAGCATGGGGTAACTCATGTGGTGATGACCGGGCAGATTAAACCCGCCTGCATTTATACCATGTGGCCCGATGCCACGGCGCGCCGCCTGCTGGCGCAGCTGGACCGCCGCAACGCCCATACCATTTTCGGCGCGGTGTGTGATTATGTGGCCGCGCACGGCATGCAAATGCTGCCCTCCACGGCCTTTATGGATGAGGTGTTGCCCGGTGAAGGCCATTTGGCCGGCCCTGCGCCCACTGAGCAGCAAATGGCAGAAGCCCGCCACGGTATGCAGCTGGCGCGCGAAATTGCGCGGCTAGATATAGGCCAAAGTCTCATTGTGCGTGGTGACCAAGTGACATGCGTAGAGGCCTTCAAAGGCACCAACGAGTGTATTAAACACAGCGAGGGCACGCCCGAGGCACCCGTTACCCTTTGCAAAGTTACCAAACCCGGGCATGATATGCGTTTCGATGTGCCTTGCCTCGGGTTGCGCACCATTCAACACTGCGTGCGCCACCATGTGCGCCATATCGTTTTTGAGGCTCACCGTACCATCCTCTTCCAAAAACAAGCTGTTATAGACCTTTGCAATCAGCATGGCATTACCCTGCACGGTATGGCAATGCCCGACGGCGGCATACAGGTGCCGGCTATTGAGCATGCAGAGGATGATGTAGCGCATGCCAACGCATTGGCAGCCGCCATAGAGCAATTGGGTATTGGCCACTCTGCCGTTGTTTGCGATGGCGTGGTGATCGCCGTAGAAGATCCCATGGGCCCCCTCAAATGCATTGCTCGCGCCTCTGCATACATGAAACGCATACGTTTTGCCCGCATAGCCAACTGGTTGTGTGGTTTGTTGCTGGGGCGTAAGGGAAGCCCGCCTGCCCCTATGGTGATGGGAAAAACGGCAGAGTTCTTCCACACGCCACTGGTGCAACAAAGAGCACGCAAAGCCGGAATAATGCTGCAATAAGTGCCTGTTCCATGAAAAAATACAACTGCCTACTCGTACCGTTTCTTCTTTTGTTCTGCTTGGGGGGCTTAACCGCATGCGGGGTGCAATCTTTGCTTTACCCCGGGGCAGATATGACGATGCCCGACCACCGCTACGGGGCAGAAGCCGAGCATGTGGAAATAAAAGCAAAAGATGGCGTGCCCTTGCGTGGCTGGTTCTTCAACCGCGGCAAAAACACCCCGCTGGTGGTATGTTACGGCGGCAATGCCATGAATGCGGGCGCCTTTGTCGATATGGCGCAGGCAGATACCACGCGCTCTTATCTGCTGATGAATTACCGTGGCTATGGCGACAGCGAGGGCGAGCCCTCTGAAACCGCTTTAGTACAAGATGCTTGCCACTGCCTGCAAGTGGTCTGTAAAAAACTCGATAAGCCTGCCTCTGTTGCGTTGGTCGGCTTCAGTTTGGGCAGTGGCGTGGCCACCCAAGTTGCCGCCATACACAAGCCCGATGCCCTCATCCTCATTTGCCCCTTCGACAGCATTACCGAGGTTGCCTGCAACTTTGTACCCCTTGTGCCGCGCATGCTCCCGCTCGATACTTGGAAATCTGCCGCCTTTGCCCCGCAAATCTCTTGCCCCGTTACTATTTTGCGTGCTTCGTATGACTCTATCGTACCCCGTGAAAGTACCGATGCTCTCATACGCGCCTTTTCCGCTACCACCCCCACCGTGCACGAGTTCCCGTGTGACCATAACGATATCTTTGTGCAAGACTCCTTTGTTAAGACTCTTAACACACATTTGCCATGAGCCCCGTTCCGCGCATTCTTTGTGCCGTTTTAGCCTTCGTTGGCGCATTTTTGATGGGGATTAGCATTATTTGTTCGCCCCTCGTCTATGCGAGCATGCAGGAGTCTGATTCCCCTTGGTGCGAGGCTGCCCCGTTTATTTACGGTGCCTGCATTTTTGCCGTTTCGTTACTTACCTGTGCTTGTGTGGGGGCTGTTATGTCCCGCTTTGAATTTAGGTATGCTTTTTGTTTTGCTCTGGTTATTTCTGTGCTCAGCATGCTGGGTGCGTATGTGTTTTACTTTTTATTCTTTTAGCATGACGTCAATTCAGGCTGTTTGATGGGTAACAAAAAAGGGAACGCCTTTTGGCGTTCCCTTTTTTGTTTAAGGAGATAATGGGCGTTATCAGGCGCCGAGCTGGAAGCGCTCGAAGGAAACCACGGTGATGGTGTCGCCGAGTTCCTTGCCGATGTTGGCCACAAGCTTCTCTACGCTGACGGAGGGGTCCTTCACGAACTCCTGGCTCAGCAAGCAGCTCTGCTTGTAAAGGGCCTTGAGCTTGCCGGGAAGAATCTTCTCCAACAGAGCCTCGGGCTTGCCTTCAGCGATGAGCTGAGCCTTGGCAATCTCTTGCTCCTCGGCCACGAATGCGGGGTCAAGGGAAGAGGAGTCAACGCTCTTGGGTGCGCAAGCGGCAATGTGCAGGGTGATGTCCTTGCACATGGTCTGGAAGGCCTCTGCTGCTACGGTAGCGGCGTTGCCGCAAGCAACCTGAAGCAGAACACCTACCTTACCACCCATGTGGATGTAGGAAACGATGCTGCCCTCGCCGGCCAGCGTGTAGCGGGCGAACTTGCGGAACTTCATGTTCTCACCGATGGCGGCGCACTGCTCGGCAAGGTACTTCTCAACCGTGGTGCCGTTGATGGCTACGTTGAGAGCCTCGTCAAGAGTCTTGGCGGAGGAAGCCTTGAGGGCGGCGCCGATCTCTGCTACGAGAGTGCGGAACTTGTCGCCCTTGGAGCAGAAGTCTGTCTCGCAGTTGATCTCGAAGATGATGCCGTCGTTACCCTCTACCATGGTGGTAACAACACCTTCCTTAGCCTCGCGGTCAGCCTTCTTGGCGGCCTTGGCGATACCCTTCTCGCGGAGGTACTTAACGGCGGCGTCCATGTCGCCGTCGCACTCCATGAGGGCCTTCTTGCAGTCCATCATGCCGGCATCGGTCTTGATGCGCAGCTCTTTGACCATTGCGGGTGTAATATCAGCCATTGTTGTGTAGAAATTGTTGGATTAAGCAACCTTGTTGTTGTTGATAGCCTCCGTAAGTACGGAGAGAATCAGGCGGATGGAGCGAACGGCGTCGTCGTTGCCGGGGATGGGGAAATCCACGGTCTCGGGGTCAGCGTTCGTGTCGGTCAGCACGATTACGGGGATGCCCAAGATGTGGGCCTCGCGGATGGCGATGTCCTCGTGGTCGGCACCGATGGCTACCATGACGTCGGGTGCACCACCCATGTTGCGGATACCCTGAAGGTTGCGCTGCAGCTTCTCGCGCTCACGAGCAAGGGAGGCAATCTCCTTCTTGGACATCTGCTTGTACTCGGGTTGCTTGTCGAGGTTCTCGAGGTAGTCGAGGCGGGCAATGCTCTTCTTGATGGTTGCCATGTTGGTAAGCATACCACCCAGCCAACGGAAGTTGACGTAGTATTGACCGGTGGCCTCTGCGGCCTCCTTAACAGCCTCCTGAGCCTGGCGCTTGCAGCCTACGAAGAGGATCTTCTTGTTCTTAGCGGCCTTCTCGCCGAGGAAAGCGCAGGCCTTGTCGAGGCACTTCTCAGTCTCCTCGAGGTTGATGATGTGGATGCCATTCTTCTGAGTGAGAATGTACTTCTTCATGTTCGGGTGCCACTTGCGGGTCTGGTGACCAAAGTGTACACCGGCCTCCACCATCTTTGTAATGAGTTCGTTAACCATTGTATGTATGTATGTTGTGTGTAACCTTATATCAGGATGCACGTGTTTGTGGAAGGTGCTGCGCTCTCGCCCCCAGCCTCCCGTTGTTGATATTGCAGCATCAGCAGGGGCAGGCAGAATATACCATTCTGCCCTTATTGTCAATCAAATTCACTCAGTATTTTTATCTTTTTTTGTTCTTATTTTCATTTAGCGCCCGAAATGAAAATTAGCCGATTCCTTATTTTCATTTCCTGCCTACGGAGAATAGAAGTGAACAAATCTTTTTAGCCTTACATACCCCCGCTCTTAGTTTGTAGGTTTGTTCTTGATAAATGGGGGGGAGGTATGTTAGTATCTCGAATACCCTCGATAGAACAGTCTGTTGAGGCTGGATTTATTTCAACATATACCTATTTACACGATTATGGAGACTCACCATGTTCGCAAAAATGAAAGTGTACCCGTTGTAAAAGAAACGAAGGTGATTAAGCCTCGTAAACTGAACCATGCTGCCGTTGCGTCTGCCCCTCTCAAAAAAATGAAGACAGAGGCGTATAATCGCCCAATAGGAATCCAGGTTCCCAAATTGAAAGAAAAAGAGTGGAGAGGGTGCGATAACCGAATGGATTTTTTGAAAGCTTTCGTGTTGCTTATAATCGTAGCTCTTACAACATGTTTATTTTGGTGGGTGTTATATGAGTTAATGATGAGTAATACCAGAACCAGTATTTCAGCAGGAAGTGTTTTGTTAGCTTTCCCGGGAGCTGTTTTAATTTGGCCGATGATATTCGGGTTACTGTTGGGGGGGCTGTTCTTTATAGTTGGGGTAACTCCTTATGTTCGCGCTCAGGTTCGGCGCGTGCATGATTTCGGCTGGTGTGGTTATAATTCTGTTATTTTACCTGTTGTTGTCAATTTTTTAGTATCGCTTTCATGTTGCATATGGGTATCAATCTCATCAGCGTTTTGTCTCTCTTTTACTTCAGCTTCTTCTTTCTTCTCTTTCATTCGGTTTGTTTTCGAGGTGTATCCGGCCATAGCTGCTACAGTCTTTGGGTGGTTGTTATACCGTAATATCGTTTTTCCGTATTGGAAGTCGCATTGTGAGGATGAGGAAGACGTTGAAGACCGTATAGAAAAAGAAAAAATGCACATATGGTTCGTGGTGGGATTTGTTGGTAGTCTTAGTGTTATCTGCTCGTTTTTAATACCTTCTGCTGCTGGCGGGTTTGCTTTTGCACTCATGTCGATAAGTAAACTCGTGGGAGGATTATTAGGTTGTTGGACGCTTCTGTTGTTATTAATCTGTTTGTTCCGAAAAGGCCAAGAAACTAAAGAGGGCGATAATTTTCCCTGGGAAAATGGTACGTTTGATGCAACCGGAGAGATTCTGCGCATAAAACATACTGCCGCAGCAGACTACGATGTGGATAATTATTCCGATTCGGCTGGAGCCGAGGTGGATTATATGAAGATATTATCTAATCCGGATAAACTTAAACTAACGGTTTTAAATGGTTACGATGTAAATAAATGTGACGCAATGGGGCAGACGCTCATGGTGATGGCCGTTTTCTTGAATCGTATAGAAGCTTTGAGAGTCTTGTTGCTAGCCGCTAACGTAGATTTTAATGCAGCGAATAAGTTTGGCGAGACTCCGCTTGGGGCTGCTGCATACTGGGGGCGAACCGAATGTATGCGTATTCTGTTATCTTCACCCGGGATTGATATTAACAAGGTAAACAGCAATGGCAAAACCCCGCTTTGGGTTGCTGTAAAACAAGGACATACAGAATGTGCTGAGCTGCTTCGTGAGGCAGGCGCGAAAGAGTAATCGAAATTCATAAACTCCTATAACCCTGAATGCAGGATTGACAGGCGTGGCATGTTGTGGTATAACGTGCTGCGTATGAAAAAACTTATTCCCGTACTGATTTTGGCACTGGGCTTGTCCTCTTGCGCCGTTAAGACCGTGAGCCGTACCGAGCTCTTTACTCCTACCACCACCACGCTCATCAACTCTGATGAGCTGACGCAGATGAAGTACTACGGCAGCGATGACCAGTTTGACTATTACACCCGCGGTTTCAGCCGCTTGCGTGTAGCTAAGAGCGAGCAGTCCATCCCCAATGAAGCTCGCTTCACCTTCAACAACTGGCAGGGCGGTAAGCTTTACACCGACTGCATTAAGGATGTAGGCACCTCTAAAGTGCAGGGCTTCCTTAATCTTCTGAAAGGTGCCCAGACGCTGTAAGTTCGGGTGGAGATTAATATAGCGCTTTATCAATCACAAGCTGCCTGTGCGGTGGCTTGTGATTTTTTTGCGCCAATTTAAACAGAGTCATCTTTTTTATCGCTCTTAATCAGGCGGTGGCAGCAAATGATAAAGAGCCCCCAAGCGATACCGCAAGAGAGAACCATGGTGATGATGCCGGCAAGTGTCATGTGTTTTTAATCGGGTTTGTGGTTTTTGTGAAAGCTGGGGGAGGTGCGGATGACGAAAGCCATGAAGAGGGCAACCAGTGCAATCCATACCAAGGGGATGATGGCGCCGGGTTTCAGGCTGATGATATTGGCGATGTGTTGGTTGGGCTCAACAAAAAGAGTCTTGTATATCCACGAAACAAAGATGGTGAGCATGAGGGCAGGGGTAACCCAGGTGATGAGGAATGCCACGGGGCGGGGCAGCCGCAGGCATGAGCCGAGGCGTAGCTCTGCCAAGCCTTTGTTTGCCCCCCATACTACGCAGAAGAGGTACAGATACAGTCCTGTGGTGAGGTAAAGGCTGAGGTTGCCGAACCAGAAGTCCATGGTGTCCAGGGCCAGAAGCCCTTGCGTAAACCAAGCTACCATCAGGGTGCCGCATACCAAGATGAAGCCGAGCAGGGCGATGCTTTGAGAGCGCTTGAGCCCCCAGAACTCCTCCAAAAAGGCAACGCCCGGTTGCAGCATAGAGATGGCACTGGTGATGGCTGCTATGAAGAGCAGGAAGAAGAAGAGCGTGCCGAAGAATTGCCCACCCGGCATGCTGTTGAATACTTGCGGAAGCGCTTGAAAGCCCAGCCCGAAGATATTGGTGGTAGCGGCTGCGGCAACGCCCAAGAATCCCACGGCTGCGGGGATAATCATCATGCCGGCAAGTCCGATTTCCGTTGCTGCATTGGCCATGTTGGCGGTGAGGGAGCCCAGCGCCACATCTTTGCGGCGGCGTATGTAACTGGCGTAGGTGCAAACGGTGCCGAATCCTACGGAGAGCGAGAAGAAGACTTGCCCTGCGGCGGCCAACCATAAATCCGGGTTGAGCAGCCCGCTCCACAACGAGATGCGCTTTTCTTTTATCTGTATGCCGGGGGTGGTTGCCTGTATGCCGGCAATTTGCTGCGCTTTTTGCTCTGCGGTGGCATCTGCCGGCACCATGTCGAGCGTTTTATCGGTAGTGGCATCCACCAGCATCACTTTGTCGGGGTTCCACATGTAGCCCAATCCCTCGCTGATATTGCGGTTGGGGTAGGCGGGGTTTGGGGTGCCCATGGTGAGCACCTTCACCAGTATGATGATGCAGGTGATGAGGAGTACCGGCATGCTCCATTTGCAAAACCATTCAATACCCTTGCTGATGCCGCGGTATACAAGGTAAAAGTTGAGTACCAGTACAATGCCGAAGAAGATGAGGGTGGTGCTTTGCCCGTTGAAGACGCTGCCGTTGCCGGCCATGCCTACGTAATTGTCGAAGAATTGCCCGTATTGCTCAGAGGTGCTGAAGTTGAGGTCGCCCATGGCTGTATGCCAAGCGTAGCCCAGGGTCCAGGCCTCCAGGTATATGTAATACATGCAGAGGGCCAATGGTGCCAGCACACCGGCAATGCCCAGGTACTTCCACGCGCGAGACCCCGACAGGCGGTAGAAGATGGCAGCGGTGCTGTGCCCGCCCAGTGAGCCGCCACGGCGGCCTATGCTCCATTCTACCCAGCTGATGGGGATGCCCAGCAGCAAGAAGGCGATAAAGTAGGCAATCATGAAGGCGCCGCCGCCGAACTGGGCTGCCAGCCCGGGGAAGCGCAAGAAGTTGCCGAAGCCTACGGCACTGCCGGCCACAGCCAGCATGACGCCCAGGTTACTGTTCCAGCTATCGGATTTTTGTTTGTCAGACACGGTGAGGAGGGATTACGAGAAGGGTTCGCGGTCGTATTTGGTTTCTAAGTTTTCGCCGTGTTTGAAACGGCGAGAGGTGCGCGCCACAAAGCAGAAGAACAGTGTTACCAGTACCACCCAGACCAAGGGGAAGATGGCGCCTGCTTTGCCCGCCAGCAGGTTGGTAATGTGTTGGCTTTGCTCGATGAAGAGGTTTTGGTACAACCAAGAGGCAAAGATGATGAGCATGATGCCCGGCGTTATCCAGTTGATGAGGAAGGCAATGTTGCGGCCAATGGGTATGGCGGCGCCGCTGCGCAGCTCTGCCAAGCCGTTGGCGGTGCCCCATACATAGCGGAACAAGATGAGGTAGAGCGCAGAGCTGAAATACAGGCACATGGTGCCCATCCAGAAATCCAGCGTGTTGAGCGCCAACAAATCATTGCCGGTAAACCATACCACAATCAGGGCGCCTACCACCAGCATAAGCCCCACCAGGCATACGCTCTGCACGCGGCGCAGACTCCAGAACTCTTCCACATAGGCCACTGCCGGTTGCAAGATGGAGATGGCACTGGTAATAGCCCCTATGGCCAGCAGAACAAAGAACAGGGTGCCGAAGAATGCGCCGCCCGGCATGCTGTTGAATACCTGGGGCAGCACGTTGAAACCCAGCCCGAAGGTGCTGGCGCCTGCAGCGGCAGCCACACCCAAGAATGACACGGCGGCGGGTATAATCATCATGCCCGCTAAGCCTACCTCTGCCACCTCATTGGCCGCGTTGGCGGTGAGGGAGCCCAGCGCAATGTCGTTGCCGCGTTTCACATAGCTTGAGTACGTGCAGACAATGCCGAACCCGATGGAAAGCGAGTAGAATATCTGCCCCGCTGCCGTAATCCACAGCTCGGGGTTGCATAGCCCTTGCCACAGCGAAATCTCTTTGCGCTCAATTTTAGCCTGCGGGTATTCGCGTTGCAGGTTTGCCAGTTGGGCGGCTTGCTCGGCCTCGGTGGCTGCAGCCGGCACCATATCCAGCACCTCGCCCGTTTTGCCGGTGGTGGGATTTTCTGCTGCATTTACCAGCAGCACTTTATCGGGGTTCCACATGTAGCCCAAGCCTTGGTTCACGTTGCGCTCGGGGTGGGCGGGGTCGGGGGTGCCCATGGTTAATACACGCACCAATACAACAATGGCGGTAAAGAGCAATATGGGCATGCTGATTTTGCTGAACCACTCAATACCCTTGCTCACGCCCCTGTAAAGTAAGTAGAAGTTGGCTAACAGGGCTATAACAAAGAAGAGCAGTAAGGTGCTTTCGCCACTGAAAAATACATTGCCGTCTGCCCCCATGCCGGTAAAGTTGCTGAAAAATGCCCCGTATTCGGCAGAGCTTTCGTAACTCAAATCACCCATGGCGGTGTGCCAGGCATAGCCCAGGGTCCAGCCCTCAAGCGTAATGTAATACATGGCAATGCACAGCGGCACTACCACACCCGCCAAGCCCAGGTACTTCCAATACTTGGAGCGAGATATCAGATAAAAAATGGATGCCGTGCTGTGCCCGCCCAATCTGCCGCCACGGCGGCCTATGCTCCACTCTACCCAGCTGAGCGGTATGCCCATGAGCAAAAAGGCGCAAAAATACGCAATCATGAATGCCCCGCCGCCATACTGCGCGGCCAGCCCGGGGAATCGTAAGAAATTACCGAACCCGATGGCACTGCCCGCTACGGCCAGTACCACGCCTAAATTACTGCTCCAGTTTTCTGATTTTACTTTATTGCTCACGGTTAAGAGCGCGCATTATACGCTCTAACTGACGAGCTGTCAAGTTTTTAGTTTTGCAGAAGCCGCCCCCATTTTATGGATGAGATTGTAAAAGCTGCAGGATTTCCGGGGAGCATTTTTTCTCCGCTATATCGGTTACCGTGTGGCCGTTGGCGTCTTTAAGGGTTGTGTCTGCCCCGTGTTTGAGCAGAATATCAATGCATTCCGGGTGCTCAAAAAATACGGCCAAGTGCAGCGGGCTTCTGTGGGCCTCGTCCGTTTTATTGGCATTGGCGCCGGCCTCCAGCAGGGTCATCATGCAGTCGGCATGCCCGCGTTCTGCTGCAATGTGAAGAGGCGGTAAGCTTGTCGCTCCATCTGCATTGGCGCCGTGTTTCAGCAACAGATGCACGCATTCAATGCGCCCGTGGTACACGGCTTCAAATAATGGAGTATGCCCAAACGCGTCCGCTTTGTCTACATCTGCCCCGGCATCGATGAGTATTTGCATGACGTCTGTGTGGCCTAACATGGTGGCCAGTTGCAGGGGCGTGTATCCTTCTCGGCATGCTTCATTGACATCATTACCCGTGCCGATAAAGCGGTGAATATCCTCTATATCATGGCGTGCAACCCCGAGGGTGAGCGGGGTCCATGGTTGATAATCAAGCCCATTGGCATTGGCAAGCAGTGTGGCGCATTCTGTATGCCCATTTTGTATAGCCAGTACAAGTGCCGTTCGTCCGTCGGTATCGTTTCTGTGGTTTACATCTGCCCCGGCTGCCAACAACAGCTTTACGGATTCCGTTATGCCGCATTCTGCTGCACGTTGCAGCACTGTTATGCCATCCCAATCCGGGGTGTCCGGGTTAACACCTGCTGCCAACAGCAGCTGCAGAATTTGAGGATTGGCGCCGATGTGGTGCAGGGCGCTTGTATACTTCTCCGGGGTGATATTTAATTGCGAAAGCTGCTGCACGGCTTGTTCCTGCGTGAGTTGCGGTGCCGTTTCTGCTGCGGTAGCGGCACACATGGCGCTGCCCATAACCAATGCTGAGAGATAGGGAAATAACCTCATGGTATTTTAATACTACAATGTTCCTATTTTCGGTTCAAGTAAAAATAGATATTTTTTTCAGTTTTTCGATTAATAGATGATTAACCCCGAAAATGGCAAAATTGCCGCGCCGGGAGGGCGATAAAAAAGACGCAGTTAGAAATCACTGCGCCTTTGTATTTGTTTGTTAAAATGGTGCGAGCGGTTCAGATTCCCAATCTTTCCAAGCGAGTACCTACCTCCTGAAGCTGCAGACCTGTTTCAATCAACGCTTCGATGAGAGGCATGCTGCCATAACATTCTTTATCTACCAATTTATCAATTACGCGCTCAGCTCGAAGCATGATAGTGTCCATTTTTTGATTTAAGCGTGCCTCTGTAGCGGGAGAAACAGAAGCATTGCCCGAACGGTATGCTTTTTCAATTTGAGTGGTAACGGCGTCTAATTTCGCAGTGGTAATACGCAGCTTGGGGGCAGCGGCATCTGCCGTGCTTTGGTTGTATATGCCCTCAAGAATGGTTACATACTCATCCATGTAGTCAATCACAGATTCGGCTAAGGCGTCGCCCGTTGCTGTTTGAGCTGCGTACGGTGCTGCGTAGCTTTGGTTCATGGCAATCGGGGCGCAAAGAGCAGCGATGGTAAGGATGGCAATCTTTTTCATAATGTTTATGTCTTTGAGGTGAAAAAAATAACAATTTTAAATTCTATCTGACCGTTGAAAGTATATGTTTTGTCGTGGGTTGAGTCAATCAAAAAAAGTACTTGTGTGTTTTTCCTGAAAAAAAACAGGCTCCCGTGCGGGGAGCCTGTTTTGAAAAAGACTTTGCAGTCAGATTTAGATCTGGCCGAAGAGGGTCTTGCCCTTGGACAGAAGGTCATCAGCGGCAACCTGAAGGCGCTCGCAGATACCCTGCTCACCCTTCTTGAGGTAGGAGCGGGGGTCATAAACCTTCTTGTTACCCACTTCACCGTCAACCTTGAGCATGCCGTCGATGTTCTGGCACATGTGCAGAACGATGGGCTTGGAGAAGGCGTACTGGGTGTCGGTGTCGATGTTCATCTTAACAACACCGTAGGAGATAGCCTCGCGGATGTCGCAAAGGTCGGAACCGGAACCGCCGTGGAATACGAGACGCATGTCGTTGCCGTGCTTCTCCTTAACAACGGCCTGACCGTCGCGAAGGATGGTGGGCTTGAGCTGAACTGCACCCGGCTTGTATACGCCGTGTACGTTGCCGAAGGTAGCAGCAAGCATGAACTCGCCTACGCCGTTAAGGGTCTCGTAGGTCTGAAGCATGTCAGCGGGGGAGGTGTAAAGCTTCTCAGCAGGAGCGCCGCTGGTGTCAACACCGTCTTCTTCACCGCCTACAACACCGATTTCGATCTCGAGAACGATGCCGAGCTCAGCGCACTCTGCAAGCAGCTGCTTGGAGAGCTCAAGGTTCTGAGCCATGGGAAGAGCGGAAGCGTCGAGCATGTGGGAGTTGAACAGGGGGCCTTTGCCCTCGGCGATACGCTTGCGAGACTCGGCAAGCAGGGGGCGCAGGAAGCTGTCAACCTTGTCGGCCTGGCAGTGGTCGGTGTGCAGAGCAACGAATACGTTGTACTGCTCGGCAAGGCGATGTACGGCCTCAGCGAGAACGATGGCGCCGATGGCGGAATCCTTCACGGCGGTGCCGGAAGCGAACTGGCCACCGCCCAGAGAGATCTGGATGATACCGTCGGACTTAGCTTCAGCGAAAGCCTTGAGGGCGCCGTTGATGACCTCGATGGTGGTCACGTTGATGGCCGGGTAGGCATAACCCTGCTCCTTGGCCGTATCAAGCATCTTGATGTACTGTTCTTGTGTAGGTACAGGCATGGTACTTATATTGTTTATCGGTTAATAGCGTGAGCCGAAAGCCCACATTGCACGCGCGTATTTTACCCCCGCTTCTTGATATTTGCAAGCAAAAAGTGTGAATTTGATTTGTTGATGGGGTTTCTCTGCTGTAAAAATGTGCAGAGAGCATTAGCCTACAAGCGTTTCCTGCGCCCCAGGGCAGAAAATGATAAAGCCGGGCCTGTTGTTACACTTCTTTGCGGCCTTCCAGCGCGCGCATGAGGGTAATGGCATCTGCGTGGCTCAGGCCGGCACCGGCAGGTAGGCCTTGGGCAATGCGGGAGACACGGCAATCCAATCGGCTTAATTTATCTGCCAGGTAGAGGGCGGTGGCTTCGCCATCCACATCGCTGCTGACGGCGAGAATAACCTCGCAGCCGGGGTGAGCGGTTACACGCTCCAGCAGGCGGTCTATGCTGAGGTCTTCGGGCATGATGCCGTCGAGCGCAGAGATTTTGCCACCCAAGCAATGGTACAGCCCGCGGAAGGAACCGCTTCTTTCAATGGGTAACACATCTGTGGGTTGTTCTACCACGCAGTAAAGGTTGGAGTCTCTCAGGGGGTCTTGGCAGGCAGTGCAAAGTTCGCTGTTGACGGAGAAGAAACCGCATTGCGGACAGCTGCCCACAGTGTCGGCGGCTATTTGCAGGGCTTCTGCCAAGGCACGGGCGTCATTGCGCCCGTGTTGTAAAAACCACAGTGCAAAACGCTCTGCACCGCGCGTGCCGATACCGGGCATGCGTTTGAGACGGGCTATCAGCTCGAGTACGGGTTGTGGGTAATCTTGTGCTTTCATGCGCTTTTTTTGCCGAAAAATGGCACGCAGACAATTAAGAGCCAGGTGGTGAAAACGCAGAAAATCAGGGGGGCAGTGTGCAGTGCCTTATCCCACAACACACAGAGCAGACCGGGCAATGCCAAGGTAGCCAGCGCCAGCAAGGTAAGCTCTGTGCGGTGAAGCAGGGTTTTCTGGTACATCATAATGGCTGTCCAGTACAGCGTGAGGGGTATGCAGCAGATAAAGATGACGGCGGGGCTCAGTATGCTGCCGTTTTGTGCCCCGGTTTCTGATAAATTAAAGGGGCTGCCTTGCAGCAGGGCGGTGTGCCATTCATTAATTGCTGTGGCCATGCCACTTGCCATCAGTGTGGCTACGCAAATTAAAACACTGAGGCTCAGTGTTACCCAACGTAACCAGAGAATGTCTCCGCGATTCAAGTGGTGTGTTGCGCGCTGTGGCATGTGTTAATAAGCTTTTTTGAGTTGCGGCTTGTAACAAGAGCGCGCGGCGGAGGGTGTTGCCCCTACCGCCACGCGTGTTAAGATTCGCTATTCTTTTTTTTGGGTGAAAGAGGGGTTACTCGGCAAAGCGCTTCACGATGATGGAGGCGTTGTGCCCGCCGAAGCCGAAGGAGTTGCTCAGCGCAACATCTACCTTGGTGGAGCGGCCCACGTTCGGGCATACATCCAAGTCGCACTCGGGGTCTTGGTTGAATACGTTGATGGTGGGCGGGATGAAGTTCTCCTGAATGGCCATCACGCAGGCCAACAGCTCAATGGCACCGGCTGCACCCAAAAGGTGGCCCGTCATAGATTTGGTGGAGCTTACTACCAAACCGTTCTTGGCGTAGTCGCCGAAGGTGCGCTTAATGGCCTTGGTCTCGCAAATGTCGCCCAGAGAGGTGGAGGTGCCGTGCGTGTTGATGTAGTCTACATCCTCCGGCTTAAGACCGGCGTGCTCCAAAGCCATTTGCATGCAGCGGCTTGCGCCTTCGCCTTCAGGCATGGGGGAAGTAAGGTGATAGGCGTCTGCGCTCAAACCATAGCCCACCAACTCTGCAAGAATGCGGGCGCCGCGGGCTTGTGCGTGCTCCAGCGTCTCCAAAATGACTACGCCGGCGCCTTCGCTCATGACGAAGCCATCGCGGTCAACATCGTACGGGCGAGAAGCCGTGGCAGGGTCATCATTGCGGGTGGAAAGTGCCTTCATGTTGGCAAAGCCCGTAATGCCGATGGGCAGAACCGTGGCTTCTGCGCCGCCGCAAATCATAACATCGGCATCGCCGAACTTCATGATGCGCCATGCCTCGCCAATGCAGTGGTTGGAGGTAGCGCAAGCGGTAGAAATGCTCATGTTGGGGCCACCGAAACCGTAGTCCATGCTCACCATGCCGGAGGCCATGTTGGTAATCATGTACGGGATGCAGAAGGGGGATACGCGGCGGGGCCCACTTGTTACCAAAATCTCGCAGTTGGTGCTGTGAATGCCCAAACCACCGATGCCGGAGCCAATCATGACACCTACGCGGTTTTTGTCAACTTTCTCGGGGTCGAGGCCGGCGTCCTCCATAGCCATAACGGCTGCACCCATGGCCAGCTGCTCAAAGCGGTCGCAGCGGCGTACGGCCTTCGGGTCTTTCTTGAAGTACGGTGTGGCATCAAAATTTTTCACTTCACCACCAATGTGTACGGGGAAGGGGGTCGTATCAATGCTCTCAATGATACCAATGCCGGAGCGGCCTTCTTTCATGGCTGCCCACGTTTCTGAAGCGGTGTTACCCAGAGGGGAAACGGCACCAATGCCGGTTATTACAATTCGACGGTCTTTCATGGCTTGTGTCTTCAGATTAACCGATAGTTCGAGTTAAGTCAAGAAAAAATCTGCTACATAATAATTTTGCCGCCGTTTTTGCAGTGTTTTTGCAGAGAAAACGGGTGGGGTGTCGGTGTTTTCACTGCCTGAAGTTCATTTGGCTTGCCATAATGCTTGGGGTGCTGTATACTGGGGGCATGAAGCCACTCAATAAATTAGGTGAACAGAAGATGGAAGACGGCAGCATTTGGGAGCTGTGGGAGCGCGATGGCGAGTTGTCGTTGCAGCATGACGGTTTGCCCTGCGCCTCATCTTTTACCTACGGTAGCGAGGAGTCTATGGCAGAGATGGCCACGGCGCCCATTACCCGTGCTGCCCAGCCGCAAATTATGATTGCCGGTGTGGGGTTGGGGTATGGCTTGGCCAAGGCTATGGATTGTTTGCGCCGAGAAAAGGCTCGTTTCATCGTGGCAGAGCCCGTGGCTGCCGTGTTGGAGTGGAACCGCCGATACGGTGCAAATGCCCCGTTGTGGGAAGACCCCCGCGTGCAGCCGGAGGTTGCGCATGCTGCTGATTTATGCCGCAAGCGCACGGGGTCATTACATGCCATTTTGCTGCGTCATGTGCACGCCCGTTGCGAACTGAGCATGGGAGACGCACAGGCTTATTTCAATGCGCTGAAGGGTGGCAGCTTGCTCGCCATTACCGTGGCTCGCCGTGATAAGCGTTTGGAGTCCACCCTGATGCGTGCCGGGTTTGAAGTGAGCTCCACGTTGGTGCCGGCATCTTCTCGCGGTAAGCAGCAGCGTATGCATAGTTTGGTGTTGGCGCGTCGCGGACGTTTTGTTCCCTTTGCCGAGCGTAATAAATAAGCCCTATTATGAATTGGTTTCGCCGCAATAAGGTGTATTACACCCTCGAGGAGAGAGAGCAAAACCGCACTACCCGTTCAGAGGGTATCAGGTACATTCTCTTTGTGTCGGGTATTGTGGTGCTGTGCTTTATTGCCTTTTTGGGGCTTACCGTGTCGCTCTTGCCTATGCTTGATTATCGTGCAGCTGAGCAAGAGCGTGAGCTGCGCCGTCAAGTGCTGCGTGAAACCCTTGCAGAGGAACAACGTACGGCAAATATAAAGCAGGGGTTGATTGACGACCGAGAGTTAAATGAGGCTATGGCCCGAGATAAAGGCTTTGCCCGCCCCGGCGAGACGGTGATTCACATTTCGCCCAATGCTAAGCCGGCAGAGCCCGCCGAGCGTATTCAGGACTGAGGTTGCTGCAAACGCTGCTTCATTGCTTCCCAGTCGGTGGTGCGCAGTAGTTCTATCAAGTTGCCGTACCAGAATTCATGGTATCCATAGGCGTCTTCCCGGAACTCTTTTTCCGCAGCTTCAACGCTCCATCCTTGGAATACAATGCGGTAAGCCGCTACGATGATACCCGTGCGGTCCGACCCATGCCAACAATGTACCAGCACGGGTTTCGGGGCGTTTTGTATGAGTCGCAGGCAAGTCTCAATATCGGCTGCCGTTACTTTGCCGGCAGCCATGGGGTGCTCCATGATATGCAGTCCCGTATGGGCGGCTTTGGGGGCATCTCTGTGGTATTCTCTGAGGTTGAGAATGCTGCGCACGCCCATTTGCTCCAGTTTGGTAAAGCCCTCGGGCTTCGGTTGCCCGCTGCGGTATAACTCGGGGCTGACTCGGTACAGGTTTTCAACTTCCTCCAGATCGATGGGTTGAGTTTGATTCGGTAATGCTGTGTTTTCTGCACAGCTGCACAAAATGCCGCCAAGTAACAGGGCGGTGGCAACTATATTGCATGCTTTACGTGCCGATATCATGGGTGGTGAGGGGGGATTAATCAGGATTAAGGCTGAGGGTGTGTGGCCGGTTGTTGCAGACGCTGTCTCATGGCGTTCCAATCGGTGGTGTGCAAAAGCTCTGTCAAGTTGCCATACCAGAAATCTAGGTATCCGTAGGCTTCGTCTTTGAGGTCTGCTTCTGCGGCTTCAACGCTCCAGCCTTGGAATACAATGCGGTATGCCGCCACGATGATGCCGGTTCGGTTTGAGCCATGCCAACAATGCACTAATACGGGTTTGGGGGCATCTTTTATAAGCCGCAGACATGCCTCCACATCGGCCTCGGTTGCTTTGCTTGCTGCCATGGGGTACTCCATGATGTGCAGCCCCGTGTGGGCGGCTTTGGGAACATCGCTGCGGTTTTCTCTGAGGTTGAGAACGCTGCGCACGCCCATTTGCTCCAGCTTAGTGAAGCCCTCGGGCTCCGGTTGTCCGCCACGGTACAACTCGGGGCTGACACGGTGCATGTTGTCAACTTCCTCAAGCGCAATGTGCTGCGCGTGTTTCGGTAAAACCGTGTGCTGAGAACAGCCGCAGAAGATGCCGCCGAGCAGGATTGCGGCGGCAACTATGCTGCATGCTTTTCGTGTCAATATCATGTAGAGGGCTCGGTATCAATGGATGCCCAATGCTTCGTTGGCAAGCATTTGGCAGCCTCGCAAATCCATCTTGCCGGTGGGCAGTGCCGGTATGGTTTCTACCGGGATGATTTCACGGGGACACCACAAGCGAGGTAAGCCTTGTTCTACCATGTAAGTGCGTATCTCGTCGAGTGCCTGTGTAAGTTGTGAATGGTGCACGCAAGAGAGCAGCACCAGCGCCTCACCCTTCTGGGTATCGGGTACGCCAACAACGGCTACTGCGCGCCCGGCAAAGCCCTCCGGGTGCGTTACAAACTCTTCAATGGCGTTTTCCACAACTTCGTGCGGTACCATTTCGCCACCGATTTTCGAGAATCTGGAGCGTCTGCCACCCAAGGTGAGCATGCCGTTGAGGTCTACTCGGCCCAAGTCGCCGGTCTTGAACCACCCATCCTTGAAGATTCCCTCATTGAGGTCTTCTCGGCCTACATAGCCCTTGAATACGTTGGGGCCTTTGAACCAAATCATGCCCTGTTCATCGAGGGTAAGGCGTACATTGTCGTCATCGGGGTCGGTAATGCGCACGGCTAATCCGGGCAGCAATTGGCCGATACTGCCGAACTTGTAGCCCGGTACGAAGTAGGGCTGTTCTTTGGTGGGGCCGGTTTCTTGCAGGTTCACACCGCAAACGGGTGCCGTCTCGGTAAGGCCGTAGCCCTCCAGCAGGGTGACGTTGCATTTCTGCTTAAACTCATCTGCAACAGAGGTTTGCAGCTTCTCGGCACCTACAATGAAGAATTTGACGGAATCATAGGTGTGGGCCCCGGCGCGGCGCAGCATGCTGCGGGCAAAGGTGGGGGTGGTAACAACGAGGGCGCATTTGTGCTGCTCGATGAGCTCGTTGAGCTTCTTAGCCTCCAACGGGGAAGGATATGTTACCATGCCGAATCCATACACCGGCGGCAGTAAGGTGCTGATGGTTAAGCCGAAACTGTGGAAGATGGGCAGACTGCAAAGGAACTTTTCGCCGGGCGGCAAGGTTACTTTGCTGAGCACTTGGGTCATGTTGGCAATTATCATGCGGTGGGTGAAAGATACACCCTTGGGCTCGCCGCTTGACCCGGAGGTGAAAAGCAGGGCGGCTTCGTCATTGCCTTTTCTGTTGTCAAGATTGAAGGTTACGTTGATAAGCCCCATGGGTGCAAAGCGGGCAAATGCAACCCAGCCGGCAATCTTGGGCATGCCGATGCCTTTGAGAGTCTTATCCAAGTGGATGATGGCATCCCCCTCGGGCCAGGGGAATTGCGGCAGCTTGCTCATGAAGGCGCGTGCCGTGATAAAACGTGTGATGCCACTTTGGCGTACAATGCTCTTGAATGCGGAGTCCGACGAGGTATAGTTGATGTTGACCGGTACAATACCTGCCAGAATACAGGCGTAGTTGGCTATTAAACCACCTTTACCCGGGGGTAAAATAATGCCCAAGCGCGGTTCCTTAACTATTTTCTTGAGCTCGCGAGACAAAGCCATGGCTACGCCCAATACCTTGTAGTAGGGAAGCGAAGAGCCATCCATGCCGTCAATAATCTCTACCTTGCCGTTGCGGCGCATGCCCTCCACCAACAGGCGGGCCAGAGAGTAATCTAATATGGGGTTGCGCTCGTACTCTATGGCAGAGGCCTCAAGCCATGCTTCCATAACGCGCTCGCCTGTGCGGGGGCCGGGGCTGAGCTTGGGCTGTATCGACACGCTGATCCACTCATACGTTTTGTCTGTGGTGAATGCACGCAGAATGTTTTCGCGATAATGGCCGGCAAATACCGGTACGGGGGATATGTGCAGAGCGGCCAGTTGCATCAGGAACGGCATCGGCACGTCTGAGGTGCAGCCCATGATGCTGTTGGGGCGTCCCGGTACAAATATTACGTCTCTCCCCTCTTCCATTTGCGCAAGCAGTTGTTCGCGCAGTGCTTTAACGTTGGCTTTACGGAAGTTGAAGATGACAACGTGGCGTTTCTTAAGGAAGCGCATGACCTCAGCTTCGGGCAGAAGCACTTCTTCCACCATGTAGGCTACGCTGTCTGCTCCCCCGAGTTTGTTTTCCAACTCGCTTAATATAGAAGCATCTACTCTGTTGGGCAGATAGAGAGACGGTACTGTTTGTATGTTTTCTAAGCCGGTGATTCTGACCTTTGCCATAGTTCCTGCATTATATAGCAGGTTTTACGGCATGTCAATGTGAAAGTTTTATTCCGTATAACACCCGCACGAAAAAAATATCAGAAAATCGTTTTCGTTTTTGCGGCTTCTTGGCCTTCCAGGTAGCGGACGTGGCGTGACACACCGGCACCATAGCGAGATGCTAAGCGGTAGTCCGGGCGGGTTTCGAGCAAGATTCCGCTGTGCAACCAACGCATAAACCATAACCCACCGCCGATAAGACCTGCTATGCCAAGTATACACATGATGGCTAAGGGGAACATGGCCGGATTTGCCAGCATGGCAAAAATCTTTTCTCTGGTGCCGGGTTCCTCTTGCTCTTCTGCCTCTTTACCGAGGCCCTCGGGCAACACTTGGGTGAGCTTGTGGCTGGTGCCGGCGGTGAGGGGTTCAAAATTGTAATGGAGCGCATCAATTTGCTCTTTAACGCATTGCATGGCTGCCAACAGACCTTCTACACCGCCGCCGGCTGCTTGCATTCTTTGTTGTGCTGCCGCCAGTATCGTATGGCGTTGCTCATCGCTGAGGTTGATGGATTTGAACCCCAAGTCTATGGTGGCATTATCGCCCATGCCGTATTGAATCATTACGGCATATTCATCTACTTTGGCAATGGCGTGTACCAACCCGGAGGCTGTGAGGTCATGCGGTACCTCTTGCCCTGCTTTGAATATGCTCACGCATATGCGGTATGGGCTGTGCGCATTGAGGACTTGCAGGGCGTATTGCGCGTCCGAGCGCTCCACGTCCGTCATGATTTTCTGCGGGTCGTTCAGGTCCGGTACATTGCGCCCGGTGCGGGGTTTGTACTCCTCGGTGTAGCGCCCGCGCACTTCGGTATCACTTTCTTCAAATGCGCCTTGGTTGTCGCTGAGCTTCGGCAGTGGGGTGGGGGTGATTTCTTGCCCACCGGGTATCAGCATGTTAAAGCCGCCGTTAATTTGCCTTTGCATAAGGCGGTCATAGTCCGTTTGCGACCATTGGGGAGGCTCTGTATATGTAGCTGCGCCCCAGCTGGAAGGTGCCGTTATTACAGGTGTAATGGGTTGCGGTGCGGGGCGGACGGGCTGATGGGGGGCTGCCTCGGTGGGGGGCTGTGGCTCTGCAGCGGGTTCCGTAGTCGGTAATTCTACAACTTCTGCGTAATCATCATCATTAAAGGCAGAGCTGTCTACTGCGGGGGCAGCCTGGCTGTTCCCCGTGGCGGCAAGAAGCGAGATGCCTGCCGCTGCGGTAAGCAAACGGGCGGCATGCGGGTAGTTTCTGCCGGCTTGCGATTTTTTGAGGCTTCTGTTGATTTTGTGTGCGCGCGTGGCTATTTGGTGTACGGTTTTTTTCATTACCGATTTGAGAGCCAATACCAGAGCACGCTCGCGGAAGAGTAGGCGGGCGTTTACAATGCCGATGTTGATAGTGTCGGGGTTGATGTAGGGGTCCAGCATATACCCCCACGAGAAGCAGGCTATCTCCAGCTGCACATCCAGCACCAAGATAAGCATCCATTCTTGCTGTACCGGTGGCGGACATTTGCGGAAACGGTCCTTTATGCGGGTGAGCAGGCGACCGACGAGTCCGGGCTCTTTTTCCTCTGCGCGCAGGCGGCGCTCTTCTGCGCTCAGCTCGATAATGGGGGGGGCATCATCATCGCCTGTTTGCTGGCGTTTGCCGAAGGAGGGATGATGGATGCGCGCGTGGTTAAGAATCCAGTGCGCATGGTGCCTGAAGTCGGATAATTGACCGTGGTCCGTAATATAAACTCCCAGTGCAATGGGGCTTAATTTGCGCTCCAAATCACCCAAATAGCGTATGAGCTCCATGCGCTCTTTGTGCGTAAGGGCGCCTGCTGCATCTACCACGCGGGTAAACTCCACCTCATGCGCCCCGAATACCGCATCTGCGCGGTGCATGCTGTAGCCACACACCGGGCACTGGTCTTCTGCGCCGTTGTGTATGGGGGAGTTGCAATGGGGGCAAATGGACTGCACTGTTGTCTGAGGTTGGGTGATTTTGTTATTCGGAAAGTTCGGCTAAGATGGCATCTCCCATGCCGGCGGTGCCTACGGCGATTTCGCCGGGGGCATTACTGCGCAGGTCGCCGGTGCGGTAGCCCTTGGCGATAACGCGGCGCACAGCGGCCTCTACGGCATCAGCTGCTGCGGTTTCTTTGCATGAGTAGCGCAGAAGCATGGCCATGGAGAGTATTTGGGCAATGGGGTTGGCAATGCCTTGGCCGGCAATGTCGGGTGCCGAACCGCCGGAGGGTTCGTAAAGCCCGAAGGTGCTTTCCCCATTTTTGCAGAGGGAGGCGCTGGGCAGCATGCCCAGAGACCCGCATACAATGGCCATCTCATCGGTCAAAATGTCGCCGAAGGTGTTTTCCGTGACCATCACGTCAAATTGATTGGGGTTGCGCACCAATTGCATGGCTGCATTGTCAACGTACATGTGGCGCAGCTCTACATCCGGGTATTGTTGTGCTATGTCGTTCATCACCTCTCGCCACATGACGGAGGATGCCAGTACGTTGGCTTTGTCTACACTGCACAGCTTTTTGCCACGCCCTCGTGCGGCCTCAAAGGCTACGTGTGCTATGCGTTCTACCTCGCTCCTCTTATAGAATAGAGTGTCAAGTGCCACGGTTTCGCCGTCTTTCTCGCCATAGAACTTCGGCTCGCCGAAATACATGCCACCCGTGAGCTCGCGCACGCACAGTATGTCGAACCCGGTAGGAATGAGTGAGTTTTTAATGGGCGAGGCATCTACCAGCTCCGGCAGGCAGATGCCCGGGCGCAGGTTGGCATACAGGTTAAAGTGCTTGCGCAGGGGCAGCAGGGCACCGCGCTCCGGGCGCTCATCCGGCGGCAGGGTGTCCCACTTGGGCCCGCCTACGGAGCCGAACAGAATTGCATCTGCAGCCTCACATGCAGCCAGTGTTTCTGCCGGCAGTGCTTTGCCGCAGTGGTCTATGGCAGCCCCACCTACATGGCACACCGTGCGCTCTGTGCGGAAACCGTAAAGCTTTTCCACCTTGTCCAAAACGCGCAGTGCTTGCTCCATGACCTCCGGGCCTATGCCATCGCCTGCCAAAACTGCAATTCTGTATGTGTTCATATCTGCCCACCATCATACGCTCTCATCTGCGCTCTGGCAAGCGTTAAATGCAACACTTTCTGCCATGAAATTGCTGCCGTTGCGCTGACGGGTGATAAATGTTATATTTATCTTTATTGAAAAATCAATAAGTTATGAATAAATGAATAATTTTTTTATTTTTTTTGTAGAAAAATTGTAGCGTCTTGCGTTCCCCCGATTGTAAGGTTCAATAAAACCGAAACCTCTTAACACAAACCACAATACAAAATATGAAGAAATCCATACTCTTCCTGCTCGCCGCTGCGATGCCTGTATTCGCTCAGGGTCCTGCTCCTGAGGTTGCTCCCGCCCCCGCTCCTGCTCCTGTTGCCGGCGCTCCTGTTGACGCCAACAACGATGGTGTAATCAGCACCGAGGAGGCTATCGCTGCTCGCGATTCTTATGTGAAAGGTAATGCCGACAAGTTCGGTAAGAAGCCCGGTATGCGCCGTGGTCATCGTCATGGCAAGCCCGGTATGAAGCATGAGGACCGTCGCCCCCATGGCCCCAAGGCCGGTAAGCACGAGGGCCGCAAGCCCGGTATGAAGCACGAGGGCCGTCGCCCGATGGGCCCCGAGGCCGGTAACTTCGGTCCCCAGGCTCCCAAGTGCGGTAAGTTCGAGGGTCGCAAGCCCGGTATGAACAAGGGTTTCCGCCCCGAGGGTCCCAAGGCCGGTAACTTCGGTCCCCAGGCTCCCAAGTGCGGCAAGTTCCAGGGTCGCAAGCCCGGTATGAACAAGGGTTTCCGCCCCGAGGGTCCCAAGGCCGGTAACTTCGGCCCCCAAGCTCCCAAGTGCGGCAAGTTCGAGGGTCGCAAGCCCGGTATGCACAAGGGTTTCCGCCCCCAGGGTCCCAAGGCCGGTAACTTCGGTCCCCAGGCTCCCAAGTGCGGTAAGTTCGAGGGTCGCAAGCCCGGTATGCACAAGGGTTTCCGCCCCGAGGGTCCCAAGTGCGGTAACTTCGGTCCCCAGGCTCCCAAGTGCGGCAAGTTCGAGGGTCGCAAGCCCGGTATGAACAAGGGTTTCCGCCCCGAGGGTCCCAAGGCCGGCAAGTTCGGTCCTCAGGCTCCCAAGTGCGGTAAGTTCCAGGGTCGCAAGCCCGGTATGAACAAGGGTTTCCGTCCCGAGGGTCCCAAAGCTCCCCAGTTCAACGGCTGCCGTTGCGGTAAGAAGCACGCTCCCGGTGTTCAGCCCCGTGGCTGCAAGAAGGCTGCCTAATAGCCCTTCTGAAGTGAAGATTAAAAAAGGAGGAAGTGCCGAAAGGTACTTCCTTCTTTTTGATTGGTATTCTGACGATTAGGTGAAAAAATATAATTTTAGATGTAGAAAACAGTTGAAATAATCGTTCTCTGAATCAGAAGGTGAATGCACCTTTAATAACATTCAAAAACTATACAAAGATGAACAAGACCTTATTTATTACCATGTTGGCCGCTTTGCCGGTACTGGCTCAGCAAGATATGCCCAAAACCAAAGACATCCCCGTACCCGCCCCCGGTATGGAGCAGCCTCGCCACTGGGGTGCTGCCGGTGAAATGCCCGGTCGCCAGGGCCGTGAAGACTTCCACAAGCAAATGCTTGAGAAGTACGATGTTGATAAGGATGGCCAGTTGAGCGAAACCGAAAAAGAAGCCATGAAGGCTGATATGGAGAAGCGCCGTGCCGAAGGCAAGAATCGCCCCGGCGTTCGTGGTAATCGCAAGCCTAACGGTCCCCGCGGCGAGCGTCCCGAGGGCAAGCGTCCTGAAGGCAAGCAGCGCCCGGAGGGTATGCAGAAGAAGATGCTCGAGAAGTATGATACCGATAAAGATGGACAATTGAGCGATGCTGAGAAAGAGGCTATGAAAGCCGACCGTCCTCAGCGTGGCAAAGGCCAAGGCAAAGGCCGTGGTCCCAAAGGTCCCCGTGGCAACAAGCGCGGTGAGGCTCCCGAAGGTGCCGACGTGCCTGTAACTCTGCCTCTCTAATCCCGTTTTCCATCTACCCTGCGAATAGTATAAAAGAAGCGAGTTGGTACCCCGAGTAGTTGATGCTGCTCGGGGTATTTCTCTCTACGCGCTTTCACTTTTAAACATTCAACATCCCATTTTACCTCGTTCTGGGCGGGCATTTACGCAGGCTTAGGGAGGGGAATAAAAAAGCCGCCCGAATCAGCATCGGGCGGCGAGGAGAAGAAGTTTTATGAGAATCAATTACTCGGTGATGCCGGCAGCTTGCAGGGCTTCAACGGTCTTCTTGTGGCCTTTTTCGGTGGCAAGCATCAGCGCACTCTTGCCATCCTCACCCTTGGCGGAGAGGTTCAAGCCTGTGCTCTTCAGCAGTTCCACGATATTGGGGGTTGTATGAATGGATCTGTTGATGTAGGATTCGAGTTCCTGCGGGGTCATAGAAGCGCCGGCGGCAATCAATGTTTTGGCTATGTCACTATTACCGGCTTCTGTGGCAATAATAAAGGCGCTGCGCCCTGTGCGGTCTTGCAGGTTAACATCGGGCTGCTTTTCGAGCAGTGCTGCAATGTTGGCTGCGCTGTTGTTTTCTGCGGCGTACATCAGAGCCGTGCGACCGAGAATGTCGGCAGCATTAACATTGGCACCTTTGGCTAACAAAAGCTTGATGATTTCGGTTTGATTGGCAGCAGCCTCGGGGGTATCCGTCTTTTTGTGAGCTGCCAGGGTAAGAGGTGTGCCACCGTTTAAATCCTGCACATCGGGCTTTGCATTGCCATTCAACAAAGCTGCTACGGTAGCAGGATGCCCGTTCCAAGCAGCAGCATGCAGAGCTGTTGTGCCACTTTGGGATTGGCTGTCGGGGTTGGCTTTGCTGTTCAGCAAGGCAACTACGGTTTCCGTATGGCCATTGCGGGCAGCGCGGATGAGTGCCGTTTCGCCTTTCTTGTCGGAAAGCGCCAAATTGGCATGGGCTTCAATCAGCGCCAGAACTGTCTCCGTTTTGCCATTGGTGGCAGCCAACATTACGGGGGTGCTGCCCAACTTGTTGTCTTTGGCGTTAATATCTGCTTTGTCTACAATATATTCCTTTACGGCTTCGGTGTTTCCGGCTTCGGCTGCTTGGTGTAGGTTAGAGGAGCGGTTGCATGAGCTCAGGCCGCAAGTCAAGATAGCACACATGGCAAAGATGGTGAGCAGATTTCGTTTCATACCTGCGTATTTTACGCTATCCGGCCTGCAAGTCAAGCTTACTTGCTTCTTATGCCACAATAAATGCTTTTCTGTTACTAGAAACGAAACACTTGCAGCTTTTATAGCCGGGAGAATTGCAGCGCAGCACTGTTTTATGGGATTCTCTATGCAAATCTTCCCGTTGATAAATTCCAGTTTATCAAGCAGGTACTCGCCAGCGTAGATACCCGAGTATATAGCCAATGGATTTCTATTGTGCAAAAATCCCTGCTGCGCATGGCACAGCAGGGATTGTAAAATAGCATTATCGCTCAGGCTTTACTCGCCATCGGTGGGCAGGGAGTAGTCGATGCCGGCGAGGGCCTGGTAGAGGCGCCAACGGCGGGCGATATCGGCTGCTTCCATATCCAGCAGCTTATCGAAGTCTGCCTTGTTGTTCTTGGCGAGCAGGCGGAAGCGGTTCTCGCTGAGGAGAGCCTCGCGCACGTCCTTCTTGGGCTTCTTGCTCTTGAGGGTGAGCGGGTTCTTGCCTTCCTTGACGCGGTCCGGGTTGTAATTGTAGAGGAGCCAGCGGCCGCAGTCTACGGCGTCCTTCTGGCGGTCCAGACCCTGGGCCATGTTGATGCCGTGGTTAATGCAGTGGCTGTATGCGATAACGAGGGCGGGGCCATCGTACTCTTCAGCCTCCATGAGGGTGGTAAGCACGTGCTGGTCATCGGAGCCCATGGCGATGGAGGCCACGTAAACGTTGCCGTAGGTCATGGCCATGTAGCCCAGGTCCTTCTTCACCTGGTCTTTACCCTTGGTGGCAAACTTAGCCACGGCGCCACGCGGTGTGGACTTGGAGCACTGACCACCGGTGTTGGAGTACACCTCGGTATCCAGTACCAATACCTTCACATTGCGGCCGGAGGCAAGGATGTGGTCCAAACCACCGTAACCGATGTCGTAAGACCAGCCGTCGCCGCCGAGAATCCATACGGACTTGCGTACCAAGTAGTCTGCCTGTGCCTTGAGGGCGGCAAGCTCGGCGTTGTCGCCGCAAGCAGCCTTAATGGCAGCCACGGTAGCACGGGCGTTTGCGATGTCTGCCTCCGTCTTCTGCGGGTTGCCCATAATCTCTTGTACCAGAGCCTCGCCGATGGTGGGGGCTGCTGCGGTGAGCAGCTCAATGGCGTACTGCTGCTTCTTGTCGAGAGATACGCGGAAACCGAGACCGAATTGGGCGTTGTCCTCAAAGAGGCTGTTGCACCAGGCGGGGCCGCGGCCATCGGCATCGTGGGTCCACGGGGTGGTGGGCAGGTTGCCGCCGTAAATGGAGGAGCAACCGGTAGCGTTGGCTACCACCAAGCGGTTACCGAAGAGCTGGCTGAGCAGCTTGATGTACGGGGTCTCACCGCAACCGGCACAAGCGCCGGAGAACTCGAAGAGCGGGCGGAGCATTTGCACATCCTTCACCTTGGAGTTGTCGGTCACGGTGCGATCCGGGTCAGGCAGCTTCTCGAAGAAGTTCCAGTTGGCCTTCTCGGGTTCGAGGGCTTCGGCTGCCGGGGTCATGGTAAGAGATGCCGTGGGGCATACCTTGGAGCAAAGCGTACAACCCGTGCAGTCTGCGGCAGATACTTGGATGATGTACTTCTTGCCGGCCCAGTCCTTGTGCATCTTGCTGGCATCTGCGCTCTTGAAGGTGGCGGGTGCGCCCTCCAGGTCGGCGGGGTCTGCCATCTTGGCGCGGATAGCGGCGTGCGGGCACACCATGGTGCACTTACCGCATTGGATACAGGCCTTGCTGGTTTCGGTCTTCTCAGGGGTCCACACGGGGATTTCGAGGGCGAGGTCGCGTTTCTCGTACTGTGTGGTACCGCTGGGGAAGGTGCCGTCTGCGGGCATTTCGCCAACGGTTACGCTGTTGCCGTTGCCGGTAACAATCTTGCCCAGTACGTTGCGTACAAAGTCGGAGGGCTCGCCGTGTAGGGCATCGGGGATGTCGTGGCCGGTGATGGTGGTGCCCAGGGGTACCTCGTGCAGGTTAGCGAGGGAGGCATCTACAGCGGCAATGTTCTTAGCCACCACTTCTTCACCCTTCTTGCCGTAGGTCTTCTTGATGGCCTCTTTAATGTAGCCCAGAGCTTCCTCTGCGGGGATTACATTGGCCAGGTTGAAGAAGCAGGTCTGCATAATCATGTTGATGCGGCCACCCATGCCGGTAGCTTTGGCTACCTTGAAGGCGTCGATGCAGTATACCTTGATGTTCTTGTCAAGAATCTGCTGCTGCATGCGGGCGGGCAGGCTGTCCCATACCTTCTCGGGAGCAACGGCTGTGTTGATGAGGAAGGTACAACCCTGTGCGGCGTTCTTGAGGAAGTCAAATAGATTGAGCAGGCTCGGCTGGTGCAGGGCGATGAAGTTGGCGCTCGTGATGAGGTAGGTGCTGTGGATGGGCGTGGTGCCGAAACGCAGGTGAGATACCGTGGAGGAGCCGGACTTCTTGGAGTCGTACTCAAAGTAGCCTTGCACGTACAGGTCTGTGTGCTTGCCGATAATCTTAATGGCATCCTTGTTGGCACCTACGGTACCGTCGGAGCCCAAGCCGTAGAACATGCAGCGTGTTACGGTGTCGGCCTCGGTAGAGAAGTTCGGGTCGTACTCAATGCTCTTGCCGGTTACGTCGTCCTTAATGCCGACGGAGAAGTCGGTCATGGGCTCGTCCTTGCTCAGCTCGTCGAACACACCCTTCACCATGGCGGGGGTGAACTCCTTAGAGCCCAAACCGTAACGGCCGCCTACCACCTTGGGCATGGCAAAGGGCAGGGTGCCGGCTACCTGGGCGTCTGCCAAGGTCTGTACCACGTCTTGCAACAGCGGCTCGCCGAGGCTGCCGGGCTCCTTGGTGCGGTCCAATACGGCAATCTTCTTCACCGTGGCGGGCAGGGCTGCAATTACATCTGCTGCGGGGAAGGGGCGGTACAAGCGCACCTTGAGTACGCCTACATCTTCACCCATGGCGTTCACGGCCTCGAGTGCGGCTTCTGCACCACTGCCCATCATCACGATAACACGGGTGGCGGTGGGGCTGCCGATGTATTCTACCAAGTCGTAGTAGCGACCGGTGAGGTCGCCGAACTTCTTCATGGCGCCCTTAACAATGCCGGGCACTGCGGTGTAGAACTTGTTAACAGTTTCACGGCCCTGGAAGTATACGTCCGGGTTCTGGGCGGTACCGCGAATCACGGGGGCATCCGGGGTCAGTGCGCGGGCGTGGAACTCATCCACCCACTTCTGGTCAATCATGGCGCGCAGGGTGTCATCCGTAATGTCGGCAATCTTGCCTACCTCGTGAGAGGTGCGGAAACCGTCAAAGAAGTTGATGAAGGGCACGCGGCTCTCAAGGGTGGCGGCGTGGGCAATGGCGGCCATATCGGGGGCCTCTTGGGTGCTGGCGCCGCAAAGCATGGCAAAGCCGGTAGAGCGGCAGCTCATCACGTCGCTGTGGTCGCCGAAGATGGAAAGCCCCTGTGCGGCCAAGGCGCGGGCGGCTACGTGCAATACGCAGGGGGTAAGCTCGCCGGCTATCTTGTACATGTTGGGTATCATCAACAACAGACCCTGAGATGCCGTGAAGGTGGTGGCCATTGAGCCTGTTTGCAAGGCACCGTGTACGGCACCGGCTGCACCGGCCTCACTCTCCATCTCCACGATGCTGGGTACTGTGCCCCACAGGTTCTTGCGATCTACGGCGGTCCACGTCTCTGCCGATTCACCCATCGGCGAAGACGGGGTGATGGGGTAGATGGCGGCCACTTCCGAACAACGGTATGCCACGGAGGCTACGGCCTCGTTGGCATCTATCGTGCTGTATGTAGTGCTCATAATAATATGGTGTTTGTGAAAATGTCTATCTGCGGGGCTATACCTCCCCGTGTATGAAACGCTTGTTTCACTGCGCATATCATACACCCAAGCGACTGTAGAATCAATCAAAAAAGTTTGAGTGTACTTATATTTTTTGCGTGCAACATCAATTTATTGTACCAGCAGCATGTCCGGATTCTCGTATTTGATGGTTTCCCAGCCACCGTACAGCACGTAAATGGGGGCTTCGAACCCGAACTCTTCGCGAATGTTATTGGCTGCGGTTTCTGCATTGTTGCATTCGGCAGAGGAGCAGAAAACGACGATGCACTCACCTTTGTCGGCGGCCGCCTCAAGGCGCTCCTCTATGTTTTCCATGAGGCTATCTTGTGTTGTGCCGTTGATTATGCGGTACACATTGGTGCCGGTAAGTCGGTTTTTTTCGTATTCTGCCGCATTACGGGCGTCCAGCCATATAATTTTATCTGCCGGGTATTGTTTCATTAAGTTGCGCCAGCAGATGTGGTGGGGTTTGCCGGCGGCTGCCAGTTCTTCTTGGTTGCACTGAATGCGCCGTGGGGCAAACCAAGTGCTGTCCACCCAAAATAACGTGCTGCCCAGAACCAGTATTACCAGCCCAAGCCATACGAATTGAGTGAATGTGTCCTTCATACTTCTTTCTTTTAGCACGTTGTCTGCCGATTGTCAAATCTCATTTTTGTAGTTATTTCTACGAATTTAGTGTGAAAATCAGAAATTTGCTTGACTTGAGGCATCAACTTGCTAACATGATACAGTATCGTATTGAGGTGGACTGTATCCATTTCACTCAAATCTTACACCAAATCTCGCAAAATATGAAATTACACTTACCTAAGAAGCTGTTCGCCGCTCTCATGGCAGTATTTGCCATTACAGCCGGTACAACATTGGGGTCTGATGTTATCAGTATCAACTTCGGTAGTAAAGCCGTGGATGCCGACTCTACCGGTGATGTCGGTGGCGTTACTGCTGCATACTGGACGAACATCAACGCAGCCGTAAACAACCATAATGTGCTGGGCGCCGGTGGAACCACGTACAACGGCGTGTTGACTGTTTCTACAACGCAGTCCAATTTTGCATGGCAAAGCGGCATTGCTGATGCCGGTACCGTGCTTTCGGATGTTCAGTCCTCATACATGGATTTGAGTGCTGATACTCAATGGACTGTTAATCTGAACCTGACAGATGCGCTCAACTCTGACCTCTACCGTGTAGATGTAACGATTTATTTGTCCGGTGACGGTAACACTTTCTCTCCCGTAACGGTAGCCGGTGCTAACTACATTGGCGGTACGGATGTATTGGCCGGTGCAACAACAGCTTGGGGTGACCGCTCCTCCGCGGCATCTGCCACGCAGGGGGCTCATAATACACTGACGGTAACGGATGTGGGTCAGAATGTGACCATGAGCAACGTGATGTCCGGTGATGCGGCTAAACGTGCTACGCTTGCCGGTATGCAGATAAGCGTTAAAGATATTTACCAGTATGAGCTGGCCGCCGGCAGCACCAACAGTGCAGAAGCCGTCACATGGACCGGCCCCACCGGTGCTTCTGTAGCATATGCCGACCTTGATTTGGCTGACCGCCTCCTGCGCGCCAATGTGACCGCCGGTGACGCCGCCCTTTCTTTCGCCTCCGGGGCGCAGATTGAAGCTTTGCAAGTAACGGGTGGCAATGTTCTTACTCTTACCTCTGATGGTAGCATTGATCTGGGCAGCTTGAGTGCCGCAGCAGGTACCACGGTAAAGGTAGGTGATGTTTTTGCAGATGATGGTTCTCTCGTTATCGGTGGTGAAGGTGATATCGAGATTGTTACCAGCCAGACTCTCGGCTCCATTTCCGGCAATGGTTCCACACTTACCATTGCAGATGGCGTAAAGGTAACCGTTAACAACTATGCATTTGACGGCACCGTTATCGGCGGTACGGATTCCGCTCTTAATATTACCGTAGCGGTAGATTCCTCCAGCACCGTGAACGGTATCACCGTTACCAATAATTTGGGTGAGGTTGGTATTAACGCTCTTGCCAGCGGTATCACGGACGTAACAGCATCCGACGGTGCCCGCATCGGTATTTCATCTGCCGGCGGTACTCTGTTGGTAAACGGCGCAGAAGGCTCTTCTGTGCGACTTACCTCCCTTGAGCTTACAGCTGCCAACGAAACCAAATTGCAGGTAGCCGAGGGCGTAACGTTGAATGGTGCAAACTTAGGCCAGTTCTTCATTAACACCAATGGGCGCATTCTGACTGTGGGCGAGGGCGTGTCTCTTACCTTCTCCGGCAGCACGGCACAGGTTGACCAATACGCTATCGCCATGGCCAACGGTACACTCAATGTAGCCGGTGGTCATGTTGCTGCAGATTCTCTTGTTATGCAGAACCGCGGTGGTGCGGTTTCTTACCTGAATGTGACGGATGGCGGCTTGCTGGAAATTACCGGCACGCAAGATTCCGGTTACAAGTCCGGTTCTGTTCGTTTGGCTCACTGGGGCGGTAATCCCTCTGCCCTTACGGTAGCCAGTCAAGGTGAGTTCCGCGTGCTTGGTGCGACTATTTGTATGAGTGATGACGGCGCCGGCAACCTTATTGTTAAGGACGGCGGTATGGCCAACTTGAAGGGTATTACACGTCTTACCTCTGCTTCTTCTCTGAAAGTATCCACCGGCGGTATGCTCAATATCGGTGTCAGCGGTATTGCCGGTGATGGTGTCATCAATGTTGATGGTGCAATCCTTGGTGCTCTTGATGCTGCCGGTTGGTCTTCCGGTTTGAAAACTAACATCGGTAACGGCTCCACCATTTACTTGGCTACCTACGATGTAGAGTCGGGCCAATACACGGAAACCGCAGCAGATATTACCCTCAGCGGTGCTCATTCCGGTACCGGTGCTCTTACTCTTGCCGGTAGCGGTAAGCTTGTAATCAGCAGTGCTCTTCTCAACCAGGTAGGCTTGGCAGAAGGCTCCACTGCCCAACTTGTCATCAATGGCGTGGATGGCTTTGAGGTAGAAGCTACGGCCGCCCTCTCCGGTTATGGTGAAAGCACAACAGACGGTTATGCTGCCGGTGAATCTTTCCGCATTGCTGCAGCCGGTTCTACGCTCGACTCCGTAACGCTTATCACCACCACAACAACGGAAGAGGGTGATGTGCAGACCGAAACTCAGCATGCATTGACGGATGGCCTTCTCGAGCTTGAGTACGAGAATCCTACTGCTTTCTACGTCAATACGGAAGTAACGCGCTCTCTTATCGATGAAGTTAAGGAAGGTACAACCTATGCTCTTGCCTCCGGTGCCATTTATCACACCAATGTGGTAGATGACTTGGGCGTGCTCGAAACAGAGGATTCAACATCCGTTGTCTACCTGCAGAGCGAAGAAGGTAAAGATTTGATCAAATTGACAGATGTGCCCAACAACTGGAAGCCCAATCTGACCATCGAGGGCGATGTTGTTAAGGCCTCTGCCGCTGCATACACGGCAGACTTTACCGTATTGTCCGGTGCAACCCTGTACCTGATGAGCAGCGATGGTGCCGGTGTCAACCTGTTGACTGATGCCAACCGCGTTATCACAATTGATGGCGGTACATTTGATGTTGCCGGCTGTGAAGCATACTACCACATTGCCGCCAATGAGGGCTCTGTTATCAAGAACAGCACCTCCGGTGTTGGCTTGGAGAACCGCAGCTTGCCCATTCTTGACCTGAATGGTAATATCACGATTCATTCCGAGAGCCAATTCGGTATGATTGGTTCCGGCTACGCTGCAACAGACCTTAACCTCAATGGTTATACCCTGACCAAGACCGGTGCGGGTAATTTCCACATGAGCAGCACCGTTGCTGATAAAGGTACCATCCGTATTGAAGAGGGCCGTGTGCAGATTATTGAGCGCAACGCCAACAATAAGTCTGATTTTACCACTACGAGCTTCGAGGTGTGCAATAATTCCGGCGTCAAGGGTACCCTTGAGGTTGATGTAACCTGCGCACTTGGCGAACTTGTTGCCAACGGCGGTACTGTAGAGGTGAACGGCGCAACACGTGTTGCTACCGTCAATAAGCTCACCGGCTCTGCCTTTGATAAGCAGGGTGACGGTTCCCTTGCTCTTGCTTCCGGTATTCAAATTGCCGACGATGTGGACATCACCGTTGGTGGTGGTTCTATTACTCTTGCTGCCATTGAGGTGGCCGAGGGTAAGACTCTGAACATTGCCGGCGCCGTCGTAGCAGAAGGTCTCAGCAAGACCGGTGCCGGTGCACTGACTATTGATGCCCTCAGTGGTTCCATCTCTTATGTATCCCTCACCGGTAATGCAACGATTGAAAGCCTGACGGGGGCTACCACTCTTGACTTCATCGCCATTGCCGATCAGTTGACGGACGGTATCAACCTCGGTATTAAATACACCGACGAAAACATCGCTCAGCTTGAAATCATCGCCATGGATTCCTCCACATACGAGTTGGTGGATGACAATGGCTACATCAAGCTTCAGGCTGTAGGTGGCGCCTCCCTTGAGGTTAAGACCGATTGGGATATCAACTGGGGTGGTGCAGGCCTTGCCGGCGCACCCGAGACTCTTACCGAGTTGACAGCCGGAACAGGTGATATCTCCCTTGACCTTGCCCCGACTCTCGTAGTAGGCGGCGGCGATGGCAACGGCAACCTTGTCGGCGGTAAGTCCTATGCTGAATACGATGCTTCCGAAGCCGCAACGGGGGATGTCTGGATTAAAGTATCCGGCGGGTCATTCCAGCGCGTAATCGGTGGCAGTATGTGCAATAACTGGAGAGCCGACTCCGGCAATTCATTCGAGGGCGATGTTCACATCGTTGTCGATGGTGGTAACGTTGGTACCGTTATAGGTACCCACTTCAATGATGCTAAATCACCTACATTCAATGGTGATACCTATATTTCCATTATGGAGGGGGCTGCAGTTTCCGGTTCTGTCGTCGGTTCCGGTACAATGTCCCATAACGAAGGTGTGAAGCATACCGGTGATACTAATGTATTTGTGTATACAACGTTGACCGGCTCCGGTTATGTTCTCGGTGGCCATATGTGGCTGTCCAACTATACCGGAACAATGACTACGAATGGTGCCACCAATGTAACGGTTGATCTCAGCGAATATACCGGCAGCGGTACTACATTCGCTAAGCATATTGTTGGTGCTTCTTACCTCAGTAATGACGCTACGTGGTATGGCTCCGGTTCTCCGCAAGCTTTGATTAACGGTGATACAAATGTTGTTATCAAAGGTAAAGAGGGTGTAACATTCACCGGAATGATAGCCGGTGCCTCATTCACTGAGCATAAGGCTAATTCCACCGTTACCGGTTCTACCAACATCAATATCAGTGGTAATTCTGAGTATGAGGGTATTATTGCCGGTGGTACCATCTTTAATAAGTGGGTTACCGCATTCCCCGAATCTGCAGTCGGTGCCGTTAACATGCAAATATCCGGCGGTACGTTCAATGAGCGTATTATCGGCGGTGATGCCTTGTTGCCCGATGGCCAGATGAAGAGTAACGTGGGTGATGTTACCATGACCATCAGCTCCGGTACCTTCAATGCTAACGTGATGGGCGGTTCTTACAAGGGCCCCAACGGTGGTGGCGACCAGATCATCAAGGTTGGCTCCGTTAACATGGTCATCAGTGGTGGCTCTATGGCTGCCGGTAAGACTCTCTTGGGTGGCTCTTGGCTCTCCGGCACAGGCAATGCCTCTCTCGGTAACAATGGCAACCTTGCCATGGGCGATATCAACCTGACCATTACCGATGGTTCTTGGCAAAATATCCTCGGCGGTTCTTATGTAGAACGCAACAACAATCACTACATGACGCAGGGCGACATTGTGATTGACTTGCAGGGTGGCTCCGTTGCCGGTGATATTTACGCCGCAGGCCGTCAGGTGAACAACTCTTACCTGACCACGGAATCTACCACGGTGAAGGTAGGCAGCGGTGTAACGCTGACTGTCGGTAAGACCGTTTCCGCAGGCTATCATGATACTAATGCAGGGGCCAATCATTCCTCTGTTGCCGGTGATCGCACTATCTTGTTCACGGGCGATGCCGACCAAGACCGCGTGGGTATCAACTTCACGGGCTTCAATAAGATAGGTGTTGAGTCATCCGGTAAGGTAGTGACCATCGGCGGTGCAGCAATGTCCATGGACGATGCTCTTACCGTTGTAGGTGAGGGTACCATTAAGCTGACTACCGGCACGGCTCTGACCGTTAACGGCGGTGCCACCATTGAGGCCGGGGCTACGGTTGACCTCGGCGGTAACTCCGTAACGGGTGATGTTGTTGTAAACGGTTCTCTTATCACAGCCGGCGACACTGCTATTAACGGCGATTTGACATTGGCTGCCGGGTCCAACTTGACCCTGTGGGATGGTGCCACAGACTCCGCAAACGGCATGCTTGATATGACCGCTCCCGTTGTAGAGGGCGCATCTCTGCTCGGCACAGGCAATGCCCTGACCATTGGCGGCCTGTTCGGCTTGGATGTTAAGGTGAACCCCGATGGTGAGGTTGAGCTTATCACCGGTATTGACAGTATTACCGGCATAGAATTCGACTCCGAGAACAAGGTGCTTGCCGGCGATGTGCTCAGCGGCATCAAT
The DNA here is from genome assembly GCA_045124875.1 of Akkermansia sp. Lineage (GTDB taxonomy): Bacteria > Verrucomicrobiota > Verrucomicrobiia > Verrucomicrobiales > Akkermansiaceae > Akkermansia. The sequence goes on from JBGVMR010000070.1 coordinate 66,832, forward strand.
GGCGGGGAGGTTGACAGCAAGCTGTACCTCGTATTCGAGGACGGTACGCTGAAGCTCAGCGCCATTGCCGGTATGACCGAGTTCTACTGGGAAGACACCGACACCACCACCGAGAAGTGGTCCGAGAAACTTTGGTCCGTGAAGGATAACAACGGTGAAAACCTTGTAACCATCAAGGATGCTGCTACCCGCAACGAAGAGGTAAATGCCATCTTCAACAACGGCAAGGCCGAGACCGTGCTGGTAGACACCACCGCTACCGTAGATGACCTTACGGTATCCGGTGCCGGCAGCAACTACACCTTTGCTGCAGATACCACCAACCCCGGCTCTCTCACCATCGAGGGTAAACTCACGGTGACAGACTCTGCCACGGCTACCTTTGACGGCGACTTGGCAGATGTAGGCGCTGCAGAGTTGGAGGTAAGCGGCGGTGCTGCTTTGACTGCCGGCGATGTAACGATTGCAGGTGATGCCATCCTTGACGCCGGTACCGTAAATGCCGGTGCTGTGGTGGCTGGCTCTCTGACGGCTGACAATGGCTCCATCCTGACCGCCGGCGACCTTGAGCTTGCCGGTACGGCTGAAATTACCGGTTCTACCGTAGATGCAGCCGGCTTGCTCACCGCTGCAGGTGTAGTTATCAGCGGTGACACTGCTAAGGTAGAGGCAGAACGCCTTAAAGTGGGCGAAGATGGCTTGGTCATGAGCGGTGGTACTCTGAATGCCGGCTCTCTGTTCAGCGGTGTAGACAATGCTACAGCTGAAATTACCGGTGGTACTGTTACCATTGGCGGTTCTACTCTGAGCGCTACTACCGTAACAGACGCTGAATTTGTGGGTGAAAGCACGCTTGCCGGGTCTGACAGCATGGCTGTTACTGTGGGTGATATCACAGTGGACAGCGCAGCTGAACTCACCTTGAGCGATGCAACACTCACCGGCGGCATTACCGTGGAAGACGGCGGTACGTTAGCACTCGGCGGTGCCATGCACTTGGATACCTCTGCCAGCGACTTCGGCTTGGAGAACAAGTCTACCTACGCGGCCACGGCAGATGCCTCTGACCTTGGTAAGGAGATTACCGACGGTGGTAACGGTTTCGTTTCCCGTAATGAAATCTACACTGTTGTAGATGGCTCCCTGACCAATGTCGACTCTCAAGTCTCTACATGGACCGTGGGTGCAGATGCCCGTGAGGGTGAGTATGCTAACGGCAAGGTAACCATCTCCGAGTCTAAGGACACCTCCACATACTGGGTGAACAGCAATGTGACCCTCGGCAATGTATCCGACAACTTCGTGGATGATACCGATACCATTAAGCTCAATGGTGGTGTTCTGCAGATGAACGAGGCTACCGACCTGACCATTGCTACCAACAATGAGAACCCGAAGGGCACGGAGTCTACGCTCGCCCTTCAGAACGGTGTGACACTTGGGATTGAACAGCTCTCCATTGCCGACGGCACAACGCTTGTGCTCCGCGGCCAGAGCGACACAACCTTGGATCTGGGCGCCGCCGCCGGTGTTGACAGCACCAAGCTGACGGGCTTGGGTGAAGATACCTGGTTGGGCACGGTTACTACCTCCGCTACCGATATTACGGATGTTGCATCTCTGGGTAACGCTGATTCTACCGTAGAGCTGACAGGCGCTGTTGACAGCGGTGTGCTCGACCTCGGTTCCGTAGGCACGGTACACGCTACCGATAGCCTCACGGTTGAGGGCCTCAACGGTACCGGCGACCTGCAGGTAGATGGCCTCACCACTCTCAAGAAGGGCTCCGGCAGCATTGGCAATGCAGCCTTTGACGGTGGCTTGGTATTGGGTAGCGAAGAGGCTGCCGACCTCGTAGCTGCAGAGCTTACAGCCGCCTCTGTGGAGGTGATGAATGGCAGCATTGATGCAGATACCCTTGTGGTGGGCGATGCCCTGTCCATTAATGATGGCTCTGTAACTGTGGATAGCTTGACGGTTGACAGCGCAACAACGCTGGGCAGCGAGGCTGAGTCTAGCCTTATGGTAAACGGCGACGCTACGCTGGCCGGTGGCCTTACCCTTGATAACGGCAGCACCGCTGAAATCGCGGGCGAGCTTAACTTGGGTGACAGTGCGCTGAAGTTCACCGACCTCGACAGCCTTGTAAAGGCCGGTTCCATTGCCGGCGATGAGTTGGCTCTGGAGGTAGATACCGACAAGCTTAAGGCCGCTGTGGATGCCGGTGTTGCAGACCAAATTACGCTGTTGGAGGTAGCTGAGGATTCTTCTGATGTCGCTATCAGCCTCAACGGCGGTTCCAATATTCTGAGCGTAAGCGGCGAGAAGTATTCTTACTCTCTCGATTGGGATGCTGCCGGCCAGAATGTGGTATTGGGTGCTGTTGCCAATGAGAACTACATGAAGGAGAAGTACGCCGGTGCTGCTGCCAACGCCAAAGCCGGTGCCACCCTCATGGATGATGCCTTCGCATCCGGTGCAACCGGTACAGATGCTGACTTGGCAAACATCCTTGGCGCTGTTGATAAGGGGACCATGACGGAGGAGGGCTTGGCAGCCGTTGCCGGTTCTTCCACCGCAGCTCTCGGTATGGCATTCTCCGGCGATGTGGAGCGCCAGCTGCGTTCCATCCGCAACCGCACCACCACCATGGGTGTCAACCAGTGCGTGGTAAACGAGGGTATGCCCTACTTCAACGCTTGGGTGAACGCAGAGGGTAACTTCGGCGAGATGGATAAAGATGGCCTTGCCTCCGGCTACAAGCTCGATAGCTGGGGCGGTACCGTCGGCTTCGATGTTGACGTGAACCCGAACCTCACCCTCGGCTTGGCCCTCACCGCCATGTACGGCGACCTCACCGTAGACGGCCCGGATATGCTTGATGGCGATATGGACACCTTCTACGTGAGCGCCTTTGCCCGTTACTCCAGCCGCGCATGGACTCACACCTTCATCGGCACCATCGGTATGATGGATAGCTCTTACGAGCGCACCGTCAGCCACGCCGGTGGTAAGTATACCACAGAGGGTGATACGGACGGTATGGCCTTCGGCCTTATGTACGAGGTAGGTCGCGTCTTTGCTATCGATGAAGACGGCGATGCCTGCTGGCAGCCCATATTCAACGTAGCCTATCGCCACACCAATGTGGGTGGCTACACTGAAAAGGGAGGCGCTGCTGCCCTCAAGGTAGACGACCAGACGCTCGACACCATCACCTTGGGTGCCGGTGCACGCGTGCAGGCCGTGGTGGGTGAGAATATCTTCAACCGCACCTCCGTATTCGAGGCTCGCGCTCTTGCCAAGTTCGATATCGGCGATACCTCCTCCGAGGCTGATGTTGCCTTCATCGGTGGCGGCCGCAGCGCCATGGTTGAAAGCGCAGAGCTGGGCGCCTTCGGCGTAGAACTCGGCGCAGGCCTCTCCGTACCCGTGGGCGATGAGAACGATGGCACCATCTTCTTCGATGTCTCTGCCGAGCTCCGCAGCGGTTATACCGAGTTCAACGGTACCGTGGGCTACCGCATCAATTTCTGATGTAGCTTAACGCACAACGCAATTTCAATCCCCATTCCCGCCCCGCGCGCGGAATGGGGATTTTGTTTTTTGCAAGGTGCTTTTTACTGCTATTTTTTTTAAGATAGCAAAAAAGATATAAAAAGTTCGATTATTCTTGACAAATGTGTTCATATCTCTAATATAGTAGCGAAGACTTGTTTATAGCATATGAAATATTTATTTATATTTTCTTTTTTATTATTAGGCGCATTGTCGATGTTGCCGAAATCCCACGCATATTGTGATATCAGCACCACGCTTGGGCGTATGTCGGCATCATCCAATGCACGGCAGCTGTTGGAAGATGCCCGTGCGGGCGATGTTGATGCCATGCGCCAGCTGGGCAAAAACCTGATTGAGGGCACGGTAATGAAGCGCGATGTTAAAAACGGCGTTCTTTGGATTAAAAAGGCTGTAGAAGCCGGAGATGACCGCTCAATGGTTCTGCTGGGGGATTTATACACCCAAGGCCGCGGTGTGTCTAAAAGTGAGAAAAAAGCTGTAGAACTCTATATGATGGCTGCC
>JBGVMR010000071.1:0-23697 GCA_045124875.1 Akkermansia sp.
GCAAAAACAGGAGCGGGGCGTGCTGTCGGCCTCGTCGCCTTCGCTACGCTTAGGCTTCTCGGGCTCCGATTTTATTTTCATCTTACCCCGGGTTCCGCCGCTGACGCGGCTGCACCCGGGTCTAATAATCTATCGCCCCGCATGCACGGGGCTCAAAAATTCCGCTCGCTTACGCGAGCCATCTGCTCGACAAACTCCGATTTATCAACCGAAAATTTAAACATAGCCTTCTGAAAAAGAGCCGTCGTATCAGTTAGGTGAAGAGGCCTGAATAATAAGCCTCTTTTGACGGCGAATGGCCATGTAGCCCCCCGGCAGACAAATGCGGGCGGGGGTGGCGTCTGCCGGTAACATGTTGCATACCGCTATAATCATGGCTTCATCAATTTGGGGTACGCCTTGGTTTTGCAAGTATCGGCGAACGATTGCTTTTTGAAGGGGGAGCGGTTGAGCCAGAACAAAGGGCAGGTAGAGGCGCCCTTGCGGGTCAAGCATGGGCAGGGCAGACATGGCGGCCTCCAGCGCCTCGAGGGTTTCTTGTTGCAGGCGGGCACTGCGGCACAACACGGGCACCACATCTCGCCCCAATGCCTTGTTAAGGGCGGGCAGTACCTCATGCCGTATGCTGTTGCGTGCCACATCTGCCACGGCATTGGTAGAGTCATCTCGCCATGTTTCACCGCAGGCGCAAAGCCAAGCGGTAATTTCCTCTCGGCGCACATGCAGAAGCGGGCGCAAAAGCCAAGTGCAGCCCAAGCCTTTGTCTATGGGTTTCATGCCGCGCGGGCCGGCGGCGCCTCTGCCCATGCGAAACAGCACGGTTTCTGCCTGGTCATCGGCATGGTGGGCCATGGCAATGGCTTGGGCTTTTACCGCTGCCGCCGTTTCAGCCAACAATTTACGGCGTATATTGCGGGCGGCGGTTTCTAAAGATTCTCCCGTTTCTTGTGCCAGGGCCGGCACATCTAAACGGTGGCAGATGCAGGGAATGCCCAGCCGCTCGCACAGGTCTTTGCAGAATTGCTCGTCTGCATCTGCCTCTTTGCCGCGTATGCCGTGGTTAATGTGGCATGCCGTTAATTGGCGGCAGCCTATCTCCTTAAGAATCAGGAGCAGTGCTACGGAGTCTCGCCCTCCGCTCAAGCCCACCAAACATGCTGCATCCTTGGCAATGGCGCAGGCTTGCGGGTGCAGTTGCTCGAGGCTGAGGGCGGGGCGGCTCATGCTTACTCAGATTTCAAGGCATCCACACAAATGGCGGACCATGTTTCGAGCTTGTCGTAAAGCGGGCCTGCCAGCTCATCCAAGGTGCAGAACTTGAGGTTGGCCAGCTTTTTCTCCAGCGGCTTTACCTCATCATTATCCAATTCAAAACGGTGAACAATACCCAGATGCACGCTGCCCACTTCATTGGTGTCGTCATTGATGACGGCGTAAAGCTTTTGCGTGGCATTGCCGGAGAACGAAATCTCCTCGCGGATTTCGCGTTCCACCCCGGCCAAATAGGTGTCGATATTGTCAGCCAAGCCGTCTACGGGGTTAATGTGCCCGCCGATACCCAGCGACCATTTGTCGTGCAGGCGAGCCTCGCCGCCTTTTGCGGTGCGAGCATAGGCAAGCACTTTGCCGTTGTGGCAGAAGATGGCATAGGCGATAATTTGCTTGAACTGCGGGTTCATCTCAGCCTCATCGCGGTCCATGTAATGAGCCACGCCGTTGCCGAAAAAGGCGGTGAGATATTCTTGCGCATTCATGCGTACACCGTTAAATGCCCCCACGGCTTCGAAAGCGGCGCGGGGTACCACCAATACCTGTTCTCCGTTATAGCGTGACATGTGGTGAGTTTATAATGAAAGGCTTTGTTTTGCAAGAGAAATTACGGTTCATACCGCAAAATGTGGTTTGATTTATGTTGTTGATTATGCTATAATCCGGCAGCAATGCAACGATTGACCACCGGTATTCTGACAATAGCTCTGTTTCTCTGCTCTTGCCACGAGGAACAGCCGCAGTCTGCTCAGGTGCCTTTGCAGCACGGGCATTGGGATATTAATGCCGTGCCGATTTCTGCGCAATGTGGGGCCTGCCATGTTAAAGAGTTTGAAGAATGGTCTCACAGCGACCACGCATGGGCCTTGCGTACCACCAATGCAGAGATGGATACCGAGCCATTTCACGGCCAACGCCTCAAGGCGCATGGCTCGGAGCTTACGTTTTCTGCCACACCCAAAGGTGCGTTATTACTGAAGGATTCTCAGAGCGGCCGTACGTTTAATGTGGATTATGTGCTGGGGCGGCGCCCCTTGGTGCAGTATTTGGTGAAGGGGAAGGATGGCGGCTGGCATACCCCCAGCGCCTCGTGGGATGTCAATGCGCACGAGTGGTTCGATATGTTTGAGGCTGATGCCCGTTTGAGCGCAGAACACTTGGCTGCCCGAGAAAGCGGTGATTGGGGGCATTGGTTGGGCCGTGGAATGAATTGGAACTCTCAATGTGCTTGGTGCCATACCTCTCATTTCTGTAAAAATTATGATGAAAAGACTGATACCTACGCCTCTACTTGGAAAGAGCCGGGCGTAAGCTGTATTCAATGCCATAAAATGGCTGCGCAGGCCGATGCTGATGGTTGCTTGGTGGCAAAACAAGACCGCGTGCTTACCGCGCAGCAAATGCATGATAATTGTGCAACCTGCCATGCACGCCGTGAAGAGTTGGATGAATCATTTGTGGTGGGGGATAAGTTTGATGACCATTTTCGTTTGGAATTACCCACGCAGCAGGGGATATTTTGGCCCAACGGCATGCAGCGCGACGAAGATTATTGCGAGACCGGGCTGCGCTTGAGCCGCATGGGGGCTGCCGGGGTAACTTGTTTGGATTGCCACAACCCCCATACAGCCACTTTGAAGCTTCCGCAAGAGGATAATTCTCTTTGCCTGCGTTGCCATGCTGCCGGCACAGTGGTCAATGGTACCACCTCTCCCGTTATTGATATGGCCAATCATACCCCGTGTCCGCAGGGTAGTATGGGCGCTCGCTGTGTGGAGTGCCATATGCCGGAAAGCAATTATATGGCGCGCGATCCCCGCCGTGACCATTCCTTTAATTCCCCCAATCCGCAGCTGAGTGTAGAACTGGGGATTCCCAACGCCTGCACCATGTGCCACACCGGTATGGATAATGCTCGTGCTGCTGAGGTGGTGAGCCAAACTTACCCGCAACAAAAAATGGCGGTAACCAATGCCCGCACGCGTGCCGTGCATGCTGCCATGGCAGGCGCGTATAACAGCGATGAACTGCTGAAAGCTTACAAAGAAGAAACCGTGCCTGCTTGGAGAGCCACGCTTTTGGAATTGATGGCTGTGCAGCCGTTGTCGCCACAGGTAGTACAAGCTGCCCGCTCGGCGGCAAAAGACCCCAGCCCTATGGTACGTGCCGCAGCTGCCCATGTGTTGCAACAAGAGGCCTTGCCGTTGGTGAAAGACCCCGTCAAAGTAGTGCGCCGCGCTGCCGCCAGACCGCTGGTGCCCTATTTAGTGCGGATGCCTGATTACGCTGCCGCGCTCAAAGAGCAAGAGGCTATTGCACGTTACCGGGCAGACCAACCCATTGGCGCCATGCAGTTGGCAATGATTGCAACTGCCAAAGGACAGTATGATGAAGCAGACCGCCAGTATCGCAGAGCTATTGCCTTAGACCCTGCCGGCCCGGTTGCTTATTTGGATTACGCCGTCTTTTTGGCCGGTCAAAATCGTTTGAACGAGGCATTGGAGTTGATGCTGCTTGCGGAAAAGAAGTTCCCGAACGAAGCTCATGTGCACTATTACTTGGGCTTGATTTATGCAGAAATGGGGCAGTACGAGCTTGCCTGTTCGGCTTTTGAGCAAGCGCTCAAACTGGCACCCAATCACGAATCCGCTCGCCGCAATCTTGAAGCCATTCGCGCTGCATATTCAAAAAAATAGTATTCATACCATGGGAATTGATCCTCAGATTTTGTTGATTCTTGCCATTTTGGCAGTGTTGGTGTTTGTAGTCATCTTTTCTGTTATCAAAGGATTGCTGCGGACCATATGGCTTGCCGTGGCCGGGTGCTGTGCACTTGTTACGTGGATGTTTGTGCAGAGCAAAGGGTTTACCTTGCTTTCCTGCATTACCTCCACCCCTCAACCTTGGATGGTACAAACATTGGCATGGACTACTGCCATTTTGGTTTTATTGCTGTTTTTCCATTGCCTGAGCTGGTTTTCCATGCTGTTTGGGTTTAAAAAAGGCAAGGTTGGTTTTTGCAATATCTTTACCACCATTCTCATGTTTATTTTGGTGTTGTGGGTGTCTACCATTGCTATTTCCTACTATGGTACCATCTCCAGGGTGAGCTATTACCATGATTTGGCGGAGGCTCATTACCACAATGCACCCATGCCGGATGTTTCTTTATTTACAAGCTGTAAATATGTTATCCGTAATGCCAAGGCTTTTTCATGGTTAGAGTCCGTAGACCCGTTGGAGGCTCCTGCGCAAAGTAATTTAGCCTGTTTGGTGGCATACGGTTGCACGCTCAGCGAGCCGGAGTATACGCGATTTTACCATGAGCGTTTGGTCCACCTGAACTTGCCACATCCATCTCGCTTGTTGGACCTCTTTGCAGATGAAGGTTTGCGCAAACTTGTGGCGGAAGGCAGGTTTGTTGCGCTTCTTGAAAATGACCGCCTTAACGCTTTTTTGCAGTTCGGCGATACAGCAGCCCGCTTGGAGAAGGTGGATGGGCTTTTGTGATGCTGCATTATTTTATGCAGCAGGCTTCGCGTAATTTGGTGGGGAAGCAACAGTCGCAACAAGCATTGGTGGCGCAGTAATCTGCGTCAATTTGCAGCAAGCCCTGCTGGGCGTAGGCTGTATTGAGCAATTTTTTGAGGTCATCGCGGGTGCCGAAAAGCCGCGTGGCCGTGTTGCGTACCGCCGAGGGGGTGTCGCTTTCTTTGAGGCTCAGGTAGGTTGCCCAAGCACAGGGAGATTCATCTTGCACGTAGACGTGGTTGATGAGGAAATCACGTGCGCGCGATTCGCCGATGAGGGCAGAGCGCTTGCTTTGTGTGGCAGAGGGTAGTGTGTAATGAGTGTCCCAATACGGGTGGCTCAGGGCGCCCAAGCATTTTACCAGTTCATCTGCTCTTTGTGCATTGAGCAGGGGGGCAATGTGCTGCCAATGCTGTGCGGCAACGGCCAGTGCGGCAACACGGCGGTGTGGGTGGTTGCCGGGGCGTATGGGGGCAAATTGCCAATTGATGGTGCGCCCATCGCTTAGCTCGTATTCTGCGCGCAAGGCCCACCACGCATCCCACACAGTGCGGTGGTAGTGGCGTGTTTCTTCCCCCGCTTGCTCGGGGAGCACGGGGACCAAAAAGCCGGCCGTGCCGAAGAGGATGGCTTCTGCCTGTTTGCCCAAGTGCTTCAGCGGGGCTCGGCGGGCCAGCATTTGCATGGGCTGTTTATTGACCTTGTAGCCGAGGGTTTCTGCCAAAGCCTCATACCACGTTTGCTGAAGCCCCAGGTTTTGGGCTTTAAGATGAAATATTCTTCTTTTACGCAGCATGCGGTAGCCGGCGGCGGCTTGCAGCAGGTGGGCAATTTGCTCTGCGCTGAGGTGGCTCAGCGGTTCTTTGCACAGCTCGGTGGGCTCGGGGATATGTGTTTTGCTTTTTCCGGTTGCGGCCGCTATCAGTTGTGGGGCAATGGGCAAAATGGGTATATCTCGGTGCTGTGAATCTCGGGTATACCAGCCGGCGGGTGGTGGGGCAAGTACCACATGCAGCACCACATTGTTGTATGCCGGGTTTGCTCCGTGGCCATGCCGCTCCCAATCTTGGGCGGTGGGGTCCAGCTCTATATCTCCGCGCAGGCGGGTGCCGTTTATTTCAATTTCTGCGCGCAAAAAGTCGGGGCCAACACTGCGGTTCCATTCCCCGAAGTCAATGATTTTTACTTGCCCGTGGCGCAGGGTATTGCCGCCGTGCCCCAGCAGGCCTGCCATCCAATAGCTTTGCGCCTCAAGCTCCGGTACCTCTATGGGGCTGCCGTCATGTTCTGCTGCGTGCAGCGCGGTGTCGCCGTACACGCGCTGCAATAGTTCTTCATAAAAGACTGCTGCCTGCTGTAAAGAGCCGTACATGGGGGCAACTCATCCCTTGTTGCTTTCGTGGCGCTTGAGGTCTTCTTCTAAGGTCTCACAAACGTAGCCGAAGGTTTCGTCATTCTTTTCGTTGAGGTCTCTCAGGGTGTTGTGAGCCTCCAGTACATGGCGCGTGCGGTCTGCTTCCGATAAATCGGCAATTCCCTCTTCGGCAGAGGTTGCTTGCTGTTCGGCGAGTTTGTAGCGGCGTTCTTGTATATTCTCTTGCCAAGGGGCATCTTGCGGGTCCAAATCCAATATCATATCCAGCCCCAAGCTCTCCATGGCGGCGCGGGTGCGTTGGGTGGGGGTTGCAATTTGTACCATGCCGCCCACTGCCATTGCCTTGCGGGCCAGCCCTGCCAATGTGCCCATAAAGGTAGAGTCTACCCCGGGGCAAATCTCCAAGTCGATAACGATGTTGCCGCTGCCTTTTTCCAGATATTTGTCCGCCAATGATTTGAGGGACGGACTATTGACGAAGCTGCCCCTGCCGGCACAGCGTACCCACAGGCAGTCGTCAAATTCGTAGTGAGAAAGATCTGTAGCAGTCATAGCTTGAATTTTAGTTTATACTACCGTTTTTGCGCTGTCAAATCAAGCAAAAACGGTAAGAAACGGTATCATTTATCGGGGCTGATGGCGGCTTGCAGCTTAGCGTAAGCCCCGGCGGCCACTTCCTCCGGTTTTTCCGTTTCGCCACGGTGGGTGACGCGCACGGGCATGCCGTTGGGCATAAAGTAGATGGCTCGCATCATCATGAAATCTCCGTTAAGGGTGGCATAACCGGCCACGGGTACAGAACAATCGGCGTTCAGCATGGACAGGAAAGCGCGTTCGGCACGCACGCACAGCTCGGTATCGCGGTCATTTACCGGGGTTATCAAGGCACGTGTCTCTGCGTCGTCTTTGCGGGTTTCAATGGCAATGGCGCCTTGGCACAGGGCAGGCATAAAGGAATCTTTGCTCATGTCTACCACGCTCAGCGTAGTACCGTCTATGCAAATGCTGTCGCCCGTAAGGCCCAAGCGGTTTAAGCCGGCGCGGGCCAAGACGATGCCGTCCATCTCATCGATTTCAATAAGCTTGAGCAGGCGTGTGTGTACATTACCGCGAATGGAAACCGCCTTGGCGGTGCCGCTCCAATAGGTGCGGATGAGCTGCACGCGGCGCACACTGCTGGTGCCCAAGGTTAAGCGGCTCATGTCTGCGCCTTTTTTCAGAATAAGAGCATCCCAAATATCTTCGCGCGGCAGCACGGCCGTTATCTCAAAAGCGGGGTCGGGTTGCCCCGGCATATCTTTGAGGCTGTGCACGGCGCAATCAATCTCCCCGGCTGCCAGTGCTCGCTCAATAGCGGCTACAAATACACCCTTATCTTGGGTGCCGGCAGCCTTGTTTACTTGGCACAGCGGTATATCGGTGCGGTCATCGCCATCTGTCTTAATGATGACCACCTCGGTTTCAATTTGCGGGTGGTGAGCCTTAATGGCTGCTATGGCCAGTTCCGTTTGTTTCAGTGCCAATTCGCTGCCTCTTGTGCCGATTCTGAGCGTGCTTTTCATGCCCTGTATTCTACCCGTTTATGCCGTCTTCTGCAAGGAAAATCGACAGAAAACGCACATGTGCCACCGCCATGGGGCAGCATAGCTGCGTTCAGCTCAGCGCTTGGCGCATATCTTCTACGGGTGGCAGTATGCCGAACCAGTGCTTAAAGGCAAAGGCACCTTGCCACAAAAGCATACCCAAGCCGTTGTCGGTAAGGCAGCCGCGTGCTGCCGCAGCTTGGCGCAGTGGGGTGTCGTGGGTGACGATATCGTACACGATTTGCCCTGCATGCAAGAGCTCGGGGGCAAGGGGCAGGGGGTCGCCTGCATGCAGCCCCAAACTGGTGGCATTGACAATGAGGTCTGCCGTGCGTATGGCCTCTGCGGCTTCGGGGGTGTCAAATGCGGCTGTTTGGGGGAGGCCGTTTGTATGGGCGGCAAGCTTGTGAGCCAGCTCTGCCAACTGTGGGCGAGGGCGGTTGATGAGGGTAAGGCGGGGGCAGTTGCTCAGGGCGCATTGTGCAGCCAGCGCAGAGCCCGCGCCACCGCATGCACCCAGAATAACAATGCTTAATTCACTGAGCTTTTTGCCACTCAGCTCAAAAATGGCCTGTTCAAAGCCGGGGCCGTCCGTATTGTAGCAGTGCCAACCGTCATCTCGGCGCACCAGGGTGTTGGCAGCTCCGCAAAGGGTGGATAGTGAATCTGCCTGCACGGCTGCTGCATAGGCTTGTTTTTTGAATGGTACCGTCACATTGCAGCCAATGAAACCTAACTCTGCCAGTTGTTGCAGCATGGCCTCAAATGCGCCGGGCGAAGTGTCTGCCAGCAGGCGCACATAGGTGGCAGAAACCCCGCAGGCGGCAAGCGCGGCTTGCTGCATCTGCGGGGATTTTGAGTGGGCAATCGGGTTGCCGATAACGCCCAAGCGTATTCCCATGCTTTCCACTGTTGCAGCGGTTAAATCGGGCGCTGTGTAGACGGAAAGCACAGTTGGTGATTCAAAAATCAGTTCTCTTTGGAAACGAAGGCAACAATGCTGGCCTTCTCGAACTTGATGAGAACACCGGCAGATACTTCTACCTTAGCGGTCTTCTCGTCAACCTCGCGAACGATACCGTGAATGCCACCGGCGGTTACAACCTTGTCGCCGGCCTTCATGGCGCTTTGTTGCTCCTGAAGCTTCTTCTGCTGCTGGCGCTGCGGGCGAATCAGCAGGAAGTAGAAGATAACGAAGATGAGGATAAAGGGGAATAATGAATTGAGTGCTTCCATGGTGTTTGTATTGGTGTTTGCTGTTAGGATATTTCGTTTGCTTTATAGCGCGAGATAAAGCTGCTTTTGAAGGCAGCGAATTGTCCGGCTGCAATGGCGCTTCTCGCTTGCGCCATGAGCCGCAGATAGAAGTGGAGGTTTTGGAAGGAGAGCAGGCGCAGGGCCAGCATCTCACCGGCGCGGAAGAAGTGGCGTATGGCCGCACGCGAAAAGCGGTTCACGTGTGGGTGCCCCTCGGGGTCGATGGGCTTGCTGTCGTTCTCCCAACGCTTGTTTTTGATGTGCATGGGGCCATCCGGGGTAAGGGCAACGCCGTGGCGTGCCAAGCGGGTGGGCATCACGCAGTCAAACATATCTACCCCGCGCTCAATCATCTCTAACAACTGGGTGGGGGTGCCTAAGCCCATGGCATAGCGGGCTTTGTTTTGCGGTAAATACGGAGTGCTGTTTTCGATGGCGCGCAGCATTTCTTCTTCGGGCTCGCCTACCGATACACCGCCGATGGCGTAGCCGTCAAAGTCCATGGCGGCGAGCTCTTCTGCGCATTGTCGGCGCAGGTCGGCATACACAGAGCCCTGCACAATACCGAAGTGCTGTTGCAGGCCGTTGCCGCTGCGGGGTTGGTGCTCGTCTACCCAAGCTTTGCAGCGCTTGGCCCAACGCAGGGTGTAGCCCAGAGATTTTTCAGCATACTTGCGGTCGCAGGGGTAGGGCGGGCATTCATCAAACAACATGGCAATGTCGCTGCCCAAGTTGGCCTGTATCTCCATGCTGCGCTCCGGGGTGAGCATCATGTACGAGCCGTCTATGTGGTTGCAGAAACGCACGCCCTCTTCCGTAATCTTGCGCAGGCGTGCCAAGCTCCATACCTGGAAACCGCCGCTGTCTGTCAGCATGGGGCGGTTCCACCCGGTAAACGTGTGCAGGCCCCCCAGCTCGCGTACGCGCTCATCGCCGGGGCGCAAACACAGGTGGTAGGTGTTGCCTAAAATAATCTGAGCCCCCAGCGCCTCCAAATCCTCGGGGTGCAGGGTTTTGACCGTGCCTTGCGTGCCTACGGGCATGAAGATGGGGGTGGGTACATCGCCATGCGGCAGGTGCAGTGTGCCGAGGCGTGCCCCGCTGGGGTCTGTGCTGTGTAGGGTGAAGCTCATGCGTTATTGCGGATGAATCGGGCGGCGAAAATGGGCTTGCCCATAGCCTCCCACTGTTGCTGGAAGTCAGTCTTGGGGTAGAATGGTGCGTTCCATTCTGCCTGTGTGAAGAGGGGCGAGGCATTCATTTTCTCGCACACCCAGATGAAGTATTCCTCGTGGTCGGTCTTGAACAGTACCTCACCGCCCTCTGCCAGAGCATTGTGCAGCACGGGGATGAAAGAGTCTTGCACCAGACGGTTTTTGTGGTGCTTCTCTTTCGGCCAGGGGTCGGGGAAGAGGTAGTGCAAGCGGCTGATGCTGCCGGGGGCTACCATCCATTCCAAAAAGTATCGGCTCTCGGCTCGCAAGCCTTTTACGTTGCTGAGCCCGCGTTTGGCGCTTGTGCCGCATACCTTGCGTATGCGCCCCAGCAAGCGCTCCACCCCCAAAAACTTTGTGTCGGGGTAATGCTCTGCCATGGCCAACAAAAAGCCGCCATCGCCACAGCCTAAATCCACCTCAAAACTATCTACCCCCTCACCGAATATATCGGCCGCGGTGTAGCGTTTGAAGTAATCCTCCGGTACAAATGCTGTGCTCATATCTCGCGGGTATTGTACCAAAGTAAGTTTGATATGTCAAAATATAGTTTTGACATTAGAAAAACGTATGGCTTTTCTGCCCGTCTTTTTCAAAAAAAAGCGAGGTTGTCCGTGGTGGGACAACCTCTGCGTGAAGATGGTGTAGGTGCTGATTATTTTCTGCGACGGCGCGCGGCAAGTGCTGCGAGTGCCAGCAGGCTAAGTGTGGCGGTGGCGGGCTCCGGTATGGCAACCAGGTTCCAAGTGTCGCTCTCAGAGATATTGATGCCGGAGGCGGAGTCCAGATACACATTGCCATAGGCCGTGTTGTTGGTATAGTCTACCAGGTAAATGGTTTCACCTGCATATTCAACGGCAATTTTTTGCAGGGCTGTTTTGTAATCGTCAGAGTCGGTCAGCCATAGGGCGCTCAGGGTGATATCGCCGTTCTCGTCTTCCTCATATTCCACGCCCCACAAGGTTACGGCGTGCCCCAGTGTTAAGGTTCCTCCAACCGAGGCCAAACTGAGAGCGATAGGCATGCCCTCGCTGAATTGGTCGACTATCACCGAGTCGATAGGAGCCTCATAATCTGATGTTCTCCAGAAGAAATTTTCGCTCAAGTGGCTAAACCGCTCATTTATGTTGCCGTAGGGATAGCCTACCCATGTTTCGGGGATGAGGTTCCAGTAGTAGCCGTCGAACTCTGATATGTCGGTGTAAATCGGGTAAACTATTTGAGAAGAACCAAGGTCGGTGGCGGCTGCTCGGTAGACAGCTCTGTTATCTTGTGCTCCTTGAGATGATGAGGTCCATGTGGTGCCCTGGTAGTCACCGCCAACCCACCATTGCATGGCATTGAGGAAACTGCCACCTACGTCGTATGAACTTGCGGTTTTAAATTGATTCCAAATAGCTTCGCCCGTTGGGGTGCCGGTGGGTACTACATAGCGTTGTTGCCAGAAGTCAATGATGTTGGCGGCACTGGCAGCCCAGCACAGATTATCGTCACCATCGCCCTTGGTTTTCTGTTTTTCATAATCAATCCACCCGGCTTCCTCGGATACGCCGTCTGCCCAAATTTGGCTTGCCTGTGCAGAGAGCGGCAAGCTGCACAGTGCTACAATACTGAGGTTTGAGAAAATCTGTTTCATGATGCGAAAATTTTGATGTTATGCGACCAATGAAAAGGATAGCACTTTCATCTAAAAAATCAAGCTGTAACTTAAAAAAACTACCATATTTTGTGCGGGTGAGCGAGCAGGTGGGTCTGAATCTGCATATGAAACCTCGACTTTCACGCTCCCTGCAGCGATTCATTGCAGGTGTTGTTGTGGCATGTGCCTATACGGTACAGGCCGATGATTTGACTTGGAATGGTGAAGCCGGTACCAACGTATGGAATACTGATGCTGCCAACACACCATGGCAGAACACTACGCCGCAAGCGGCCCCTTTTGCCAATGGTGATAATGTCACTTTTGCCGCCCCCGCCGGTGCCGTGACGAATACCGTGCAACTGGGGGAGGCCTTGCAGGCCGGTACCATGACGGTGGAATCAGATTACACCTTTGAAACCACGGCAGAAAGCAGTATTGCCGCTGAGTTTGCCGGGGCCGGTACCATTACCAAAACCGGCGAATATGACCTTGCGCTTACTGCGGCCGATACCACCGTGGCCGGGCCTTCTTTGGCCGTGGCTCAGGGTAATATGCAGCTTGCCGGCTCGGGTACCTTCAACGGTGTGGCTTCTATGGCAGAGGGCACAGAGATAACCGTGGCAGAGGGGGCAGATATTTCATTTGCTGATGCCGTTAGCGGCACAGATATTGCCCTGCAAGGCAAGATGAACCTGCTAGAGGGGGATTCTGCCCTCAACAGCGTTAACGGCAGCGGTACTCTGACAGTGGCAGATGCCGCCACCTTGGCCTTGGCAGAAAACTCTACGGTAGGCACATTGGAGAACGCCGGTGCCGTTACCGCTGCCAATGATTTGTTGATTGAAGAAAACGTGGTAAGCGGTGGTACGGTAGATGCCAAACGCCTCATTTTAAACAATGGCGGCACGTTTACCAATCTCAAGACGGATAACCTGGTGCTGGGCTCAGAGCTGAGTGCCGCTACCCCCGTTGTCAGCACAGAGAATATCAGCGCTTCTACTGCCGATACCATGGATATTGATGTAACCCGTGTTACTCGCGCCTCGGGCGACTACACTTTGGTGAGCAGTGCAGACATGGGCAATACCACCTACACCCTCACAGAGGATACAACCGAGCGTTTCTTGAAAGACGGTTTCATTGTAACCCTTGCTCAAGAGCAAGACGGGCTTGTGCTGAGTCTTGCTACTACCAACAGCGGCTACTACGAGCGCAATGCCACTACCTCTAACGGTAAAGCCGGTGCCGCTTTGTTAGATGAAGCCTTCGGCACACTCGACCCACAGGCCAATGCAGAACAATACCCCGCCCTTGCCGGCGCCCTCAATGCTATGGATGCTTACATTGCAGAGGGTAACGGTGGCGCGGCAGATTCTCTCGCCGCCTCGGTATCGGGTGCCGGCATTGCCAACCTTAATATCGCTTGGCGCGGGCAGATGGAGCGCCAACTGCGCAGCATCCGCAACCGCGTGAGCACTCTCAACGGTGGTATTGTTTGCTCCGCCCCCACCGTTGCTGCTTATGACCCCAAGAGCGGTTTGCCCTACGCAAGCGAGCCTTGCACGCAGTACACATTCTGGGCCAATGCAGAGATTGACCACACCAAGCTCAGCGGCGACTCTGCCCCCGGTTACTCCCTCAACAGCATTGGCGGTACTGCCGGTATGGCCATGAATGTGAATGAAGACCTCACCGTGGGTGCTGCCTTTACCGGTATGCATGGCAGACTCGGCGTGAAAGGCTATGGCAGTGATGCCTCCGGCGACCTCGATGCCTACTACGGCACCCTCTTTGCCGGTATGGAAAGCGGTTGCTGGTCTCACACCCTTATCGGCTCCGTAGGCTTTGCAGACATCTCGCTTAACCGCCGAGTTGCTTTCCCGGATGGCGGCTACTCTACCCATGGCAGTACGGATGGCCTCAGCTTCGGGCTTATGTACGAGGTGGCTCGCAGCTACAAACTGAACTCCGATACCTTGGCAGAGGCTTGGTGGCAGCCCGTGTTCAATGTCTCTTACATCCATAGCCAAGTGGATGGCTACACGGAGTCCGGCTCGGATGCCGCCCTCTCTGTCGGTAAGCAAGAGAGCAACAACGTTATTTTCGGGCTTGGCGCGCGCATGCAGGGTATTGTGGGCCAAAATTGGCTCAATACTCCCGCTATTATGGAGACTCGCGTACTTGGCAAGGCCATTGCCGGCCGTACGGAGGGCTCTGCCAACGTTGCCATCCCCGGTCTTGCCAACGGTGTTTCCGTGCATGGTGCAGACCCCGGTAACTTCGGGGTGGAAGTAGGTGTGGGCTTCAGTATTCCGCTGGGTAAAGACTACGGCTCCCTCATTATGGACTGCTCTGCCGAGTTTTATTCAGACCAAAGCTCCGTCACCGGTGTGCTGGGCTATCAATGCACATTCTGATGCCCGGCTAATCTCCCCTTTGGGCTGACGCCCCGATGGGATATGCTAAAAGCCACAACTCACATGCGGAGTTGTGGCTTTTAATTTTCAGAATAAATGCTTATGGGCAATTATTTCAACATTTTCTGCCCGTACTCGCGCAACGTGGCGTTGCCGTAGTAGTTGGCTTTCTTCAGAGACTCCAGGGTCTTGTACATGGCATTCATGGAATCACCGGCTACATCGAGCAGCTCCTCCTCCATCTCGGGGGCAAGGGTTTTCATGTGCTTGAACAAAACGAGAGCGTGGGTGTCCAACATATCAACGATGTTGTCAACGTCATCAGCTGTCTTAGCGTCCTTGATCGTGTTCAGCATAATAGCTGTTACCTCAAAGTCTTTGGCAAGAAGTGCAAGGCAGCAAGAGGCTACGAGATCACGTTCTTCGTCATTGTCGGGACGAGCACCGGTATTCAAGATGACCAAAGCAGCTTTCACCGTTAAGGGCATGTCGTCGATGTTGGTCTCCATGATGGTGCTGATGTAGGCTTCGTTGCGGGCTTGGAAAGCAGCCTGGCTGTCTTTCATCTTCTGCAAGTCAGCGTCGGATAAACCGGTTTCCTTAGCCAATTCCCAAAGGATATCATCCTTCATAATCAAGCAAGAAGCCAGCTCGATGGCTGCGTACTCTGCAAAGGGCTCGCCCATGCTGTCGCTGAGCTGCTGGAGCTTGTTGCTGACGATTTCGTTCATCTGGATATACTGCATGGCCAGCTCGTGGCTTTCTGCAGCACCTGCTTGAGCCGGTTGAATCATGGCAACCGTGGGTGCAGCGCAAAGAGCGGCTACGGCAAGAGAGGTAAGTTTGGTCATTGTTCTTGTATGGTTATATGTTTATATTTGCGGGATGAATGAAGGAGTAAATGCTTAATTTCGTAAACTCTGCACGCCCCACGACTTCATTATAACGACAAAATATAGTGTTGCAAGAGAAAAACATAATACAGCCATATTTTGAGGGTGAATGTAAAAAGCCACAACTCACGTGTGGAGTTGTGGCTTTTAATTTTTAGGATAAATGCTTACGGGCAATTAGTCCAATCTGTTCTCGCCGAATTCGCGCAACGTAGCGTTGCCGTAATAGTTGGCTTTTCTCAGCTCCTTAAGGGTATTGATGATGGCAGAGATAGAATCTCCGGACACACTGCGCAGATTCTCTACCATGTCGGGGGCAAGGGATTTCAGGTGGGAGTACAAAACTGTAGCGTGGGTGTCCAACATATCAACGATTTTGTCAACATCATCAGCTGTTTTGGCGTCCTTGATGGTGCTCAGCATAAGGGCTGTTACCTCAAAGTCTCTGGCAAGAAGAACAATGCAGCACTTTGCTACGAGGTCTGATTCTTCGGCATCTTCGGGGCGGGCACCGGCATTTAAGATGATCAAAGCAGCTTGTACCGTTAAGGGCATGTCGTCTGTGTTGGTCTCCAAGATGGTGCTGATGTAGGGCTCGTTACGGGCTTGACAAGCAGCTTGGCTGTCTTTCATCTTCTGCAAGTCAGCATCGGTCAAACCTGTTTCCTGAGCCAGGTCGCGAAGAATATTATCCTTCATAATCAAGCAAGAAGCCAGCTCGATGGCAGCGTATTCAGCAAAGGGCTCGCCCATGCTGTCGCTGAGCTGCTGGAGCTTGTTGCTCACGATTTCGTTCATTTGGATATACTGCATGGCCAGCTCGTGGCTTTCTGCTGCACCCGCTTGAGCCGGTTGAATCATGGCAACCGTGGGTGCGGCGCAAAGAGCAGCTACGGCAAGAGAGGTAAGTTTTGTCATTGTTCTTGTATGGTTAGATAATTTATTGTACGGGAGGAATGATTGAGTATGTGTTTTATGTTATAAAACTCTCGTTCTCCGCTTCTCAGAAAGAATAGCAGAAAAATAAGTTATTTCAAGGGTAAAACATAATATAGCTACACTTTGTGGGGTGGGACAAAACGGTATCTCCGTATTTGAGTAGTCGGAGTTTCGGTATTTTTTTTGTTACAATGCGGAAAAGCCACAACTCGCTTAGTACCGCGCCGTAAGCCAATCAATTAAAGCGCGGCCAGCATTTGCAGCACTTTGGTGGCAATATGGTTGCGGATAGCATTGCGGGGCAGGCCGGGCAGGAAGAGGGTTTCGGTATGCACGGGGCGGGGGGCACCACGGCGTGCCAAGGCAATGCACACGGTGCCCACAGGGGGCTCGCCCTCTGCTGCGGTAGGGCCGGCATTGCCGGACACGGCGATGGCAACATCTGCCCCGGCTTTGCGCATGGCGCCTTGTGCCATGGCTGCTACCACGGGCTCGCTTACCACGCTGTGCTCTTCAATGATGGTGGGCAGCACGCCCAGCTCGCGCTCCTTGGCCTCATTACAATAAGTGACCCACCCGTAACGGAAAACGGCAGATGCCCCCGGCACGCCGGTGATGGCGGCGGCAATAAGCCCACCCGTGCAGCTCTCTGCCGTGGCTACGGTGAGCCCGGCGGCTTCCAGGTTTTTAACGGCGGCAAAGGCCATCAATTCAAGATTTGTGTCCATGGCTTATTCGGGAAGTTGAATGGCAACGGTAGCAAAGGCGGCCATGCCCTCTCTGCGGCCCAGGGCGCCCAGCTTTTCATTGGTGGTAGCTTTTACTCCCACGCGCTTGGGCGAGATGCCGAGGATGGGGGCGAGTGTCTCTTTCATTTGCTGCACAAAGGGCATAATCTTGGGGGCCTCTGCAATGAGGGCGCAATCTGCATTTACCATTTTACCCCCTTGTGCATGCAGCAGCTCTACGGCTTTTTCTACAATGCGCAAGGAGCATATATTGAGGCAGCTGTCATCATTGGGCGGAAACCAGTAGCCGATGTCCGGCTCGCCGATGGCGCCCAGTATGGCATCTGCCAACGCGTGGCAAAGCACATCGGCATCGCTGTGGCCGGCCAAGCCTTTGGTTTCATGTACCATCACCCCGCCGAGCCAAAGCGGCCGCGGCGTGGCAGAAAATTGGTGAATATCATATCCTAAACCAACGAGTGTTATCATATTTAATGTTTGATTTTTAATGTTTAATGTTTGCGTCGTTCATAAGCTTTTTTTGACGCAGTGGTAAAGATTGCGACAAGTTCTTTAGCCTCTTGTTCTAATGCTGCCATTTTGGATTGAGACATAATGTTTGATTTGATAATCAGTTGAATCCAATAAAGCGCTTCTGCTGCTTCACCTTCGCATATTTTCAATTTGGCTGCAAAATCATTAGCTGATTTGGCGTGGCTGGCTTCTCTGTAATTTGCGCCTATGGAGGTGGCGCATCTGACTAATTGATCTGCAAGTGCTCTTTCAGCTACACCTTTTGGCATGCATCTGACCATGTTGATAATACGCACAGAAAAATCCATGGTGCGCTCGTACATGGTTTCTCTTGTGAATATTTCTTGGGACATATTTTTACTTTAAACATCAAAAATTAAACATTCAACATTATCAATGCGCTTCCAGCCAGTTGGGGGCGGCGTTGGCCTCTACCTCCAGGGGGACACCATGGGGCAGGGGGAGGGCATTGCGCATGGTGTCGACAATGTCGGGGATGAGGTCGTGCTCGTCTTGGTGCAGGTCTATGAGAAGTTCGTCGTGAATCTGCATGATGAGGCGGCTGCGGCGGCCTTGCAGCAAGTTGTGCACGCGTACCATGGCGATTTTAATCATATCGGCCGCGGTGCCTTGAATGGGGGTGTTAATGGCCGTGCGTTCTGCGGCTGCGCGCAGGTTGAAGTTGCGGCCATTCAGGTCGGGCAGGTAGCGGCGGCGGCCACACAGGGTTTCGGCATAGCCCTTGCTGCGGGCATCTTCCACCAGCTTATCCATGCAGGTTTTGACGCCGGGGAACTGCGCAAAATAGCTGTCGATGAGCGTGGCGGCCTCGGTGCGTGTGCAGTCCAAACGCTGAGAGAGCCCGAATGAGGAGATGCCGTAGATAATACCGAAGTTGACGGTTTTGGCGGCGCGGCGCATGTCGGGCGTGACATCCTCACGCGACACACCGTAAATTTTAGCAGCCGTTTCGGCGTGGATATCGCGCCCCTCCACAAAGGCGGCAATCATGGACGGATCTGCCGAGAGGGCTGCCATCAGGCGCAGTTCTACCTGCGAGTAGTCTGCGGAGAGGATGGAGAACTCCGGCCCGCGGGCAATGAAGGCACGGCGAATGAGCTTGCCGGCCTCTGAGCGCACGGGGATATTCTGCAAGTTTGGGTTTTGGGAGGCAAGGCGGCCCGTGGCTGTCACCATTTGTTGCAGGGTGGAGTGAATGCGGCCATCCACCGCCGAGATGTAGCGGGGAAGGGCATCCAGATAGGTGCCTTTGAGCTTGGCGAGCTCGCGGTACTCCAAAATATCCTGCACCAGCGGGCAACTCGGTGCCAGTTTGCGCAGGGTTTCTTCATCTGTCACATACTGGCCGCTTTTGGTCTTTTTGGGCTTAGCCAGCAATTTCATTTCGCCGAAGAGCAGGTCGCCCAGCTGCTTGGGTGAGTTGAGGTTGAGGGGGCGGCCCACGATGGCATCTATGCGTGTGCGCAGGGTTTCTATTTGCTCCCCAAGCTCGGCAGAGGCGGTTTGCAGCAGCTCGGGCTCCACGCGCATGCCCTCTGCCTCAATGTCTGCCAGCACCGGCATGAGGGGGAACTCGATGTTGCGCATCAACTCGGTTTGCCCGGCTTGCTCCAGCTGCGGGGTGAGCACGTTGGCCAGTTGCAGGGTGATATCGGCATCTTCTGCGGCGTAGTCTGCCATTTGCTCCACGGGCACGGCGGCGGTGTCGTAATCCTTGCCCGCAATGTCGGCCAAGCGCACGGTTTTATAGCAGAGCAGGGCTTCTGCCATGTCATCCATGTTGTGCCGCAGCTCGGGGTAAAGGGCGCAGTGCGCCAGCATTACATCAAAGAAAGGACCGGCTACCTGCACACCGGCCGTGCGCAGTACTTGCAGGTCAAACTTGGCGTTGAGTCCCACTTTTTCTGCCCCGCAGGCAAATACGGGTACAAACTCTTGCGGTACTTTGCCATCCTCCACCGGCACATAGTAGGCCTCGTGCTCTGTAATGCAGAACGACATGCCCAGCAAGCGGTCTTGCAGCGGGTCTAGCCCCGTGGTCTCGGTATCGAAAGCCCAGCGCGGGGCAGCCAGCAGGGCGGCGGCCAGCTCGGCGCGGGCCTCTGCCGTGTTCACCAAGTGGTAGCTGTGCGCGGTGTCGTTAATATCTTTGAGCTGCGGCATGCTGAAGAGGTCGAGCTGTGACGGCCCCTCGGTGGCAGCCGCTGCTTGTTCGGCTGCTGCAAAAAGGTCGTCCGCAGGGGCGGCCCCTATGCGTTTATCAAGTCCCTTGAACTCCAGCTTGGCAAAAATCTCTCGCAAGGCGGGCACGTTGAACCCTTGGCGGGCGCAGTCTGTCAGGGTGATGGGCAGTGGTACGTCTCGGCGTATGGTCGCCAGCTCGTAAGAAAGCTTGGCATTGGTGGCGTTGGCCTCCACCTTTTCGCGCATTTTACCCTTAATTTGGTCGGTATGCGCCAGCATGTTTTCAACGCTGCCAAACTGGGTGATAAGCTTGCGTGCCGTCACGGCACCTACGCCGGGCACACCGGGTATGTTGTCGCTGGCATCACCCATGAGCGCCAGTATGTCGATAATCTGCTCGGGCTTGCTGATGCCCCATTCCTCCAAGAAGGCGGCCTCGTGTATTACCTCGAACTCGCTGCCCTTTTTGCCGGGTTTGTGGAAGGAGCAGGTAGGGGACAGCAGCTGCCCCAGGTCTTTGTCAAGCGATACCATGTAGGCATGCATGCCCTCTCGCTCCCCCGCCAGTTTGGTGAAGGTGCCGATGAGGTCGTCTGCCTCAAAGCCGGGTACGCGCACCACCGGTATGCGCATGGCTTGCAATATCTCGATAATCCAGGGGATGGAGTCGCGCAGCTCTTGCGGCATGGCTTGGCGGTTGGCCTTGTATTCTGCATATTGCTCGTGGCGGAAGGTGGGCCCCGAGGGGTCCAAACACGCCACAATATGCGTGGGAGACTCTTTTTCTATGAGCGACAGTACCGTGTTGGTAAAGCCGAACATGGCAGAGGTGTTGAGCCCTGCCGAGGTGCGCATGGGGGCGTTGATGAATGCGTAAAAGGCGCGGTACATCAGCGCCATGCCATCCAGAATGTAAAGAGTTTCCATCGCTGCGGAGTATAGCATATTCTCCCCGCCGCTGTCAATGCCATCACAAAATGCGCCTGTAAATAAACTGGCGTATGTCGCGCACGATGTTAATCATCTTGTGCCGCATGCGCCACAGCATGCTGCTGCCCAATATGGTTTTGGTGATATGCGGGCGGCCGTTGAGGCGCTCGGGGGTATTGGCGTTGCGAGAGAAGAAGGCAATTTGCCCTTTGGCATGGTATACCTCAGAGTGTTCCCACAGGATTTTGAGCTTGTATTCTTTCTCGTATTTATAGGCAATGCAGGCAATGACGGACTGGTCGTGCCTGTTCTCTTGGAACACTTTGTATTCTTTGTCAAGCTCGGTGGCGTCAATCACGTACTCGGGGTGGTCGTGCATGATGTCGTACCACTCTTGCACCACGGGCAGGGCCTTGCGGGTCCACAGCGAAAGCGCACCGTGGCATTGCCGCATTTCTCCCAAATGGTTGCAGGTGTCTTTGTAGTGGTCCAACAAATTACGGCGTGTCCAGTGCTTCATCAAGCCCCAAAACTTGAACAGAATGGCTCCGTGCTCCTTCAACATGTCAAAATACTTGTACCACAGCGGGTCGCCGAAAACCTCGCTGCCGGCGTCGGAGTACACCACAATGTCATCCTCCCCTGCCATCTCTTGCAGGGTCTTTAATATGATATAGGGCTTCCAAAACCAATAGCCGCCACCGCGGCTGTATTGCATCAGCTCATGGTTTTTCACCTCATCCGGCAAATCGTCAGGGGTATAGATGCGTATCTCATCAAAAACGCCGGTATCTTCGGCCATCTTTTTGATGCGGTCGCGCGAATCCCGATATATCTCATCGCCGTATGATATGAATATGACTTTTCTCATGTTGAATGGATGCGTGGGTAAGCCTACCTGTTTTGCCGCTTTGCGTCAAGTATGATTTTTCGGAAGCCGGGGTGAAAATACTTGTTTTATTGGGTTGATGCTGTATAATTTGCTCGGTATGACGGAGTACGATTTAAGCCCTGAATTGAGAGCAAGAATAGACTCAACGCTGGAGGCGGATGAGCGCCTGGTGTTGGTAGCCAGGCCGGATTGGTGGTGGGCATCTCCTTTGGCGCGCTTTTTTATCATATTCGGTGCCATATGGGTGTCATTGCTAGCGGTGATGACGGTGTGCATGGTTAATGCGCCGGACACAACCGAACAGGACTACCTGTTTTTGATACCTTTTTGGGTGGTTGGTATAGGGGTGATTGTGGGTGTATTGCTAAGCCGTGCCGCGGGAAAGCGAGAGGCGTATCTGATTACGGATAAGCGCGCCATTGCCTTGCGCGCCAAAGTCTTATTCTGGCCGTTGAAACCGGATATGGTAAAAGCGGTGGAAGAGCACCGAAACGGCTACGGCGATATTGTGCTGGGGTATAAATCTTACCAAATTAACGATAAACCGGCGCCGGACGGTTTTGTGGGGGTGCCGCAGGTGCGGGAGGTGTTGGCAGCCTTGCAAGCTCAAATTAAGGCCACCTGCGCGGTGGAGCCGTTGCCTGTCAAGTGGCAGACAACGGAGCTGACACCCGAGGAGAAACGGAAAGCTGCCCGCACGTTCGGTATTTTAGGCGTGTTTGCCGCTTTATTCGGTTCCTTATTTTTTGCGGTGGGGTTGTATATGTTTATACAGCACCGTCAATTGGTGCAAGAGGGCATGCCGGCAGTGGCAAGAGTGGTGAAAATTGTTGTTGACTATGACTCTGACCATGGGAAATCCTATTTTCCGGTGGTGCAATTTACGGATGCCGCAGGAAAATCCCATACGGTACAAAGCAGCCGCAGCAACAGAAACCTATGCAAAGGCGAGCAGTTGAATATCCTTTACAGGCCGAGCAATCCGCAGCATTTTGAAATAGAAGGGGAGGATGCTACGTCTTTTTCATGCTGCTTTATGGCCGTGGGTGGCATTATTATGCTGGCAGGAGGGTGGTTGTTTGTGCGCATGCTGCGCCAACGTAAACGTCAATCAGCGGTAAAAGAATCATGAAACGAGAGATAGACAAGATTTTGAAACCCGGCGAAACGGTGGAGCTGGTGGTGTACCCGCAGTGGCGTTGGTTGTCGCAGGCCAATGTCATCAGCGCGCTGGCTGCGGTGGTGTGGTTGGGTATTATCGGTAAGCTCACGGCGGTGATGTTCTCGCTTGAGAAAAACGGAGACTGGCTTGCCTTGTTTTTGTTGCTGCTGCCCTTTTGGGTGGCGGGTATAGGCCTTGCCGTCAGTCCGCTGTGGCGGCGCAAGCGAGTGAATAACACGCTGTATGTGGTGACAAACCGCCGCGCCATTGTGGCACAGCCCTCGCCCGTTTTGCTGAAACCCGAAACGCGTACTTGGTATCTTGATGCCGATTTGATAAAGGCCGTTGAGGCCCGCATCGGCGGGTGTGGTGATATTGTGTTTGATTACCGCAAAGTGCGCACCAAACACGGTTGGCGAGATGTGCCCGAGGGCTTCCTCAGCGTGCCCGAGCTCGACCGCGTTACCGACATCTTACGCGCCCTGATTGCTGCGGCTGCGCAGGCCGGTGCTCCGCCGGCAATCCCCGCCGAGTGGAAAGCGCCTCATCTGACGAATCCCGTGCCAACCCGCAAGCCTATCTCGTGGAAATGGGGATTTCTCTTCATGACACCGGGGTTAATATTCTTGTCCATCTTTGCCATGGGCATGAATAAACATGCAAAAATGCGGGAGTATGGGGTTACTACTCAAGCAGAGGTGCAGTATCGAGCTGCCGGGGCTTTCCCTGAATTAGCCGTCAGCTTTTGTGATACATCAGGAAAACAACACAATAAGGTGTATGCCATTTGGCAAAGTGTAGATTTTGTCGACTATCACCCCGGGGATAAGGTAGAAATATGCTACATGCCGGATAACCCTTATGTTGTGGCATTGGCAGACCATAAACCCTACGAACCTTTGTGGCCGGGCCTGTGCCTCATGGTTATCGGTGGCTGCGTTTCTCTTGCTCTCCTCAAAAGAAAATAAGCAGAGTTGTGCATGAACAGAAAACTCCCTGTTAAATTTGGGGGTGATAAATCGGAGTTTGTCGAGCAGATGGCTCGCGTAAGCGAGCGGAATTTTTGAGCCCCGCGCATGCGGGGCGACAAGAATCTTAGCCGGAGCGTGAAGAGAGCCCGCGACAG
>JBGVMR010000072.1:0-14777 GCA_045124875.1 Akkermansia sp.
AAAAACACGACTCTACACCGTACACACCTCGGCCTCGAGTTCAGCGCCGTTCGTACCCCGCCGCTCGTAATAACGACAACCGAGACTATTACGGCGACCGCCCTCAATACCAACAGCGTCGTAACAACCGCTTTGACCGCAACGGTAACCATTTCAACAGAAATAATGCCGATGGCGATAATTATAACAACAACGGCAACAACCATAGCCAAAACGGCTATCGCCAACACAATAACCCCAATTTCAAACAGCGCCCGCACGGCGTTGTACGCAAAAAAACATTCGTTAAGCCCAAGCCCATCCCAAAAACAGGCCGCGCTTACGTACCCGTGGGCGAGCCCGAGGAACTCACCGGCTTGCTTGAAATAACCGCCAAGGGGTTCGGATTTATCCGCACGGCTGAAAATAATTGGGCGCCATCTGAAGAGGCCGTATATGTGCCGGCAGACCTCATTACCACCCACAAACTGCGCCCCTACGTGCAAGTAACCGGCATGGCTCAGCGCTACGAGCGCGGCCACCAGCTCACCACCGTTACCGCCGTTAACGGCATGCCCCCCGAAGTAGCGGCAGATGCCCCCCATTTTGAAGACCTCAAGGCAGTTAACCCCGACCACCGCTTGGTGTTTGAAACCGCTGCCACCCGTTACACCACCCGCACACTTGATTTGGTAGCCCCCGTGGCACGCGGCCAACGCGGTTTGATTGTAGCCCCGCCCCGCACCGGCAAAACAACCTTGCTCATGCACATTGCCCAAGGCGCCTTGCGCAACTATGCAGAAGAGCTGCACCTGATGATTTTGCTGGTAGACGAGCGTCCCGAAGAAGTTACCGAGTTCCGCCGCGCCCTGCCCGAGGCAGAGATTTTTGCCTCCAGCAACGACTGTGGCATCAAAGAACACTGCCGCGTGGCAGAAATGTGCATCGAGCGCGCCAAGCGCCTTGTTGAAAACGGCAAGCATGTGCTCATCCTCATGGACTCCATCACCCGCTTGGCTCGCGCTTATAATAATGCAGAGCGCGGCACCGGCCGTACCATGAGCGGCGGTATAGACGCCAAAGCTCTCGAAACACCCCGACGTCTTTTCGCCGCTGCCCGCAACACGCGCACGGCAGGCTCCCTCACCATACTGGCCACCGCTCTTATTGAGACAAACTCCCGTATGGACGAGCTCATCTTCCAAGAGTTCAAGGGCACCGGCAACATGGAGCTTGTACTCAACCGCCGTATTGCAGAAATGTACATCTACCCCGCCGTTGACATTCTGCGCAGCGGTACCCGCAGGGAAGAGCTCATCCTCCCCGAGTGGCAAAAAGAGAAGATTCACATCATCCGCCGTGCCCTCGCCGGCCACCGCCCGCCCGAGGCCATGGAGCGCCTGCTCTTCTTTCTGAAAAAATTCTCAACCAATTCTCAAATGCTCATGGGCATTAAATCACGCGGATAACTCCGCGTGATTTTTTGCATTATGCATTACAACGCTTTTCTCATACGCGAGACAACATACATAAAAAACGCCGTAGCTTTTTGAGCACGGCGTTTTTTGTTAGGGCATACGAAAAGCCCCTATGTACGAAAAATTGAAAATCAGTTCAGGCGGAAAGTGATACGGGCCTTGGACATATCGTAGGGAGAGACCTCGATTTTGACGCGGTCGCCCACCACAAGACGGATAAAGCGCTTGCGCATTTTGCCGGAGATGTGAGCCAAGAACTCGTGACCGCTGGCAACTTTCACACGGAACATCGTACCGGCAAGAACGGCAGATACCACACCCTCCATTTCAATCTCCTTCTCGCTATCCTCCTCTACGACAACCTTCTTGGGTTTGACGGGAGCGGCAGACGGACGAGCACCACCGCGGGTGTTATTATTATTTCCCGGGCGGGAACCATTATTATTACGCTGCTGTTGCTGCGGCTTGCCGCCGCGATTGTTCTGGGGATTTGCCATTATGTGTTAATACTTGTTCAGGTGTGGGCGAGTACTAGCTACGCGCCGCGCAAATAGTTTAAAGGGCAAACGCCTAATTTGCAAGCGCTTTTTAACAAAAAAGAGAAAAAAACTGAAAAAAAAGCATCGAAAACACAAAAAGCGGTTGACAGATACAAAAAATAAGAGTAGAATCTCCCACCCCGACCTAGGAGGGTCGACCGGCGAAAGCCTAAACAGGAACAAAAATAGCAATTATGAAAACCTTCTCTGCCAAAGCCCAGGATATTGAGCGCAAGTGGTACGTGATTGACGCCGCCAACGTGGTAGTCGGTCAGCTCGCCGTTCAGGCTGCTAACTTGCTGCGTGGAAAGAACAAGACCATCTTTACGCCCCACGTTGACTGTGGTGACTATGTCATCGTTGTGAATGCCGACAAGGCCATCTTCACCGGCAACAAAGAGCGCGCCAAGATTTACACCCGCTACACCGGCTACGTTGGCAATCAGGTTGTAACAACCCCCGCCAAGCTTCGTCGCAACCATCCGGAGCAGATCGTTGAGCATGCCATTCTCGGCATGGTACCGCACACCCGTCAGGGCCGCGCTCAGGCTGTACGCCTTAAGGTATACGCCGGCGCCGAGCATCCGCACGCTGCCCAGACCCCGGAAGCTGTTACAATCGCCTAAACCCTTTTTATAAACCATGTCTACCACCCCTTACAATGCTACCGGCCGCCGCAAGGAGGCTATCGCCCACGCTTGGCTCACCCCTGCAGAGGAAGGCAAGTCCGGCAAGATTACCATCAATCGCCGCAGCTTTGAGGAGTACCTCCCCACCGACGCTCTTCAGAACGTTGTGCTGCAGCCCTTCTACGCCACCAACACCATGAAGAAGTACGATGTACGCATCGTCTCCAAGGGTGGCGGTATCCACGGCCAGACCGGTGCCATGAGCCTTGCCATTGCTCGCTCCCTTGTCATGGTGAACGAAGAGTACCGCGCCGCTCTCCGCGAGCAAGGTCTCCTTACCCGTGACTCCCGCATGAAGGAGCGCAAGAAGGCTGGTCGTCCCGGCGCCCGCAAGCGCTTCCAGTTCAGCAAGCGCTAATGCTCCCAACCGGCTTTCTCACAGCCGAAAGACCCTCTTACAAAACCCCGCGCCTCCACTGCGCGGGGTTTTTATTTTTTATACGTTTTTACTGCGTTATGGTTGATAAAACGTAGTTTGGTGCAGAGATAACATGTGAGCAAATCCCACCGAAGCATCATTTGCAGAAGAAAAGTTTATCCTAGCGATCGTACCGTCCCCGCCAACAAGATGCAGAATTATTTAAGGCATTCCTCTAGGTTTCACATAAAAAAATCAAGATGGATCCCACTTTTTCCTTTCAGCACCGCACTGCAGAGCGGGAGAAGAGCTTTCAACTTAACGGGGCAAAAAACGCATTGCATTGAAAATAAAAGGCTCCTTTCGGGCGGGGCAGAATACTAAAGAAAACTTAGAAATAGAAAATTTTCACAACATACAGAAACAGAATATATGGCACCGATTCCTGCTTGACGGTACAATAAATTGTGGTAATATGCGTGCATGCGATGCGTACAATGCGGCTACATGGAAGATAAGGTGATAGACTCTCGCATGTCGAGAGACGGCACCTGTATACGGCGTAGGCGAGAGTGCCTGCGCTGCGGCTACCGCTACACAACATACGAGCAGGTAGAGAGAACGGAGCTGCGCGTAGTGAAGCGTGACAACGTACACGAGGCGCTCAACCGCGAAAAGATATTGCGAGGCATGATAAAGGCATGCGAGAAACGCCCCGTGAGCATGGATCAGCTGGATATAGCGGCAGATGAGATTGTATCTGAGCTGCACCGCGACCACCAGAGAGAGGTGCCCTCCTCCATCATCGGCATGAAGGTGATTGAGAAGCTGCAAGCCATAGACCAAGTGGCCTACATACGCTATGTATCGGTATACCGACAATTTTCAAACGTAGACGAGTTTATTGACTTGGTGCGCAAGATGGAGCGCAAGACCCTCAATGACCCGTTACAAGCAAAACTTTCACTGGGATGATAGCATTTAAGAACAACCGCCCCTTACTGCAAACCGGGCACTGCGTCATATCCGACTATGACCGCGAGTGGCTGAGCGGCATCTTGCAAGAAGCCGCCGAAGCCGCCGGCACCAAGCTGCCGCTGCGGGATGAGATAGCCACCGGCATACTCATGTATCTGGAGGAAAACTGCCCGTTGCACGCAGTGCCGCTGGATTATCTGTTTGACCGCATGCGCCGCTTGTTGGAGCAAATAGGCCTGCCGCTGATAGCCGCCAACCTGCGCAAACAAACGCCACCGGTTGATATTGAGCTGGATGCCTTGGCAGAGGAAACGCCGTTGCCGCTTTTCTTCTATACCGAGCTACGCCGCCGCATGGATAATTTGCGGCAGATAGGCCTCAACACATACCACTTCAGCGGCAAAAAAGAATGCAGTCTTGCCTTGGGCGACCGTCGGCGCGTGTGCCCCGCGCAGAAATTAGCGCTCAAAGAGCTGGATGCTTTTCTGCAGGCAATCGCCTGATAATACCCCCATGCAACCCCATGCGTAAGATAACAATTTTACTGGCAATGTTGGTAGCCCTGCTGCAACTGAGTTGCACGCAGATGATCCGTGCCACCGGTGGTAGCGGGCTTGTTGTGCTTGATATCGGGCATTTTATAGGCGGCGATGGCGCCTGCACCCCCGGCCCGGTAAACGGCAAGACGATAACGGAATGCACCTGGTGGTACCAATACGTGTATTACACCAAAAAAGTAATTGAAGATGCCGGCTACACCTGCATTGTAACAAACCGCGGCTACGCCCCCACAGAAGAGCCTTTGGCAAGCTATGCTCGCCGCGCCGGTGTGGTACAGTTAAACCACCCGGACAAAAACGGTGCGCGCTATCCCTCCAAATACCACCCGGACCGCGTGGCAGGGGGCATGGTGAGCGCAGACTATGCCATTTACCGCAAGGCAGATTGCGTAGTATTCTTGCACCACAACAGCGCCGGCGGGTGGACCAACGGGCCATCCCCCTCTCTTATCATCTGCAACAAGCACAATGGCAACCGCTTAGGAAGAGCAATAGCCCGCACGCTCGAGCGCACGGTGCTTAACCATGGCATGGACAACGGTGGCCGTGGCTGTGCCGTTACAGTGCGCAGCAAAGATGCAGACCGCTCTGCCGGGTGGATGAATGCCTGTGACGATTCCGGCATTCCTGCAGCGGTAATAGAATGTGCCTTCCTTAACAACCGCAAGCATGCAGAATACCTTGCAACGGAAAGCGGCTCTCGCCGCTATGCAGAGGCCGTTGGGCAAGGGGTGGTCAACTACATGCGATACTTCGGCAAGGAAAAGCGCCATTACCGCGCAGATGAAGACGAGGCAGACGAGGGGTCGTTCGGCTATGCAGCTGAATCCCGCCGACTCAATGTGCCGGGTGCCAAACGCTTGTTGCATTAAGCCCGCAAGGCACACAAAACAAAACTAACGACAACACACCACTTGCTTTCTGCTTGCAGAGCCATACCGTTTTATGCTAGTATGAGTATATAATGAGACCGGTCATCTATCAACTTTTCGTCAGGCACTTCTCCAACGACACAGAGGACGGCGAACCGTGGGGCAGCAAAGAGCAAAATGGCTGTGGCACCTTTGCCGGCGTAAATGATGCCGCCTTGGAGGCCATTGCCCGCATGGGCGTAACCCACATTTGGCTTACCGGAGTATTGCGGCACGCTACCCGCACGCCCTACCCCGGCTTGCCGGCAGACCCGGCGTGTGTGGTAAAAGGGATAGCCGGCAGCCCCTATGCCGTTACCGACTATTTTGATGTAGACCCGGACCTGGCAGAGCAACCAGAGAGGCGGATGGAAGAATTTAAGGCCCTGTTGGCACGGTGCCGGCGGTGGGGCATGATACCACTTATTGATTTTATACCCAACCATGTATCACGCTGTTACAGCTCAAAGGCAAGACCGGATTTATGCTTCGGCGAGCACGATAACAAGGGCGTATTCTTTGACTACAACAACTCCTTTTATTACCTGGAGCCGCATTACAGCGATTGGCATATGAATATGCCCGAGGGCGAATATGAGCCCGAGCGCGGTTGCGGGCGCGTTACCGGCAACAATGCCGCCACTTGGGCTCCCTCAGCCTACGACTGGTATGAAACCGTGAAGCTGAACTACGGCACGGATTACCGCCACGGCGCGCCGGCGGCAGAACACCTGCCCGGCATATTGGCACCGCCACAGGCCGTGCCGCACACGTGGAGATTGGTAGATGCCGTATTGGCCTATTGGCAAGAGATGGGCGTGGGCGGGTTCCGCTGCGACATGGCCCACATGGTACCCATACCGTTCTGGCGCTGGGCCATCAGCAATGCCCGGTTGAGGGATAACGAAGTATTCTTCGTGGCAGAGGCCTACAATGACCACATGAAGCTGTGCTCGGGCGATGTAACGGAAGCCCTCATCCACAGCGGGTTCTGCGGCGTGTATGATAGCGCAACCTACAACGAGGCGCGCAACATATACGAGGGCTGCACATGGGCTAATGATATGGACCGCCACAACCACCCCGAGCCCTCCATGTTTACCCACGGCGTGCGCTATTTGGAAAACCACGATGAACCGCGATTGGCCTCGCCGCTATATTGGGGCGGACACGGCAGCACCGTGGCCCAAGCCCTCATGGTGGCGCACTACGGCTCCTCTGCCGGACCGGTGTTGGTATACAATGGGCAAGAGTTTGCAGAGCAAGCAGAAGGCCCCGGTGGCTACGGTGGCGACAATGGCCGCACCTCCATCTTTGACTACACATGCCTGCCCCGCCTGCAGCGCTGGGCAAACCACGGGCAATACGATGGCGCCCTGCAAAGCCCGCAAGAGAAAGAGCTGCGCCAATTTATGGCCAAGCTCTTGCCGCTGCTGCAACACCCTGCCCTGAGCAACGGTAGCTTCTACGGGCTTAACTGGGCCAACAACCAAACACCGGGTTATGGCAGAAGAGCAGACGATCCCGCTTCCGGCCACCACATGTATGCTTACCTGCGCCACAGCAAGCAGGCGCGCGCTACCGTGCTGGCCATCTGCAATCTGGACCCCCTGTATACGGCCCAAACCTTTATCAATATACCGGCAGACGCCATTGCCTGGGCCGGCAAAAAACAAAATAAATGTGTGTTCCGCAATTTGTTGGAGCCCGAAGCACCCTGCTTGGAATGCACGGCAGAAGAATTAACCACAAAAGGATTAAACATAACACTGGCAGCAGGCAGAGCCATGCTGCTGGAATGGATTTAACTCAACCACCATGACCATACGCCACATCATTACAGCCGTAGCAACCCTTTTTACGTTGCTTCCCGCCCTGCCGGCAAACGCAGCAGAAACGGCAGCCAGCGCCGTACTCACCCCGGAGGCATCCCGCTTCCCGGAGCTGGTCGTTATGCTGCATACCGATGAGACCGGCAGAGAATGCCTGAAGACCCCCGTAGCACGCTACAAAGACGAACAAGGGCGCATCGTGGACTTGGTGGGGGCCGTGCACTTGGCAGATGCCCGATACTACCATGCCCTCAACCGCTCTTTTGCCCGCTACGACAAAGTACTGTACGAGATGGTAGACGGCGAGGATTTACCCGAAATCACCCGAATCTCGCGCCGCATTGCAAACGGCACCGCCACAGAAGAAGATTACCGGCGCTTTAACGCCTACCAAAACAGCCGCCAAACCAGCGTGAGCAGCAATGTGTTGGGCTCTTTCTACATATACATGGCCGATAAGATGGATCTGTCTCTGCAAGCAGAAGTCATAGACTACGGCCGCACCAACTTGGTGTATGCCGATATGAGCTCAGCAGAGTTTGCCGCAGCCATGGAGGAGCGTGGCGAATCTTGGTTTACACTCGTCATGGATTCCCTCAGAGAAGGCAACACCGCCGGCAGCGACAACATGCTTTTCATGACAAGCCCCACAGAATTGCGCCGCACGGTATGCCACCAACTGGCAGCCACGGCAGCCGGTTCTCGCTCCGAGCATCGCGCCATCATCATCTCTCGCAACGAGCGCTGCATGCAGGTGCTTGACCAAGTACTTGCCAATACGGAAGACCCCGCCCGCCGTATTGCCATTTTCTACGGAGCCATGCACCTCAGAGACATGCACCACCGCCTCTTGGAGCGTGGGTTCACCCTCATCGGTGTACAATGGGTAAGCGCCATACGCGTAGAACGTTAATCTCAACTTTTTCTCATAAATTATAAGTTTGAAGTTGACAAAATCTGCGTTTGCGTTTACAAGAGGCGCAGCAAACTTTCCCTTATCCCCGGGGAACAGACACGTCACCATGAAATTATCCCCTTTCAAAACCATCTGCATGCTCGTACTGAGCGGGTTAACACTGAGCACAACCTCATGCATGGGCCCTCAGATTTCGCCGGAATTAGCGGCAAAACTTGAGGCAGCAGAGGAAGAGCTTGAACTTGCACGAGAACAAGAGCAGCCACCGCACCTGCCCGGCACGTACGAGTACTTCATAACCCACCGCGGTTATCCTGCCACTATGGAGATATACCGAGATGAGCAATTGCTGGCACACGCCAACGGTAAGAGCCCCATCTACATTTGCTTAGACCAACAGCGCGGTCGCTTGTACGTAGGGGATAAAGTGGCAGCAGACTGGCCCGTATCTACCGGCGTAGAGGGCCACCCCACCCCCACAGGCACTTACAAAGTGCTTGAGAAAAAACCGGACTATGCCTCCAACCTCTACGGCAAAATCAAAGATGCTAACGGCAAAACCGTTAACGGCAACGCAGACATCACCAAAGATACCATCCCCGAGGGTGGGCGTTTCGACGGGTCGCCCATGCCGTATTGGCAACGCCTTACTTGGGATGGCCTCGGCATGCATGTAGGCAAGGTAAAAGCAGGTAAGCGCTTGTCTCACGGCTGCATACGCACCCCCCGAGAAATGGCCAAATGCCTGTACGATATTACCACCTTCCGCACCAAGGTACACATCGTTGATGAATTGGAATCTTGCTATCCTGCCCGAGTCGCATTACTGGAAGGCGACAAATATAAAGACTCCGTACGCCGCTTGGAAGAGGCAGAAGCCAACTACGCCAAACTGCGTAAACAAGCAGATGATGAAATAGCGGCAAAACTGCGCGCAGAAGGTAAAGAACCGGAGGAAATTGAGGCTCCCGCCATGACTGAAGAAATGGTGAAAAAAGAAGAACCCGCCGTGGCAGCACCTGTGGTAGTGGCTGAACCCGAGCCAAAACCGGTGGCAGCCCCGGTCAAGCCTACATCCGACATCGGCGTTGTGCGCCCGGTGATGCCCCGTAAACAGCGCTCTGAATTCAACGTGCACATGCCCCTTCCCAGATAATTTCTAAAATTATTTGACAAAGTTAAATATAAGTGCTACAGTGGAGACGCTGTAGCACTTTTTTATTATTTATGAAAAGGCATATAACACGCATAACGGCATTGAGCATCATATTAAGTGGGGTAGCCTGCCAACAACAAGCCCCGCTACAACTGCTACCGCACGAGGCAGCAAGGTTGGAGCTCTTGACGGAGAAAATGGAAACCATGGAGGAATATGCCCCGGAAGAACCCCAAGAGTACCCCGTAAATAGCTACGAGCACTTTGTGTGCCACCATGCCTACCCTCGCACCATAACCATTTTTCATGATGATAGCTTGATAAGCCAAGCAAACCAAGAGAATGCCCACATCGTCATCAGCCTGTACCACCAGCGCGGCCGCCTGTATGTGGATGAAAAAGTGGCGGCAGACTGGCCTGTGTCTACCGGCGTAGAAGGGCGCGCAACCACACCGGGCGAATATAAGGTATTGGAAAAGAAAAAGGAACACTCATCCGGCAGGTTCGGTACCATTAAAGACGGTAGTGGCAACACTTTGGTTGCAGAAGCAGATTCTCGCACCCACACCGTACCGCAAGGCGCCAAGTGGGAGGGCTCGCCCATGCCTAATTGGATGCGCCTTACCGACTATGGCATGGGCATGCACACCGGCGTAGTAGAACCGGGCACATGCTTATCTCACGGTTGTATACGCATGCCGGAGTACATGGCTTCTCGCATTTTCGACATTGTGGAAGTAGGGTTCCCCGTAACAGTGACACACGAGCTGGAGGCCGAATACCCGGCGCATGATGCCTTATTGGCCGGTGCCCCATACAACACCTGGCTGTACGAAAAGAAACAGCTTGAGGGTGAGATGAAAAAGATTACGGACCGCGCCAAAAAACGGGCCGAGGCCCCACCGGCTGCAGAGGAAGCCCCCGGCAGCGACACCCCAACCGCTACTCCTGAGACGGAGCCAGAGGAACCGGCATCTGAGGCGTCATAAACGGGCGGCCGGCGCCATCTTGCCCGAACAGAGAAAGCCCCATATACACCGGGGGTTTGTCAAAGCATTGACAACCACTGAAACTGAACACCGCCCCTGGGGATAAAACCGGCTCGCTGTTAAACACGCGCTCTGCCTGCACAATACGTACAAGGCCCGTCTCATCTTCCAGCTGCCATTTACGCCCCAGCAAGCGCACGCTTCCCCTGCCCTCATTGAGCAGGTTGATGCGGTAAAAAACTTTGTAACAAGGGTGGAGTACACGCACCAGTTGCATGCCGACCAGCGCCACACGCATGCGCAATGTGGCCAGCTCGGGCAAGCGTTTACTGTACTCAGTGGGCATACTCCGCACCAACCATAAGCTCCGCAAGTTTGCCGGTCACCACACGCAATTGCTGCACCTTCTCCAACGTAGGCACTTCTCCCTCTTCCAAGGTCATTAAGCGGGTCAACTCGTCAAGCAATGCGCACATCTGCTCAATCTCAAGCTTGCGTGCCGTTGCGGGGTCTATACCACGCAATATGGCGCTGAAATAATCCGGAGCATCCGGGTAGAACACTATAGCGGCATCTTCCACGGAAAACTCCTCGCAAAGGGCCGCAGTAGAAGCCTCGTAGGCGCGCACCCACCCGCCCAAAGCTATCAGGTGCGCTAAATCGGGGTCACCCAAGTCTGCCAGCTCGGCATTAACATCACTCTGCGTACCGGTAAGTATCTTCTTGAAACGGCGCTTGTTACCTTTTTCTGCCTGCTCCAGCAAGGCGGCAGAGTGGGTCTCCATCTTACCGCCTACGCCTAGGGCGCGGCCATATCGGTTAAGCTCCAATGCAATCGGCTTCACATCATTCATATACCCGCTGCAAACGGCAATGAAACCATCTGCCAGCAAAAAGCCCATCTCTAGCGCAACCTTGCCCGATGCGGTAGAAATGCGCGGGGAGCGCTTGCGCAACACATAATCGTCCGGCACAGGCGGCAAATCCTCCAACTGGGCAAAAATTTTAGCAATGGAAGGAGAGGTATACACATTCACCCCCAACTCACGGTTGGCATGCGAATCATCCAACAATGCATCATCTCTGAACAGCTCCGGCACCTCGGGCACTTCAGCATCATCTGCCAGCCCGGTAACAAAATCGGGCACACCCTCTGTTACAAACTCTTCTTCAGCGGCATACAGAGCAAAGCAACTACCGTAGCAGGCAAACATTAAAGGTAAAAAAAATCGTTGCATTGTCATTTCTCGAATCAAATACATTTAGATTGTTATGCGTGCAGCTTTTTAGCTTGACACCTCATTGAATATACATTACTATTCCGTTGCGTCAAGTTATTCTTGAGTACTGACATAGAAAACGCCTCGGGAGCAACTCGCGCACATGAACAGACTGATACTTGCTATGACTTCTATCGCAATGACAAGCGCTGAATATTGGTTCAACTTTTTCTGGCTTTTTTCATACTTTTTCGTGCTGATTGGCATGGCCGGGTATGGGTTTCACCGTCTCTTGATGGTACTCCTCTACCTCAAGCACCGTAAGAATGTTCCGCAGCCGGCCGGTCAATGGGATGAGTGGCCCGTTGTGACCATCCAGCTGCCCATGTTCAACGAGAAGTATGTGGTAGAAGGTCTGCTGCGCAGCGTGACCGCCATTGATTACCCCAAAGATAAGCTTGAAATCCAAATTTTGGATGACTCAACGGACGACACATGGGACCTCTGCAAGCAGCAGGTAGAATATTACAAAGCACAAGGGTTTGATATTGTGTGCCTTCACCGCGTGGACCGCACCGGTTTCAAAGCCGGTGCTTTGGAGGCAGCCAACACCGTAGCAAAGGGTGAATACCTGTTGATATTGGATGCAGACTTCCGCCCCGAGCCGGACATTCTCAAAGTCACCATTCCCTACTTCACCGACCCCAAG
The DNA here is from genome assembly GCA_045124875.1 of Akkermansia sp. Classification (GTDB taxonomy): domain Bacteria; phylum Verrucomicrobiota; class Verrucomicrobiia; order Verrucomicrobiales; family Akkermansiaceae; genus Akkermansia. The sequence goes on from JBGVMR010000072.1 coordinate 12,315, forward strand.
ATTGCCTTGGTGCAAACGCGCTGGGGGCACATCAACCGCGAGAAGAACCTGCTCACCAAGATACAGTCCATTTTCTTGGACGGTCACTTTGCGCTCGAGCAAACGGTGCGCAACCGCTCCGGACGCTTCTTCACCTTCAACGGCACTGCCGGTGTATGGCGTAAATGCGCCATTGAAGATGGCGGTGGTTGGGAGCACGATACCATCACGGAGGATATGGACCTCTCCTACCGTGTGCAAATCAAAGGCTGGAAGTTCGTGTACCTCAACGACTACGTAACCCCCGCAGAGCTGCCCGAGGATATGGACGGCTTTAAGGCACAGCAGTTCCGCTGGACCAAGGGCTCCATCCAAGTTTGCCAGAAGATGCTCATGACCATCTGGAAAGCCAAGATTCCTTTCAAGGCCAAGATGGAGGCCACCACTCACCTTACCTGTAACTATTCCTACCTGGCACTCATCTTCCTGTGCTTCTTGGTAGCCCCCATCTGTTTGGGTGTCATTCAACCCACGGGTGTCATGGCGTGGGATGGCAACATCATGCCGTGGCTGGTAGGTTTCCTCATCTTCTTCGGCACGGTTACCGTGTGCATCTTCTACTTCGTGGCAGAAGGCATCGTACGCCCGCACAGATGGAAGCGCGTATTCTACCTGTTCTGGCCCTTGTTGGCACTGGCAGTAGGCATGGCGGTTAACAACGCCAAAGCCGTTATCGAGGCCATGTTCGGCAAGCCCAGCGAATTCGTGCGCACACCCAAGTTCGGCGAATCTGCAGAAGGCAAAAAATCTGTGGAGAAACGCTCCAGCGGCTACAAGGCACTCAAATCCGTTATCGTACCGATTGTGGAGCTTCTGTTCGGTCTCTTCTTCGGTGCGCTTGAAGTTATCTTGCTCATCACCGGCAACATCCTTTCCTTCATTCTGATGTCTCCGTTCTTGGGCTTCTTCTACACCAGCATCAGCTCGCTTGCACGCTTGGTAGATGCACGCCGCCAACGCAAACAAGCAGAAGCAGCAGCCGCTGCCACCACAGAGTCTTAAAAAAACGCCCTTTTCTCGCCTGTTTTCCGTAAATGTTCAAAAAGTTCAGCATCCTGTTATTATCTGCGCTGTGTACCTTCTTGCAGGTATCATGCCAGCACCACCAGTCGTACACCCCGGGGCCGGATCTCCCGCCGCGCGCCGTTATTCGCGATGGCGTAGCCATCACCCTGAGAGACCAGAAGTTGACCGTTATCCGCAATGGTCAAAAGGTGAAGGATTACGACATCAGCTCCTCCAAGTTCGGCATCGGCGGTAAAACCGGCAGCTACTACACCCCCACCGGCATACATGCCGTTACAAAGAAGATTGGCGATGGCCAACCCGAAGGCATGGTATTTAAGGGGTGCCGCCCCACCGGCGAGGTGGTGGGCATAGATGCAGCCGGGCGAGACCCCATCGTTACCCGCGTTATCCAGATTGCCGGGTTGGAGCAATTTAATAAAGACTCTCACAGCCGCCGCATCTATATTCACGGCACCCCCGAGGAGCGCAACATAGGCCGCCCTGCCTCATACGGTTGCATCCGCATGCGCAGCAGCGATGTGCTCGACCTTTACCCCCGCGTATACCGTGGTATGCCCGTTGTGATCGAGTGTTGCTCTCAAGAGATGTACCTCAAGACCGAGCAACGCCCCGATGTGCAGCGCATCGCCATCCCCGAAAACGTGGTAGCCAGCCTACCCAAAGATGACGTACGCTTCCGCCCCGCCAAAAAGCGTAAATCTTCTGCCAGACGTGGCTTGGCCTCCAGCCGCAATAAAGCTAAAAAATCCTCCAAGGGTAAAGCGGTGGCCTCCAAAAAGAAAAAGAAATCCAAATCTTCTAAAAAGGTGGCTTCTACCTCCAAAAAGAAAAAACGCCGCGGTTAAGCTTTATCAATTTTAAGAAAATCCCCGTCAGACTCACTCGCTGACGGGGATTTTTTTCGCCGTGTTAACTATTTGGGTTGGTAAATCGGAGTTTAAATGTACAAATTACGATATACGAGGTACGAAGTTCAGGAGTCAGGCGCCTGCGGCGCAGTGTTGCAAAGCCACGCATGAGTTGCCGCTGTCATTACGGATGTATGCCTGCCTATTACTTCGTATTTTGAATCTCGTAACTCGTACTTCAAATTACCATTTACAGGATGAACATACGCGTGGGTATAATTAGAAACATGAACACTAAATCGGAGTTTGTCGGGCAGAATCTTCCGAGCGTAAGCGAGGCGAATTCCTTAGCCCCGCAAACGCGGGGCGGCATATGGTAGCCCACGGTGGAGCTGCGTCAGCAGCGAAACCGTGGGGTATAATGATAATAAAAAGGAACCCCACCGGATGGTGGGGTGGCATAGAGGGTTGCCAGATGTCATAAGGTATTTATTTCCATTGTTTTCGATTGCAAAATCATCGTAAATACAAACACCTCGCATTATGC
>JBGVMR010000073.1:0-8479 GCA_045124875.1 Akkermansia sp.
GCAGGCAATCGCCTCTTTTGGCGTAACGGACATGTCGTTCTCCCGCATCCGCAATCATTGCGACCTCCGGGCGTATGGCATCTTCTTCGACCCTATCTTTACGCAGCACCGCTTCAATGGCGGCAATGCCCCGGAGCCCGCTCACCGATTCCCGGAGTACTTCTTGCATCACAAGGCAGAGCTGGATAAACGATTCCCGAGGCCTACTCAGCAGACCCGCTTATTGGCTAAATCCGCTCCGCGCTTCTGGCTGTTTGCCAATCACCCCAAGGCGGATGCTTTTGCGCTGGGGATTGCTCCGGATGATGTATTGGTATTCCTGAACCGCGCCAAGCCTTATGAGCACCTGAAGGACTTGCCGAATCGAAAGCTCCTCATTGTTCGCCGCAATGCCCGGGATAAAAACTGGTTCATCCCTTATGGCAAGGAGAAAGAGATTTTCTCTCTGTTTGAGGATGTGCTGCTCCTGAGTGATAAGGCCTTGGCCAAAGAACGCGCGTGGTTCGATGAATACAAGGCTGCCACCAACAATGCTTCACCCACAACAGGCTGGATTGCTTACCACTTGCTGCGGGATGATTTCCCGGAAGCCGAGGTAGTGCTGGTCAATTTCTTGCCGGATGGAGACAACGGCTCCTACAAATGGCATAAGCACGACTGGCAGTACGAGGCCGAATACTACCGGAAGCACGAGGTTCCCATCAGGGTGCTGTTTTGACATCGCGCATCCGGATATGGACATCTTTATCAACACAGACAAGAGCCCGGCATTGATTCAGGCCAAAGCAACAGGCTCCCCGCTGAGTGGCTTTAAGGTGAAGCGCGGAGCCGTGGTTCCTCTGAGCGTTACCGTGCTGGGCTCACAGACCGCCACCGGGCTCCGCATGGGCATCAAGGCTAAGGGCAACTATGAGGGAGATCTACTCATTCTTGCGGAGGCTGATTCCGGCACTCAGACGGAACTGGGTACCCGCTTTGATTTGAAGCTGATAGCTTCCTCTCTTGCGCTGAATGACGCGCTCGATGTGGGCGAGGGCAAGGAAAGCTCCCCGGCTACGCTAGCCGCCATGACCGAGTTCGCTTGGATAGATGGCGGAGATACCCGCCTTACCGACACGCTCCAGACGACCATCATCAACGATATTATCCGACTGGCCTCGGATGCGCCGGAGGCCGCTACCGGAGAATACCCCGCGCCGGATTTGGTGGCCACTAAGTCCTGGGTGAACAGCAAGCAAGCTACTGCTGATACCGCCGGATTCGTGATGCTGGGTACGAATGAGCCGATTTCCGGCAAGAATGTCCGCCCGGTAGGCAAGACTTCCTCCGGTGGCCTAGCTGTAGATGTTTCCGGCATGTCGGCTTATGAGGTAGCCGTGGCCAACGGCTTTGTAGGAACAGAGGCCGCTTGGCTGGCTTCCCTGAAAGGAGAGCGCGGTTCAAAGGGCGAACAGGGCGAGCCGGGAAAGGATGCCGATATGGAGACCATTGTGCATCAGGCAGTAGAAAAAGTCACGACGCAAGCCTACGAAACTAAGCATGCTCTAACCGCTACAGGTAACGACAATGCTGAGTTCTATTGGTGCGAGATTTATGCCGGTCACATCCCAACGGGGAAGCTGACTTCGCTCTCGCTCCAATGCCGTGGCGGAAATCCCAGCAAGATGAGCACCACAGCATGTTACCTCGGTATCTGGGAATTGAATGATGCGGGCGAACCAATTCTTCTCGGAGTTTCCACAAGTACAGCCGAACAAGCGGTCGGGCAGAATATCCATTGGGCGTTTGATTCTGTACCGCTTTCCGGTCGTACGATTCGCCTCTGTCTGCTGCCGTCTCGGGATGCGGAATGGCTCTCTGGCAATCTGTGCTTCGGCTCCCGCGTCTCTCCTTGCTCGGATAGCTGCTGCATGGTGATGACAACCTCTATGCCTTTCATTCCTCAAATTGAGTTTACATACGAGTCTCCGTTGTCTCGCTTTGCCCCGGCATCTCACGTTACAGACGATGCAGCCCATCTTTCGGAGTCTGAGCGAACCGGACTCCTTCAGCTTCTCGCCAACAAGGATGCCTTGCTGGCTCTTATCAACCACTAACCCCCGGAATGACTATGTGCGAAAAGAAACCAAACGAACCGTGGCTGGCTTTCTTCTGCCGCTATATCGTGGAGCAACCCCGCGCTGTATTGGCAGTCATTGGCTTAGCCGCCGCCATCGTGCTGTATTGCGACCTCCGCTACTTCATTGCCGAACAAGCCCGGGCTCAGGAGAAGACCATCCGCGTGCTCTCCGAGATGTCCGTACGCTTGCAGACGATTGAGCACCGCATGGAGGTTTACCACAAGCAGCCGCCTCCGGCTCCGCCCCAGTAAGCTCACGCAAGCGGACACCAAAACGACACCTTGCCGGGTAGGAAGGGGATTCCCGGGAGCAACGGCTCCCCAAAGGATGCATCCTACTCTTGGCAAGGTGTTTTTGTGCCTTGCCGGAGCCGGTTCCAAACACCCAACCGGAAAGCCTTGTCTTACGTTGGACGAACGGAAGAAGTACTTGCTATTAACGAGTTATGCTAAAAACAAGCTACTGCGACCCCCCGCCACGTCTACCGCACCCCGGGGTGAAGCGTACGCTAAACCTATCACATTTACAACACTCTAAGAATAAGCTTTTTGAGGTTCGTTTAAACAAAGCAAGGTAGATGTATACTACCGCGTTTAGCGGAGGCGTGCAGAGGCGTTTGGGGTGTTTAAGCCTCCGGGATTGCATTTAACGGCCTGTTTTAGCCCCAACGGGAGAGCAACAGGACAGCGCGTAACCCGCTAAGCCATAGGTTAAAATGAAACAGGCGGCAGATTCACGAAAAATCTGCCGCCCGTCTGTAGAAGTGGAGCATAGCGGACTCGAACCGCTGACCCCTTCAATGCCATTGAAGTGCTCTACCAGCTGAGCTAATACCCCGCTTTTGGATGAGGTGTCCGTAGTGGACGAACGAAGTTTACACGTATTTGATGCGTTTGGCAAGTAAAAAGTGACAAAAAGATGAAAAAAAGCAGAAAAAAGTGTAAAAAGTAGGTGGATTAGGGGAGAATTTGGGGTTGGCGGACGCGGGAGTAGCGGAAAATGGCGGAGGCGAGAGCGGTGTAGAGGAGGAGTTCGCTTACTTCTTCTGTGACGAAACAGATGTGAAGCCTCTCTGCTGTGATGCTACTGAGTACGGCGATGAGCATGAGGATGAGCTCCCAGAAGGGGGCTTGTGTGTGGAGGAGTGTCTTTTTAAGTGCGGCAAAGTTGCCCCTGCGGCACAGGGCGGCTACGCAGAGTAAGGAGATGGCTGCATATATGCTGCTGCGTATGGTGGTGCCATGGGGGATTTCTTTCCATTTTAAATAGTCTGCGGGCAGGCCGGAGTAGAAGAACTCTCCATTCCGGCTCCAAAAGAGCATGCGGCCGCAGTTGACTTCTCTGAGCATCATGAAAAAGATAACAGAGGTAAAAAACAGGTAGAGCGATTTGTCTGTCCGCGAGGTGATGCAAAAGAGCAGGCTGAGCATCAGGAGTATCATTTGGAGGTTTTCTAACATGCCGTTTTCGTATGCCCAAGTATCGGGGGCATAGAGGTAGAGGAAAACACACACTATGGCCACCAAGAATGTTAACAGGGTGGATGTCTGAATGCTGAAATCTAATCTCTTTTTAAACATGGTTAAATGCTCTACACTATATTTTATGATGTTATTATCCAATTGCAAGAAGAAAACTTAAGATTGAGGCCTGTAGGTAAAAAATAACATCGGCTCGGGGCCGAAGCCGCGAGCCGATGGATAATGTTGATTATTTGTGCCGCGTCAGTTGATTTGAACGGTCTTGGTTTCACCCTTCTTGAGCTGAATCTCGGGGATGAGGATGAAATCGTCCGTCAGCACGGCGCCTTCCACATTGCAGCCCTTGGCATCTTGGCCGGTGGCTGCGGTGGGGAACCATACGCCAAGGCGGCCTTTGTGGTCCATATTGGCAGTGATGGTGAATTGCTTGGCGTTCTGCCATTCGATAGTGAAGGGGCAGGGAGCCTGAGAGCAGTCCAGCGATGCGGACCATGCGGGGTCGCCGTAGAAGGCTACAACGTCGCGGTCATGCACATAGCCGAGGGCGTCTTTAGCGTTCTTTTGTGTGAGCGCTGCGCCGGAGCTGAACACGTCGCTTTGCAGTTTTTGGTCGATTTGTTCGCCGTTGAACTGAACATTGAGCAGTACGGGGTCAATCTCTTGCGTGTTGTGCAAGATGAACTGGTTGTTCATGAACCAAGCCTCTGCAAGGGAGGTGCCGTTGGCGGCATCGAAGAAGCAGCTGAGGGTGCCCCAACCACCGGCGCCGTACCAAGAGGGTACTGTGTAGCCCACTACTTGGTTGCAGGTGTAGGCAGACAGCGCAGTGACAGCCATGCTGTGTTTGGTGTGGCAGGCATCGCCGAAAAGGCAGTTGCCGGAGGCCAACCAAATGCGGGTGGTGCCATCGGGTTCAATGACGGGGGCCTTCACCTGTGTGGCCAGCTTGCCCATGAGGTCCGTATTACCTTGGCGTGCCTTGGTGAGCGGGCGGAAGAAGTAGCCCATTTGGCGTTTGCCGAGTTGGTAGAAACGGTTACCATGCGGGAAGATAAGGCCGCGAGAGAAGGGCATCTCGAGGTTGAACTGGGTGGCATGGCTGGAGGTAACTACCATTTGGGGCTTTTTGTTGGCCAGGCAATTGGCAAAGAGGCTTTGGAAACCGTGCTCGAGCAGGGCTGCGCCTTCTTTGGTGGTGGCATCGTATGTGGTGGTGGTGGGTTCTACACCGCCGGTTTGCTCCAAAATGGGGGAGTTGGTCCAGTCTGTAATGCAGTAGCTGTATTCAAAGTGGTGCCAGCCTACATTGGTGGTGCCCAGCAGGCGCTTGATAACCAAGGGTTGGTCATCTTTGGCAATGCGCATGGCATCGTCTGCGCTGTAGCCGGTTACAATACCCCACATGCAGTCACCCCACACGTCATCGTCTACCTTGCGGGCGGCGCGGTGCATGTGGTTGATGGTGTCGCGGCCAACCTCTTCGGGTTTCACCACAATGCCGGCGTAGCGGGCATCTGTGCTGCGCAGGGCTTCGGTGAGGGCCTCTTCCGTGAGGGCGGGGATGACAACCTTTTGAGCACCCGGGTATTTAGCCACGAGGGCATCTGCCACGGCTACCCAGGCGGGGTCTGCTGCGGTGGTTTCGGTAATGACTACGGTGTAGTTTTCTACCGTGGGGGCCACTTTGGCAATGGGGGCTTGCTCTGCGGCGGTGGCCGGTGTGGCTTCTTCTGCAGCAGGTTGCTCCTCATCTGCCGGGGTGTAGTCCTCGGGCACGGTGTAGTAGCAGTTTACGTTATCGTTGCCGAATACATCCTTAGCCAACTGTACGATTTCTTCGTAGGTAATGGACTTGACGTCCTCAAGTACGGTGCGAATTTCACCGAGCTTTTCGGGGTTGCTCTGAAGGTCTGCCAAGGCGCTGCACCAGAAAGCGTTTTGGCGCATGGCCTTTTCTGCAGAGGCAATAATGGGACGGATGGCGCAGTCGAAGTCGTCTTCCGTAAACTCACCACGGCCAACGGCTGCAAGAATCTCCGTCATGGCATCTTGTACCAGCTTGCGGTTGCGTTTTACACCGGCGCTGGCGGTAACGATGGTTGCTGCGTTGTCCAAATCGGGGGCAGCACTGATAGATACGGAGGGGGAGTAGGTCTCACCCATCTTAGCGCGGATGCCGTCAAACAGCTTGGCGCGGGCGATGGAGGCCAGTACTCTCAAGCGGCGAACATGCTTGGCGTCTTTACCGTTGCCGGCCGGGCGCACTTGGGCTACGATGGTCTTGTCCAAGTTGGTCGGATAGCGGAAGTACTCCTCTTGCCCCCAGGGGCGGAAGTTGACGGTGCTTTGCTCGGGCGTAAGCTCTGTGAACTCGGGGTTACGGGCAGGCATGGCGCCGAAGGTGCGCTCAAGAACGGGCAGCACTTTTTCAACATCGAAATCACCTACGATGGTTACCTCGATAGCACCGTTTTGCATGAAGGGCTCCATGGCGGCTCTTACTTGCTCTGCTGTGATGGCCTCCACCTGTTCTTGAGTGGGCACGGTGAAGCGGATGTCGTCGCCGTACAAAGCCTTGGCGCTCTGTTTGGAGTATGCGCCGGAGGGCGTGGTCTCCAGCTGCTGGTATGTGGCCGGCAGGCGGCGGTGAATCATGGCAATGGCCTCTTGGCGGTAGGCGGGGTGCATAATGCCGGCAATAATCAGCTTGCATTGCAGCTCCAAGTCCTCCTCTGTTGTACCGCCGGAGTAGCTCATGCGGGTGTCGCTCATGCCGAAGTTGAGGTCCACATTGTGCCCCATCATAATGCGCTTGAGTTCATCGAGGTCGTGTGCCTCCAACCCACTGAGGCTGACGACAGAGCCGGCAACCATGTTCAAACCGGGGATTAAGGGCAGTTTGAGGCTGCCGCCGTCTACGGCTGCGCTTACGGTAATGGCACCTTTGCGGTAGTCCGTGCGCTTAAGATTTACGCGTACGCCGTTAGAAAGGGTGATGGTGGTAACATCGATATCCTCAATGTGCTCCATCTTCACAATCTTGCCCGGCTCGCCAATGTTGTCGTAGGCAAAAGGCTTGGTTGCGCGCAGCTCGGGTTTTTCTACGGCTACTTTGTTAGACTCATCGAAGGTGGCCTCAAGGGATTCCTCGGTAAGGTCTGCCGGTATGGTGCCGGTGGCGGTAAGCTTGCTGTTGGTGGGGTCGTAGGCTTTCTCCAACGCGGCGCGGCAGCAGTCCGGGTTTTGTTGGATGAGCATTACAGCCATTTGGAAGATACGCAAATCTTCCAGCGGAGAGGTGTGCACCTCTTTGTTGCCTACGGCAGAGACAAGGTAAGAGGCCATTTTATCTGCCGGCACGCTCTCCCAGGTTTCTACACCATGGGTGAGAGATGCTGCAATGGCAGAAAGCACCTCCGTATACTCGTGCGGCTCAAACCCGTATTGAATGGCTTTGCGCAACTCTTGTTCTGCAAGGCTGAGGGCGGCTTGCCATTTGTCGGGAGCGGCAGATACGCTGATGCTGAAGGTATCAGCCGTGTTGAAAATGATTTCGCAGCCAACGCCGGCGCTGTTGAAGGGGGAATCCGCCTGCTGAGCAATACGGCTCAGACGCTGGTTCACCATGGCGCAAGCAATTTGCAGGGGCATATCCTCAATGCGCTTCTCCAGAGAATCGGGGCGCTCCTCGTATTGTTTTACCGTTGTAACAGCAATGTTCACATTGGCTTGCTCCTTAACAGGCAGCACACGTACACTGCGGCCGGTGTTGGTAATGGTACCCAGGGCAGGGTGCTCCGGGTTCTCTGCCTTGGGCATGCTCACAAAGTGATTGCGAATCCATTTCTCTGCGGTGGCTACATCTACATCACCCGTCACAATCAGGGTCATGCGTTCCGGTACATAGTGCTTCTTGTAGTAATCGCGGAACAATTGGTACGGGGCATGCTTAATCACCTCCTCCGAGCCTATGGGCATATACTTAGCAATGCGGGTGCCCTCTGCCAGCTGGTCAATCGTGGCAATCATGGCGCGGTACCCCTCAGAGTCACGGCTCTTGAGCTCGCTCACAATAATACCACGCTCGTGGTCAATGGCTTCGTCTTCAAGTGTTGCACCATCCGCAAAGTCGCGCATAATGGTGAAAGCAAAGCTTACCGTCTCAGGGTTAAGATTCGGCAAATCAAGCATGTACACCGTCTCTTGCAATGAGGTGTAGGCGTTTGCATCACCGCCGAACCCTAAGCCCAAACGCTGCATGGCGGGTATCAGCTCGCCACGCTTGAAACTGCGGCTGCCGTTAAACACCATGTGCTCCAAGAAGTGAGATATACCGCTCGTCTCGTCATTCTCGTCCAAAGACCCCGTCTGCACATGCAAGCGTATGCTGGCGCGCCCTGCGGGCTCCTTGGTCGGGCGGATCATGTAGGTTAATCCATTGTGCAGCTTGCCCACCACCAATTGCGGGTCTTGTTGCAGCTGCAATGCCTGCTCCGGGGCTGCGGCTTGTGCCGTTTGGGCCGTTGCCTGTACCTCCTCCGCGGGCGCGGTAGCCTGGGCGTAGGCATATGTTGCCGCCCCGGCCATCACCATCAGCGTTGTCGTTATGGTTCTGTTCATAATCAAAAATTGATTTTCCCTACCATACCACAATGATTACCCTTTGTCGAATCATCTTTTTGCTGCTGACATCAAAAATACGTTTTTTAGCTGTATGACACCAATCTTTGCCTTCCTCTCTCACTTTTTGCTTGACCTCTCCCTCTCTCTTTGTTACCATGACCTCGGCCCTGTAGCTCAGTGGTTAGAGCAGGCGACTCATAATCGCTTGGTCGCGGGTTCGAGCCCCGCCGGGGCTAGCACAAAAAAGCGCACCAT
>JBGVMR010000074.1:0-9147 GCA_045124875.1 Akkermansia sp.
GGGTTCCGCCGCTGACGCGGCTGCACCCGGGTCTAATAATCTATCGCCCCGCTATCACGGGGCTTAGGAATTCGGCTCACTGCGTTCGCATGCAACACCCCGCTAAACTCCGATTTATCGGGCTGCTGGCGAGCGAAGTAAGCAGAATTCCGGAAATCGCAACTCGCCATTCAGAAAAACACCCCCGACCGCAGGGCGGAAGGGGGCGTTTTTTTACTGTTGTAAGGGTTAATTACAGCAGAGAGAAAGCGATGTTGAGACCGGCGGTCACGATGGACACCATGCTCATCAGCTTAATAAGAATGTTGAGGGAGGGGCCGGAAGTATCCTTGAAGGGGTCGCCCACGGTGTCACCCACAACGGAGGCGTCGTGCGTGGCGGTGTGCTTGCCGCAGAACTCGGCGTCACCCGTCTCAATGTACTTCTTAGCGTTGTCCCATGCACCACCGGAGTTGGCCATGAATACGGCGAGTACGAAGCCACCGGCAAGACCACCGGCAAGCAGACCGAACACACCGGCCACACCCATTACAAGGCCCGTGGCAACAGGTACAACAACGGCGATAAGAGAGGGGATGATCATCTCACGCTGAGCACCCTGAGTGGAGATGCCCACGCAGCGAGCGTAGTCAGCCTTCTTGCGGCCCTCGAATACGTCCTTGTCGCTCAGCTGGCGGCGTACTTCTTCTACCATGCTCTTGGCAGCACGGCCTACGGCGTTCATGGTAAGACCGCAGAAGAGGAAGGAAAGCATAGCGCCGATGAAGATACCGAGCAGAACCTTGGGGTTCATGAGGGTTACCTCGAACTTGGACATGAAGGTTGCGATGTCCCAGGTAGCAATCTCTTTACCGGTGCCGATTTCTTTACCCCACTGGCTCAGAGTTACCATGCCGTCACCTACAAGGTTCTTGGCAGCGAGCTTGAGCTCTTCAATGTAAGAGGCAAGAAGGGCAAGAGCCGTAAGAGCGGCAGAACCGATGGCGAAGCCTTTACCGGTAGCAGCTGTGGTGTTACCCAGAGCGTCCAAAGCGTCCGTGCGGCTGCGCACGTCGTCACCCAAAGCGCTCATCTCGGCGTTACCGCCGGCGTTGTCAGAGATGGGGCCGTATGCGTCCGTAGCCAGAGTGAGACCGAGGGTGGAAAGCATACCCACGGCAGCAATACCGATACCGTAGAGACCCATGGTCATGTTGGCAGCAGTGAACTCGAAGCTACCGGCGGCGCAGAGGTAAGCGCCGATGGTGCCGAGCACGATGAAGATTACGGGCCAGCAGGTAGAAATCATACCCACGCCGATACCGGAGATAATAACGGTAGCCGGGCCGGTGGTGGCGTTCTCAGCAATGAACTTAACCGGCTTGAACTCGAAGGAGGTGTAGTACTCCGTCACCTTGCCGATGGCGATACCAACAACAAGACCAATCATGATGGAGCCCCAAAGGCCCAACCAGTTTGTGAATTGGGAGCCGTCGAAAAGAACGTAAAGGATAGCAGCAGAAGCAATGGCGATAAGCACGCCGGAGAAGTTGATGCCCTTGTTCAGAGCAGCCATGAGCTGACCTTGGTTTGCACCGGGTTGTGTGCGCACCATGTATACGCCGAGGATGGAAAGGATAGCACCGATAGCACCGATGATCATGGGAGCCATCACGAGCTGAAGACCGAAGTTCTCAATCATCTGGGTCAGCTCAGCGGGTACAACACCGAGTTTGGTTGCAGCGGTGTGAATGCCGGCAGCAGCAGCTGCGCCCAAGGCAGCTGTGGCAAGAATGGAACCGGCGTAAGACTCATACAAGTCAGCGCCCATGCCGGCTACGTCACCTACGTTGTCACCCACGTTGTCGGCGATGGTGGCGGGGTTACGGGGATCGTCCTCGTTGAAGTGGTACTCGGTCTTACCTACAAGGTCAGCGCCTACGTCTGCTGCCTTGGTGTAAATACCACCACCCACACGGGCAAACAGAGCCTGCAAGGAAGCACCCATACCGAAGGTAAGCATGACCGTGGTGATGTGTACGAGCTTGTCGATACCGGTGTAAGACTCACCCATCAAGCCGGGGAATGTGTTCAAAATAAGGTACCAAGCAGAAATATCAAGCAGACCGAAGCCAACCACTGTCAGGCCGAGCACGGCGCCGGAGCGGAAAGCCAGCTGAAGACCCTTGTTGAGGCCGTCCTCTTTATCGCGGCAAGCCTGGGCAACACGGCCGGAGGCGTAGGTAGCCGTCTTCATGCCGATGAAACCGGCAAGACCGGAGAAGATACCGCCGGTAAGGAAAGCAACGGGCACTACGGGGTTCTGCAGTTTGAAGCATGCCATCACGGCAAACGCAATTGCAATGATTACGAAGAAGATAGCAACAACTTTGTACTGCTGCTTGAGGTAGGCCATGGCGCCTTCACGCACGTAGCCTGCAATCTCCTTCATGCGGTCGTTACCTTCGTCTGCCTTCTTCATGTCGAAGAAGAACTTGGCGGCGAATGCCAGCACAAGCACGGAGGCAACAGGAACAATCCAGAATAATATCTCAGCTGAATTCATTTGTCTGTTGATTTGTTAATGGGTTAAATGCTTTTTTGAGAAAAAAGCGCGGTATTCTACACCCAAAAACCTGTTTTGGCAACCCCGAATTTCTTAAATTTGTATAAATTTCACGTTTTGAGCATGGTTTGTGATTGACGCACCCCCATATAACATGGTAGAGTAACAAATTTTCTCACGTTTTCATGCACCCAAAATAAAGGGTAGTTTGAATCGAAATACTGAACCCGGACTCAACGTTTTTCTTCTGCGGGGTATGCCAAGGCGATGACGGCGCGGGTGATGCCGCGAACAACAATGGCCATGCGGTGGTAATCCAAGGTATCGGGGGTATCGGTAAGCTCGTGGTAATTGCCGTTGCGCAGCATGGCGGTATCCGTCACCATGATAGAGGGTATGCCGTACGGGTAGTAGTTGCGGTGGTCAGAGAAGTACAGCTCCGTATCATGCGCAAAGGGAATATTGATACGCGCGGCGGGCATGTCTTGTTTGAGGGCGTCGAACAGGCATTTTGCCAAGTCTCGCGAGTCTGTATCGCCCACCACGGCGACAAAGTTGCCCACCGTAGGCAGCATGAGCGAGTAGCCCGGGAAGATGGAGGGCTGGCTGTCCGGCTCATCGGTGTAATACCCCAGCATTTCCAGGCAGATGAGGCCCAGCACCTTGTCACTGTTGCAGGCGGCGGCGTGGTGGGCAGAGCCCATATCGGGCGTGTTGAAATAGGGTGGCTCTTCGCAATCCCAAGCCACCAGCTCAATAGTGTGCTCGGGTTGCGTTTGGGGCAGTCGGGCGGCAAGCTCCAGCAGCACGGCCACGGCGCTGGCATTGTCGTCTGCCCCTTGGTTGTAGCCGTCGGCATCTGCCCCGATATCGCAGGCATCGTAATGCGCTCCGATGATGTAGCGCGTATCTTTTTTACCGGGGCGCACCGCGCATATATTGCAGCGTGTTTCGCCGCCGGAGGTGGTGAAGTATTGGCGGCTGACCTGCCAACCGGCAGCCTTAAACCGCGCTTCTATATAGTTGCGTGCATGCTCAATGGTATTGCCATGGCGGGGGTGTGCGCAAAGCTGTTGCACGTGCTGCTGCACCACCTGTTGCTCTTGTGTGGGTATCTCAATAGCCGGGGTATCATGGCTATCTATCATGCCGCAAGAGCTGAGGGCAAGAAGACAGAGCAATGTGCTTATCCATTTCATAGCGGTGGTGTTGATTCGGTTGCGGGTTATCCTTTTGCCACTTGCAGGGCGCGACGCATGGCCGCCACGGTGGCATCTATGTCGGCCTCTGTATGGGCGGTGGAGATAAAGCCGGTTTCGTACGGCGAGGGTGCCACATACACCCCTTGCTCGAGCATGGAGAGGAAGTAGCGGCGGAACATGTCGAAATCTGCCGTGGAGGCCGTGGCGAGGTCGTATACCTCTTGCGTGGTGAAGAAGAGGCAGAACATGGAGCCACTGCGCTTGAAGGTGAGCGGCAGGTGCAGGTCTGCCAAGGCAGCACGCACGCCGGCTTCCAAACGGGCGCCGAGGCTCTCTAAGCGGGTATAGGCATCGGTGGTCTCCAGCTCATGCAACTGGGCCAGGCCGGCAGCCATAGCCACGGGGTTGCCGCTGAGGGTGCCTGCTTGGTACACGGGGCCCAGCGGGGAAACGCAGTTCATGATGTCTGCTCGCCCGCCAAATGCGCCCACGGGCAGGCCACCGCCTATTACCTTGCCCAGGGTGGTGAGGTCGGGGATGATGTTGTGCTTGCCCTGCACACCGGCGGCAGAGATGCGGAACCCCGTCATCACCTCGTCAAAAATAAGCAGTGCGCCCTCGCGGGCCGTAATCTCGCGCAAGAACTCGAGGTAGCCGGGCTTGGGCAGGTAGAAGCCAGCGTTGCCGGGGTAGGGCTCCACAATAATGGCGGCTATCTGCTGCGGGTGCTGTGCAAAGGCGCGACGCACGGCATCGGGGTCATTATATGGCAGGGCTATGGTAAGCTCTGCGAACTCGCGCGGCACACCGGCGCTGTCGGGTTCGCCATGGGTGAGGGCGCCGCTGCCGGCGGCCACCAGCAAGCTGTCCACATGGCCATGGTAACAGCCCTCAAACTTGATGATGTATTTGCGCCCCGTGTAGCCGCGGGCCAAGCGGATGGCGCTCATGGTGGCCTCTGTGCCGCTGTTGGTCATGCGCACTTTTTCAATGGAGGGCAACCAACGGCAGATGGTTTCAGCCATGTCTACCTCAATGCGGGTGGGTATGCCATAGCCCAAGCCTTGGGGGATAGCTTGCTGCACGGCGCTGATGACGCTTTGCGGCGCGTGCCCCAAAATGGCAGGCCCCCATGTGCATACGTAGTCTATGTACTGCTTGTCATCTTCATCCCAAAGGTGTGCCCCTTGTGCCCGTTTTACAAAAAACGGCGCACGCTCCAAACGGCGAAATGCTCGCACGGGTGAATTGACTCCGCCGGGTATTACCTGACACGCTCTTTCAAAAAGTTCTTGGGATATTGCCATGCCACGATTATATCATGCCTGTCAAATCTTTTGCGTTCCGCAGGAGCTTTCTTTCATCTGATTAGGATTACATCCGCAGAATAACAATGTATACCGAACACGCAACACGCACCACACACTCATTTCAATAACATGAAAAAACACTGTACACCTCGGCATGCGTAGCCGCAATGGCAGCACGCCATCGCTGCTGCTGATAAGCTTTATAAACTTACATTTATCAAAAAGCCGTTACCCAGATACGGGGCAACGTTTTTTTGCTGTAAAGAATGGCAAATTTGCTTGCAGAGCCTCCCTGTTTTTGGTAGAGTCAGTATGTTATGACATGCAATAATCTCTCTTTGACATGGCAAAAGCTGGCAGACCTGCCCGATGCAGAGGGCTATGCCGGCTCATACGCCGGTGTACACAACGGTGCGCTTATTGTGACCGGCGGTGCAAATTTCCCTGAAAAACCGCTGTGGGAGGGCGGCCCCAAGCGCTGGACAGACCGCGTATTCGTATTGCCCGCAGGCAGTGAAACATGGGTGGAGAGCACACCGCTGCCCAAACCGCTGGGCTATGGTGCCACCGCCACCCTGCCCGAGGGCGTGATGCTGATTGGTGGCAGCAATGCCGAGGGAGCCGTGGCAGACTGCTACCTGCTCACTTGGGATGGTAGCAGCGTGCAATGCAAGCCCCTGCCCCCGCTGCCCACCACGCTTACCGGCCACGCCGCTGCCGTGCTGCATGGCAAGGTATATGTACAAGGCGGCAGCATTGCCCCGGGCGAGCAAGATGCCGAAAGCCGCATGTGGGTGTATGACCCCGCCACCGCTACTTGGGCAGAGGCCCCCGCCCTGCCGGCCCGCGGGCGTTTCTTGCAGCAAATGGCTACCGAGGGCGACAGCATCTATGTGCTGGGCGGCATCGGCCTGAAAGATGGCGAAGACGGCCGCAAGGTGCGCGACATGCTCACCGAGGCTTGGAGCTACAGCGTAGACGGCGGTTGGGTACCGCTGCCCAAGCTGCCGCACTTCTGCGCAGCCGGCCCCACCCCCGCCCCCGTGATCAACGGGCATATCTACCTGCTGGGTGGTGATGATGCCACCGTCAAAGGCTTCACCCCGCAAAATCACCCCGGCTTCCACAACTTCTCCCTCTGCTACTGCATTAAGTGCGGGGAGTGGAAAGACGCCGGCGAAATCGCCGTGGCCCGCGCCGTGCTGCCCTGCGCAGAGTGGCAGGGCATGGCCGTTATCATCAACGGCGAGCAGCGCCCCGGCAAACGCTCCAACCAAGTGTGGGGCGCCAAAATGAACTGATGCGCACGGCCATGAAACGCAGTTTTTTTACATCAGCACTGGCTGCCCTCTGCATCAGCACCGCTACGGCAGAGGTAAGCTCCGTTGCATCTGACACCGGTTTGCAAATCTCGGACAAAGTAGGGCGCGCCGGCATGGCTGCCGTACTCATCCCGGAAAGCAACGGCATACTCATGACCGGTGGCGCAAACTTTCCCAATGCCAAACCGGGCGCCAAAACACCGGCAGAGCGCGGTGCCAAAGCATTTTACGGTGATGTTTGCTTTATGGATTTAAGCCAAGGTTGCACCACGCCGCAAGCCACCGTTGTAGGTACCCTGCCTGCCCCCATCGGCTACGCCGCTTACGCCGCATACGGCAAGAGCATGATTATTGCCGGTGGCTGCAATGCAGATGGCCACACCGCCGCTGTAACCTATACCGAGCTGAAGGGGGAAGAAGCCTCCACCTCCATGCTGCCGGAGCTGCCCACAACCGTTGCCTACCCCGCCTTTGCCGTGGTGGGCACCAAATTATATGTGATGGGTGGCCAAGAAAAAGCAGATTCCGTCACCTGCCTTTCCCGCTGTTTTGTGCTGGATATGGCAAACCCCAACCCGGGGTGGAAAGAGGTCTCGCGCATGCCCGAGGCCCGCATGCTGGCCGCTGCCGGTGTGGTAGACGGTAAAATTTACGTAACAGGCGGTTGCTCTCTTCACCCCGATGCCAACGGCGCAGCCGAGCGCACCTACCTGCACAGCACCCTCTGCTACGACCCCGCCACCGACTCTTGGTGCAGCACTACCCCCATGCCCGAGCCGCTGGTGGGTGCAGCCAATCCCCTGCCGTCTTACAACGGTAAGCTTTACGTTGTTGCCGGCGACCCCGGCAACTTCTATAGAGCCTCCCTCACCGGCAAAGCCCCGGAGGTTCACCCCGGCCAAAACAAGGCCATTTACTCCTTCACCCCCGCCACCGGGCAGTGGGTAAAGGAAGGCGACAATGCTACAGGCGTTGCCACCTGCCCTGCCGTTCAATGGGATGACAGTATCTACATCATCTCCGGCGAAACCCACCCCGGTGTCCGCACACCGATTATCTCAAACATCCAAATCAATAATTAAAACACATGCCACAAGAACACACCATGCTCTCCTACTTGGCAGACCTTACCCCTTGGGGTGGGCTGGCCATTGTAGTCATCGCCATCATGATTGCCCTTAAAAAGGGCGTCAAGCTCATCCCGGTACCCAAAGACGCCAAGGATAACCCCGGAAAATGGGCTTGGATTGCCGTTGCTATTCTGTGGGTAGTTGTTATGCTCAACTACTTTGACAGACAGCTCATGTCCGTGCTCAACAAGTCCATCACCGAGGGTGCAGACTGCATCCCCATGACCCAAGAGCAATTCGGCGCCATTACTGCCGTATTCTTGCTTATCTATGCCATCCTCAGCCCCATCGGCGGTTATCTGGCAGACCGTTTCAGCCGCAAACTGCTCATCATGGTATCCTTGGTTGTATGGTCCATTGTTACCTACATGACCGGTGCCGCCGGTTCTTACACAGAGCTCTTCATCTGGCGCGCCCTCATGGGTGTGAGTGAGGCCTTCTACATCCCCGCAGCCCTTGCTCTTATTACCGATTACCACCGCGGCAAGACCCGCTCTCTGGCAACCGGCTTGCACATGAGCGGTATTTACGCCGGCCAGGCTTTGGCCGGTTACGGTGCGCTGATGTCCGGCGAGCTCGGCTGGCGCCTTACCTTTGAGGTATTCGGCTTTATCGGTGTAGCCTACGCCTTGGTCGTTATCCTCTTCCTGCGCGACCCCGAGGGCGCCCAAGAAACAGAAACCGCCCCTGCCGAAACAGCAGTTGAGGAAAAGAAAGAGGAGAAACCCACCTTCACCATGGGCGAGCTCTTCCGCGGCCTTTTCGCTACACGCGCTATGAGCATCCTGTTGCTCATGATCTTCTTTGCCGGCTTTGCCAACTGGTTCCTCCTCTCTTGGTACCCGCGCTTGCTGCAAGACATGTTCAACCTGACCGAAGCACAGGCAGGCCCCGATGCCACCTTGTGGAGCAGCATTGCCAAATACATCGCCGTATTGGCCGCAGCCGTTATTGCAGACCGCTGGTACCTGCGCAACTGTAACGCCCGTGCTTACGTACCCGGCATCGCCTTCTGCGTAGCCGGCCCCTGCGTCTTGCTGGCCATGCTTTTCGGCTCCTACCTCGGTTATGCCGTTGTGTTGGCCTTGGTTGCCATGCAGGGTGTAGCCCAGGGCTCCATTGATGCCACGCTCATGCCGGTGCTGCGCTCCAGCATTGACGAGCGCTTCTCTGCAACCGGTTACGGCTTGCTCAACTTCGTATCTGCCGGCGTAGGTGCTCTCATCACTTGGATGGGCGGCATGCTCAAAGACTCCGGTGTCAAGCTGGAGGTTATCCTTTGCACCGCAGGTGTGCTCATGTTCCTCTGCGGCTGGCTCCTCTTCTGCCTGCCCAAAAAGAAACAAGAGCAGCTTGAGGCGTAACACCGCGTAACGCAATTTTTACACGGCAGCCCCCCTTATGCGGAGGCTGCCGTTTTGCTTTTTTTGGGGCGGCCGTGTTTGTATCACAGTGTTTTATCTCGGACGACAAATACGGAGTTTGAATGTACGAATGACGATATACGAGGTACGGAGTTCAGAGTCAGGCGCCTGTGGCGCAGTGTTGCAAAGCCGCGCATGAGTTGCCGCTGTCATTACGGCTGTATGCCTAACTATTACTTCGTATTTTGAATCTCGTAACTCGTACTTCAAATTA
>JBGVMR010000075.1:0-1610 GCA_045124875.1 Akkermansia sp.
ATATTCAGGAATACTCGTCTGCGGACATTGCATCACATCCGGACTAGAGATCACAAAAGAAGCAGAAGTAATCATAATTAGGAATTTTGAATTATGAATTATGAGATTTATTCAACCATAGTATAAAGCCACTTAGTAGGGTAATTGTGGTGACACCTGCAATCAAGTATGCCACCCAACTCAGCCCAATCTGTGCGAAATGGAAACCCTCTGGCGCAATGAAGATATAACTCACGCTCACCATAGTCATAAACAGCGCAGGAATCAGCGAGATAAGGTACGCGTATGGGTACTTATTGATTGCGCGCGAGTTCTTGTAGAGGAACACAGTTCCTGCCCACAAAGTAAAGACCGCCAAGGTCTGATTCGTCCATGCGAAATAACGCCAAACCACGTTGAAATCGACAAAAACCATACCAAACACGCATAAAAACAGCGGCACGGCAATCATTAGTCGGTTGCGAATAGGGCGTTGGTTGAGGTGCATAAAATCCGCCACAATCAGTCGTGCAGAACGCAACGCCGTGTCGCCCGAAGTAATAGGCGCTGCAATCACACCAATAATCGCCAACACTCCGCCTACTGCGCCAAGCCACGAACGAGAAACCTTATCCACCACCAATGCGGCGATATTCTCGCCTGGATGCGCTGCGGCGAAGGCCTGCAGCCCGTCTATTCCGTACAAACCTGCCTCTGGATCAGCGAACATTGTCCCTGCTGCGGCTGCCCAAATCAAGGCCAAGATTCCCTCTGCTACCATGGCGCCGTAGAATATCCAACGTCCTTGACGTTCGTTGGTCACGCAGCGTGCCATCAGCGGTGATTGTGTGCCATGAAATCCCGAAATAGCACCACAAGCAATACTGACAAACATCATTGGGAAGAGAGGCAAACCATTGGTCTGACGGTTGTGCAAACCATCGGTCAATTCGGGCATTTCTCCGCCAAACTGACTAAGCATCACCACCATTATGCCGATTCCCATAAACAGCAAAACGCCACCGAAGATAGGGTAGAATCGCCCAATCAGTTTATCTACAGGCAACACCGTTGCCAAGGTATAATAGCCAAAGATAATCAATACCCATACAATAGGAATAAGATGCCCTTGGAAGGTCATCGTACCCAAACCCGCCAGTCCTTGCAGCAAGGTTGCAGGACCCGAAAGGAAGGTGGTGGTCAGCAATACCAGCAACACAATTGAGAGCAGACGCATAAATATCTGAACGCCTTTGCCCAACTCTGTTCCCACGATTTCGGGCAGGGAAGCCCCGCCTTTACGGATGGAAAGCATACCGCTGAGGTAGTCATGCACACCGCCCGCGAATATCGTTCCCAGCACAATCCAAAGGAATGCCGCAGGACCATAGAATATACCCATGATAGCGCCGAAGATAGGACCCAGTCCCGCGATGTTGAGGAACTGCACAAGGAAGATTCTCCACGGTTTCATCGGCACAAAATCCACGCCATCGGTCATAGTGAGCGCAGGTGTCTGTGCATTCGCATCAACACCAAATACACGTTCCACCAACGTGCCATAGAGCACGAATCCAACCACAAGGGCAATGAGTGAGATGATAAATGTAATCATGGTATGTACAATTACA
>JBGVMR010000076.1:0-9156 GCA_045124875.1 Akkermansia sp.
CCCCGTTGAAAACGGCGGCGACAGAAAAGCGAGGCTTTATGATTTACGACCATCAAAATATTGAGCCTCAATATAATTTCATAAAATCAATAACGGAATAATTCATCCGCTTTTTCATTTTGCGGCGGCTATTCTGTCACCACCGTTTTCAACGGGGTTCCATTCAACTTGTATCACTACCGGTGGTTCCGTTCGCCCGCTATCGCGGGCTCCCTGTACCACCGGCTAAGCTTCTTATCGCCCCTAGTCGGGGCTCCAATATTCCGCTCGCCTACGCTCCCGTCTTCGCCCTGCGGGCTTCGCCGAGGCATACGCCATCTGCCCGATAAATTACAATTTATCGGGCTGAGTTCTATTGCGTTGGTGCGTATAACAACTGCTTTTGCCTATTCTCGTATGGTCTTAGGGGTGTGCGTAAATGCCCATGAAGTACGGGGTTGCGTTAGTGTCGGCCTCGGTGATAATCCAGATGAAAGGGTGATCAAAGGTTAGTTTGAGCGGTTTCGGTTGTTCATCTTCGAGCAGCCACGCAGGGAGTTCTGATAAGGCAACCGCTTCAGTGCCCTCTTCATCCAGTTTGATGCGGCATTGTTGCATGACATCGGTGGCGAACACCGGTGCATCACAGAATCCGCTTAAATCAGCCTTGGTTGAGAAGATGTGTGAGATGCCGCAGCGTTGCAGGGCAGATTTAAGAGAAGTGGGGGCGGTTCTGATATCAAAAGACGGCAGCCCGAGTTCAATGTCTTTATGGCCGTTAGCTACAGCTTTGATGATGCTGTGGTACAGCTGCGGTGTGAGGTCGGCGGCGAATTGATGTGCATCCCCCTTCGGCAAAATGGCAATAAAGTATCCGCCACTTTTGTATGGTAGGGCGATAGCTTGCCAGTTTTCTCCCTCTGCGTAGTTCATGGATGCTGTTTTGTGCATCATGTCAACATCATGCTTTTTGCCGTTGTCTCCGGTAAATGTTTCCGTTTTGGTGTCACCTTTATCAAACGGGTCTTCCCACTTTTCTTTAAGATACACGGCATTGACCAAGAGCATTTGTGTGTTTGGGTTGAGTGCTGAGGAGGATTGGAAATCCGAGATGAAACCGTGAGTTTTGTCATCAACCCATTCCGATATAGCATTGCTCGCCGCATCGGTGCCGAATTCAACGGAGAGAATATCATCCGCCGAAATGCCGGGCTTGAGCGTAAGCCCCTGATGGAGGAAGATGCCGTTGGCCTCTTCTACCGCCATGGTGGGTTTGGTGGCTGCCTTGGTATCGGGGATGATACTGAGCTGTGCCGCCGTTTTACCACGTGCACCCTGTTTCAGGGTTCGCAGTGTGCCCTCTACAGAGGCGGGGGAAAAGACAATGTTGCCCGATGTTTCGGCGGCTAAATGCCTGAAAATATCAACGGCTAAGTTTTTCTGTTGCGCTTGCGGGGCAACGTTCAGCTTCGCTGATACGGAGTCCGATGTGTCGTATTTCGGTGAAGAAAAGTCATCTTGTGTCGTGCAGGCGCACAGACCCAACAGAGAGAGCAGGGGTAGGTAGAGAGTTTTCATGGTTTTTCAGTTAATCCCATAAAGTACGGAGCTGCGGGGGAATTGAGGTCGCCGATGACCCAGATGAAGGGGCGGTCAAAGCGGATGTACTTGGGTTTTCGGCGCTCGCCGGGGGCACAACATCCTTCTACTGCTATAGCCATGGTGACGGCTGCAGCCTCTGTGCCGGCCTCGTCTACCTTAACATAGCAACGTTGTAATACATTGCTGAGCATCAACCCCTCTGCAAATCCCGAGTAATCTGCCGACTCCGAGAATGACAGCGTAACCCCGCAAGCCTCCAGCGCCGGTTTAAGGGAGAATACACCCGAGTCCATAGAAAAACGGGGCAGATACACGATGGTGTCTTGCGGGTAACCTGTCGCCAGTGCGGCTCGAATGGTTTGGTATTTTTGCGGGGTGAGCGTAGCCGCAAATTCTCGCGCATCGCCCTTGGGCAAAATGCCGATAAACCCCACCCACTGCATATCGGGGGTATAACGCTTATCTGCTCGGTAATACAGCACCACGGCCTGCCAGTCATCACCCTCTGCATAGCGCAATTCTTCTTGCTGAAACATCATATCCACCGTGGTGGTTGTGCCGTCTGCCATGGTGAAAACGGCGTTTTCTTGTGTATCTTCAGGGGCAAAAGGGATGCTCCATTTTGCTTTGAGGTAAATGGCATTGGCCGCCACCAAGCGAGTGAGCGGGGTGAGGTCTTGGGCGCTCAGTATGTGAGCAATAAGCCCGTTGGTATGCTTTTTAGCCCAAGCGTTAATGAAGTCTGCCGCCTTGGCATTATTTTTGCCGAACGGAACAAGAAATACCTCATCTGCCGAGATGTCGGGCGAGAGCCGCAGAGAATCTGCAATGAAAAGAGCGTTGGCTTCTATGGGGGTAATGGTGGTGGGAATACCCGTTTTGCCCATGGGCAGGGCTGCCAGTTCGGTTGCCGTTTCTCCCCTTGCGCCTTGTTGCAAAAGGCGTACAACCGCCTCCAGCGAGGCGGGGGAGAATACAAGGTTGCCTTGTTGCGTTTTTGCCAAGGTGCTGAACATCTGCACGGCAAAAGCATCTGCCGGGGCAGGGGTGGTATCTGCCGCAGTGGCAATGGCCCCTAGGGTAAGAATGGCTGCTGTAAGAGATTTCATAGTAGTGTGTATTTACGGTTCTTCTGTAATGCCTATAAAGTAAGGCGTGGAGTTAACGTTCAAATTGCCGATGACCCAAATGAAAGGGCGGTCGAAAGTGATTTCTCGGTAGCGTACGGTTTCTTCGGCGCATATCCATACACCTACCACCCCGGCGGTAACGGCTGCTGCCTCTGTGCCATCTTCATCCATTTTGACGTAACAACGTTGTATAATGTCGTTGAGGTAGAGCGGTGCATCGCTGAAACCGCTGAAGTTTGCCGCCGGGGTAAAGATGTCATTGATTCCGCAGGCTTGGAGAGCGGGCGCCAGCGAGAATGTGCCGGTAGTCAATTCAAAACGGGGCAATCTCACAACGGTTTCTTGCTCGAAACTCATTGCCAGAGCTTGGATGATGGTACGGTATTTGTAGGGGGTAAGCGTGCAGGCAAAATCACGGGCGTTTCCTTTGGGTAAAATGCCGATAAAGCAGCCGGGCTCACCCACGCGCCCCATGGTGTCGTAAAAAAGCGCTACGGCTTGCCAGTCCTCGCCCTCGGCGTAGAGAAAGTCATTGTGCTCATACATCATGGCTACCGTGATGATGCTGCCATCTGCCTTGGTGAAGATGACATTTTGCACTGTGCTGCTTTTTTTAAACGGGTGCATCCACTTTTCTTTCAGATAAATGGCGTTGACGGCCACCATCCGCGTGAGTGGGGAAAAGTCTTGCGCAGATACGATGTCCGGTATGAACCCCATGGTGTAGGTGTAAGCCCAATTATTGATGGCCGCAGCTGCCGCTGTGGGGTCTGTTACCAGGGGAATATTGTATACATTGTCTGCCGTAATATCGGGTTTCAGCTTGAATGAATCTGCCACAAACAAGGCACTTGCCAACTGCGGATTCATGGCTGTAAGCGAGACTTGGCTGATGGGCAGGCTGTTGAGCTCAGCTGCCGTTTCACCTCTTGCACCTTGTTGCAATATGCTCAGCACGGCTTCTACCCCGGCGGGCGAAAAGACGATGTTGCCTTGCTGCGTTTGTGCTAAGTTACGGAACAAATCTACGGCAAAATCCGTGCTTGCTACGGCTTCTTCATATTGCATTTCGGGGGCGATATCTTCCTGGGCACTGCCGCAGAGGCAAAGCCCGGTAATGGCAAGGGTGGATAATAAGAGCTTTTTCATGACGTTCTGTAATAGATAACGCTCTTGAGCCCCGAATCCTCGAAAAATAGTTTTATTTTCTTGCAAATGGGCACAATATTACGTTTGCTACCCAGCCGATGGGAGTTGCGGCAATAGAGACGGGAATATCTGCCACATCCAGCACAAACACCAGAGGCTTGCGCCATTGGTTCCCCGTGGTGCGGCGCGCCGGTAAGCGGTCCAGAAGTATGCGTTGAGGCATCTCTGTTGCGCAGTCCGTCAGCTTTTCGGCTCCCGTCAAATCAACTGCCGCTGCCGGTACAATCTCGTACTCCATGTCGCGCATGCGCGGGCGTAATTCAATTTTGGGGTGTCTGCGAGCTTCCTTAAATTGCTCTTGATTGAGTACGGCGTAGTATATCTCTGTGGGGTATTGGCTGATATCCTCATCCGTTAAGCGTTGCGGCCATTCATAACCGTTATTCAATAGATAGGGCGAATAATGGAGCACATACCAATCTTGTGCCGGTACGTAGGCAATGGGCAACTGTATGTAATATGTATCTCCCTTCTTCCAAGCCGGGGTGGGGGCATAATCGTAAGCGCCTTTTCGCCATTTTTCGCTGCGCTTCTTTACCTGTGGCACTGCAACTTGTTTGCCTATTTCATCTACGGCCCCGCCCATATCCACAATGGTGCAGGCGGGTAGCAGCAGTAACGAAAAAAGTAAAATGATAATCATTCGGGGCATACCCCGCCATTATATCTGCTACCCCTCGCATGTCAAGCTGTAATTATTCCGAGGAGTGATTATGATAATGCATGCTTTTTTTCTCGACATCATCAGCCTCTTGCGTTAGAATCACCATAGTGGCGGCAGTGCCGTAAGCTGCTGCTCATCTCTCAAATATACACTTATTCAGTTGATCTGCCATGGATATTAAAAATGATGTGGAGAATGTACAGGAGCCCGTTGGCTGTACAATCGTTTTCGCCAGCAATGAGAAAGGTGTTTTGCCTCTCTCTTTGGCTCTTTGGTCGTTGCTGAAAAAAGCCGCGGATAATACCGTATACGATGTGCGTGTTTTATGTGATGGGGTTAAGTCCGAATCTCAAGAGAGATTGATTGAGATAGGTAAAAATATTTCTTCCCGTCATCGGGTTTCTTTTATTGATATGGAACCCATATTAAATGAGAGAGTTAAGGATGAATATGCACTTTATTTGGCTCGTTCTGCATGGTCTCGTATTTTTGTGCCTGAGCTGATGCCGGAGGTAAAACGTGCGCTGTACGTTGACATCGATATTTTGTTCTGCGATGACTGTAGCGAGCTGTTTACGCTGGATATGCAGGGGGCTGCTGTGGGTTGTGTCTATGAGGCCCCGTCTTCTGTAGGTTCTTTCTTCAATGAGCCGTTCGATATCCCTGTGGAATACCCCGGATATTTTAATTCCGGCGTGCTCTTGATGGATTTGGATATATTCCGCCGCGATGGGTTATCTGACCTTGTGATGCAGACTGCCGCCAAATACAGCGATAAATTGAAAGCCCAAGACCAAGATGCTCTCAACGCTGCGCTGTACGACCGCTGTTTCCGCCTGCATCCGCGTTGGAACTGGAATGATGGAAATACCCGCAGATTCAGCAAGTGCAAGCCATCTGCACGTTTGTGGCGCGCGTTTGAACCCAAGGAAGTGGTAGAGGCTTCGCTCTTCCCCGGTATTCTTCACTTTATCGGCCCTCATAAACCGTGGAAATACAATCACCGCATTATGAGAAAGCTTTATGAGGATGCTATAAAAGAATCCGGTTTGCCCGGCTTTTTACCCATCCCCGGGTGGAACTTCCGCACCTGGCTGAACCGTTGGCTTTATGCCCCCATGTATGCCCGTACATGGCGAAAAATAAAGAAACTGGCACAACGCTGGGGCATCACCAAGGCTCCTTCTGCGGTCACTTGGGGCACGGCCTCTGATTCAGCAAAAAAAGGGTGGCCTCCTTCAAAGTAAATTTTACGAGCGGGAATAAATATCAATCAAGTGGACCTTGTTTATAATGCCAATATGTGTGGGCATAATTAGAAAAGATTGGAGTATTGATTTTTTTATATCGATTTATCAGGCTATTGTTGAGCCTTAATTGTTCGCAGCGCGGGATTTCACCCCCTCGCTGCGAAACTGGTTATTGTTTCTTCGCTAACCTGCGATTTTGTCCAATACGAACTTTGTGTTGCCTAATTGTGTACACCCACTGATTTTAATCTCTTTTTTTGTGCGGATGCTGGCTGTGCATTATTTTTCAGAATCGGACCTTGGTGCGGCAAAATGACAAAAAGACAGAAAAAATAAAGATTAGTCTTGCCTAACTCCAACAAAAGGGGTTACAATGTGCATTGATAAAGGAAGCTGCCGCAAAAAGGCGTGGTGGCAATCTTTCGTTTTTCTCTAAAAACAATAACGAAACTATGCAGTACACACACGAAGTAGAACAGATGTGTTGCGTCAAGAAGGGCTGCAATCACGGCCCGGCTCCCATCCCTCAGGAGGGTGCATGGACCGCAGTCACGAAGACCGAGGAAATTTCCGGCCTTACCCACGGTGTGGGTTGGTGCGCTCCCCAGCAGGGTGCCTGCAAACTGACGCTCAACGTAAAGAACGGCGTTATTCAGGAGGCTCTGGTGGAGACCATCGGTTGCTCCGGCATGACCCACTCTGCCGCTATGGCCAGTGAGATTCTTCCCGGCAAGACCATCCAAGAGGCTCTCAACACGGACCTCGTATGCGACGCCATCAACACCGCTATGCGCGAGCTCTTCCTGCAGATCGTATACGGTCGCACCCAGAGCGCATACTCCGAGGGCGGTCTGCCCATCGGCGCCGGTCTTGAGGACTTGGGCAAGGGTCTTCGCTCTCAGACAGGTACCCTCTACGGCACGCTGGCTAAAGGCCCGCGTTACCTGGAGCTTGCCGAGGGTTACATCACCAAGCTTGCCCTTGACGAGGAAGGTGAAATCACCGGTTATCAGTACGTGAAGATGGGCCCGATGATGGAAGACATCAAGAAGGGTATGGACGCTAACGAGGCTGTTAAGAAGCACACCGGCTCTTATGGCCGCTTTGCAGATGCCGCCAAGTACATTGACCCCCGCCACGAGTAAAGAACCCCTAAATATAGAACAAGATTATGCCTCTTTTTGAATCTTATTCCCGTCGTATCGACCAGATCCTTCCGGTTCTTGCTCAGTACGGTATCAACTCCTGTGAGGAAGCCGAGCAGGTTTGCCTTGAAAAAGGTATCGATGTGCGCGAGATCGTACGCGGTATCCAGAACATCGCTTTCGAGAACGCCGGTTGGGCCTATGTTGTAGGCGCTGCCATCGCTATCAAGAAGGGTTGCACCAAGGCTGCCGATGCTGCTGAGGCTATCGGTGAGGGTCTGCAGGCTTTCTGCATTCCCGGCTCCGTTGCTGATGACCGCAAGGTAGGTAAGGGCCACGGTGACTTGGCCGCCATGCTTCTTCGCGAGGAGACAGAGTGCTTCTGCTTCCTTGCCGGCCACGAGTCTTTCGCCGCCGCTGAAGGTGCTATCGGTATTGCTCGCTCCGCAAACAAGGTTCGCCAGAAGCCGCTTCGCGTTATCCTCAACGGCCTTGGTAAGGATGCCGCTTACATCATCTCCCGTATCAACGGTTTCACCTACTGCCAGACCAAGTTCGACTACGCTACCGGTAAGGTAGAGGTAGTAAGCCGTAAGGCTTTCTCCGACGGCGAGCGCGCTAAGGTAAACTGCTACGGCGCTGACGACGTGCGTGAGGGTGTAGCCATCATGTGGTTGGAGGGTGTGGACGTATCCATCACCGGTAACTCCACCAACCCCACCCGCTTCCAGCACCCCGTTGCCGGTACCTACAAGAAGGAATGCGTACTTGCCGGTAAGAAGTACTTCTCCGTTGCCTCCGGTGGTGGCACGGGCCGTACCCTTCACCCGGACAACATGGCTGCCGGTCCCGCCTCTTACGGCATGACCGACACCTTGGGCCGCATGCACAGCGATGCTCAGTTCGCCGGTTCCTCCTCCGTGCCCGCTCACGTAGAAATGATGGGTCTCATCGGCATGGGTAACAACCCCATGGTTGGTGCCACCGTTTCCGTGGCTGTTGCCATCGAGGAAGCTATGAACAAGTAATGCTCCCCCGCTGAGTTTTACACGTTTACAGCAAATTATAAAAAATCCCTGTTCCCGTTCGCGGGAGCAGGGGTTTTTGTATTTGTTTATTGCTGAAAGACTCAGCAATTTGAGAAACTGTTTTCTCCATCGCTTGTCAATGAAGATAAATTGACAAGCATGAAATAGGGGAGCTCAGTTACCGTTCAATAGCGAATCGGTATTTTTCCGCTGATAAAGAGCTCATTCTTCACTTGCGCTTGTTAACTTGATTTCGCATGCAATACCTAAAAGCTTGCAGACAGCTGCGGTAGGAATCGCAAAAGCATAGAATCCCGTAACATATGCTGTAGTCACCGTTGTCGCTGCCAATGAGACAGGAATATCCACTGCTGCTCCCGTGACTACTGCAAGCGGCGTTGCGTAGAGCGCATGCGGGGTGCTTTCAAGTTCAGGAGTGTTGAGCAGCACTGCTTGCCTGCCGTCTTTCATGGTGATGATACCTTTCGGATTGCCCCAAATGGCGCGGTGGGGAATTTGTTTTGCTCCCTTGGGCAGTTCGTTTAGCCTGCGCTCGTTACCGATTTCTGCTATAAAAGGGGGTATGTCATTACCGGGTGTAACGATTTTGACTCTGATATAAACCGTTTCTTCGGTACTGTTGGGGCAGAGGGTATACTGTTGCTTGCAGTTGAAACACGAATTGCTGTATGGGGTGTGTCGTGTCATCTCTGTTCTGATGCCCTTAACATACAGCTTGTCATTTGCCTTAAATACTTGAGGCACTCTGTATGCATGCGTCATATCACAATTTTCTTGTGGTAACAGATACACGCCTTTACCTTGCTGCCCCTGTTCCCATACTTGCATGCTCAAATTGCTGATGCGGACGCAAGAAGAGAAAATCAGTGTGATTATCATTGTTAAGAAGCATACAAGTTGTCTTTTCATATGAATGTATACGTTTGAAGTTGGGGATAATGTTGCAGTTATTACTAAGTGGAGTATACCTATGACCTGTTATCTTGTCAAATGTTAAATAAGTGTAATCTGTAAGCGTCAGGACAAGTAACAGGACAAGTAACAGGACAAGTAACAGGACAAGTAACAGGACAAGTAACAGGACAAGTAACAGGACAAGTAACAGGACAAGTAACAGGACAAGTAACA
>JBGVMR010000077.1:0-18215 GCA_045124875.1 Akkermansia sp.
GGTTCCGCCCTTCGGGCTGCACCGCCGGGCTAGCATATGCCGCCTCGCCATACGGCGAGGCTCTTAAATTCCGTTCGCCTACGGCTCCCGTCTTCGCCCTGCAGGCACATCAAACTGCACGATAAACTACAATTTATCGGGATGAATATTTCAACTTTCTCTAATTGTTCTCACGCGTAATATAAGAGGCAATCTGAGCAAAAGCGGAGAACGGCTGAATATCAGGCATTGCGTTCTTGCAAGAGATTGACTAGGTAATCTTTGATGTTGCGGGTGAGACGAGAAATACCCAGATAGGAGGCAATACCACGCAGATGGTCATCCGTGCAGGGTATACATTTGAGGTGAGCCTGCACGCGGTCTGCAATGACCAGCAATTCAGAGACCGGCACATCGCTCCAACTACGATTACCGCATGCACGCGGCAACGATTCGGGCTGCGTGGGTAAACGCAATACGGCATCATCAGCCTCCGGCGCAGAAATCAGTTTACGCCCGGCAGCAAGGGCTTCCACCCTGCTGAGGATACGGCTGCGAATAGTGGCCGTAACAGCAGGGGAGAAAGAAATATCTCTCAAGCGTTTGCAAAGGAAGCTCAATTTCATGGGGCCCTCTGCCTCTACCACGGAATAAATGGCCGCACTCAAGCCGGCATCGGTCATCTCGAACAGAGGGGGTAATGTAGACGAGGGGGTGTACTCTTTACCGGGCTCTCCGATCAGGGGAGCTTGAGGTGGCTCCGGCTTGGGTTCCGGCTCCGGGATGGGGGCAGCAATGCCACCTTGGGCGCCAGACGCACTGAGCTCCGGCAGCTCGGGCACCTGCAAGGGGCCTTGCTCCACGCAATGTTTGAGAGCGGCGTGCAGGTTGCGCAAAGCGCGCTCACGGTCCTGCCACCAATCCAGCGCCCACACACGCAGCATACGCCACCCCAAGGAAGTGAGCACGGAATGACGCAATACGTCGCGATCTCTTGCCGTATTAGCAGCGGCATACGATTCACCGTCTATCGAAATACCGGCCAGCAATTCGCCCTCGCGCTCGGGGTGCAACACAGCGAGGTCTACCTTGTAGTCAGACACGCCAACGCTGCGTGTGCACTTCCACTCAAGCTTCTCCAGCTCGGCGGCAATGGACTCGGCCAGAGAATCTGCGGAGGCGCCTGCACTACCCTGTCGCAAGCCCAGGTAAGAGGCAGCACCGCGGCGAGCATAATCCAAGAAGGCACGGAAATCT
This sequence comes from Akkermansia sp., assembly GCA_045124875.1. Classification (GTDB taxonomy): domain Bacteria; phylum Verrucomicrobiota; class Verrucomicrobiia; order Verrucomicrobiales; family Akkermansiaceae; genus Akkermansia. The sequence goes on from JBGVMR010000077.1 coordinate 1,237, forward strand.
GCCGCGCCACGAGCTTTGGTGCGGTTGAGGTCAATATTTTCAGGTTTGAGAGAAGTAAAGACATGCAACGCGCAACGGGCACGAGTAACGGCCACGTTGAGGCGGCGCTCACCACCGGCCAAATTAAGCGGGCCGAAGTTCATGGAGATGGCGCCACGGGCATCCGGGCCATAGGTGGTGGAGAAGTAAATGATACCGCGCTCATCGCCCTGCACGTTTTCGAGATTCTTCACAAAAACGGCCTCGGGGTTAGACTCCGCGAAGTAGGGTTCCAGCGATTCATCTGCAGCGCGAGCTTCATCCAACAGGTCCTGAATGAGCGCTTGCTGCTGCGCATTAAATGTAACAATACCTATACTGGTAGCCTCGGTATAGCGGAAATCATCTGCCCGCAATTGCTCCAGCACATGACTGACCAAGGCCTGAGCCTCGCGCATATTGATACGCTTGCTGCTGCCGGGCTCATAAATACCGGCAGTATAGTGGTAACGCACGGCACAATCCTGCGCCATAGGTGCAGGGAACGTGGTAAGCTTGCTGTCGTAATAATTGGCGTTAGAGAAGGCAATGAGGCTTTCCGCCTTACTGCGGTAATGCCAAGAGAGGTTGAGCGAGGGGATATCGCAGGCCAAGCATTCATCGAGAATGCTTTCCATATCTTGCTCTTGTTCGCAGTCTTCATCCTCCTGCTGGTTGGCACGATTGAAGAAACTGGTGGGGGGCATTTGGCGGGGGTCACCCACAATAATGGCATTTCGCCCGCGGCCTATGGCGCCAATGGCATCCCACACGGGGATCTGCGAGGCCTCGTCAAAAATCACAACATCGAACAGCTCTGTTGCGGCGTCCAAATATTGGGCCACGGAGAGGGGGCTCATCAACATGCAAGGTTTGAGCAAGCGTGTGATATTGGGTACACTGCTCATAAGCTTACGCAGTGGCATATGCGCTTTTTGCTTAGAAATTTCACGCTGCAAGACGGCGGTTTCGGTACCGAATGAAGCTAAACCGGCGGCGCGTTTGATGAGAGAGCTGCGTACATGCGTGGTAGCCAGTTTCATGAGGTCGGCATCTTGCTGAGCAAAATCACGGATGGTTCCCTCATGAATAGTCGGGCTGAAATTACGCAAAGACTCCTGAGATTCTACCACGGCGCGAATTCGGCAACGCGAGAAGTTGGCGCGGGTGGCATTCACCAAATCAGCGGCGGCAACTCCACCATCGGTCAGGGCCTTAACCAAGGGGGTAAAGCCGACAGCCTCAGCAGCAACACGGCAGGAGTTCCATATCACAATATCGCGCCAGTTGTGGCGGGCCTCCATCAGCAGTTTGCCCCATGCTTGGGCTTTACCTTCTTGCGGTAGCAATGAGGGGTCACCCCCCAAAAGTGAGGCCAAAGACTCGCGGCATTGTTGCCAATGAGCAGATTTGGCGGCATAAGCAACCAAAGTTTCTCTAGCGGGGGAACCGGGGCGGCGGAGCACGGAATCCGGCATCATCAGACGCTCCAGCACCGGTTCATCTACTGCGGCAACACATTGCAAAGCCTTGGATGCAGCGTGGGCTGCAACGGCATCAGATTCCGTATAATCCACACCTTTTGCCAAATGCATCGGCACCCCATCAACCGCAGTTGCAGCCTTGCGGGCATCTCTCATGGCAACCAAGGCAGTCAGGTCTTTCAAGCAGTCGGGCGTTTCACGGCTTACAGCCATGGCGCGAAGATTTTTGCGCATACGCATCATCCCGAAGAAACGCGGCAAGAACCATGATACATACAGCATTTTTGTTTCGTTCAGCCAAGCATCAAGCATGGGGTTATCCAACGCAGATTCGGGATACGGCAGTGTAAGCTCGGCCTTATGACGGCGGTACTGCGCCACGTGCTGCTGCAAGGTGGAGAGTTTCTGCATAGTGGCAGATGCACGAGAAGGCAACAAGGCCCCCCAATCCTCAGTATTGGCTGCGGTAAATTGCAGTGCGGGCAGCAGCGTAGGCATGGCATTGCGATGCGATTCGGGCTCCATCCCCAATTGCTCCATGAGTTGCAGGTAGAGCCGCTCTCTTTCTGCATCTGCTGCGCTATACGCCTCAATGGCAGCAGCCAGTTTTTCTTCGCGGGCAAGACTGTAGTCGGTATAACGAATAGCCTGCACACATGAAGCCGGCACCCCCTCCAACAATGCATAATGGCGAGATAATGCAAGGGCGGTGTCCTCCATTGCGCGGCGGCGCTCTTCCGTGCAGGCCAACAAATCATCTGCCATGGGTACAAACTCAGGCAAATGCGCAAACTTCTCTATATTCTGCACATCGTCATAAAGAGAAGAACCATCATCATGCTTGCGGTGCAGCTCCCACGGCAACAAATTAAGCTTGTAGCGCAAGGATGCAAGAGAGAACGCAGCCTGCTCCCAATCATCTTCTGCAGCCCCTGCACTAACAGCCTCTACCGCAGATTTAAATTGAGCAAGCACGTTTTTCTTATTGGCCTTGTTGGAGTGCAGCTCCAAGCAAAAATCATCAAGGCCAATGCGTTTGAGGCGTTTGTGTACCACCTGCAAGGCAGCGGATTTTTCTGCCACAAAGAGCACGGTTTTACCATGCCCCAAGCAATGGGCTATCATGTTGGTAATGGTCTGGCTTTTGCCCGTTCCCGGGGGCCCGATCAGCACGAAATTTTTGCCGCGAGCCGCTGCCAGCACAGCTGAAAGTTGCGAGGAGTCGCTGGACATTGGGGTGTATACCTTATCGGCATCCACCTCATTATCCAGCGCTGAGGGGTCGGGGAACCCCACCTGCACGGGGAACGAAGAACGCTGCTCTGCGGCAATCTGGCGAACAATGGGGTTACGCAGCAAGAATTCTTCTCGGTCGGTGAGGTCCTTCCACATCAGATATTTGGTGAAGGAGAACACTCCAAGAGTGCAATCTTCCATTACTTCCCAACCGGCCATATTGCAAATAGCCGCGCGCACTATGTTAAAAATGCGGTCAACATCTAAGCCTGATGCATCCGTAGGCAAATCACCTTCCAGCTCGGGCAGTCGGATACCGAACTCCGTCTTGAGCAGCTCCAGCAGCGTCAAGTTCATGCGCGATTCTTCATCCGTACCACGCAAAACGAAACCGGCTTTCACAGAAGGGCGAGTAAGGCGCACCGGCAAAAGCAACAAGGGGGCCAGGTATGCTTTTTCTTGAGCAGAACTGCCTTTGCGGTACCACTTCAGGAAACCGCAAGCAATGTAAAGCGTGTTAGCACCGCTTTCTTCCATTTCTCTGCGTGCGGTGTTATACAAGTGCAGCAATTGTTTAGCCAGTTGAGCATCGGGCATATTAACCGCAAGCTCTCGCTTAGCGAACATGGATTGCACACACTCCGTCAGCTGTTGCCGAACCAAAGCAGAATCTTCCCCATGCTGCACCTGAGAGGTACGGCTCCAAAACGTTTGAGGCACAGACTTTATGCGGAAAGTGTTTCCTGAGGACAGAATATCTTCCAAGTTAGCGACATTAGGCTGCAACAAATTAAGCTGATTCTTACCCTTCAACGGGGTATTAAGCAACGGGTTACGCAGAGAGAGGTCCAACAGTTTGAGCTGCCAGTTTTCCATGCGGGTACGCGGGCGTGCAGTGACCAGCTCCTGCTCTTCGCGGTGCTTGTGCTTGCGAGGCTCGGGGGTAGCACCTAAAATGGGGCGAATCCCCATCTGCTCCCAGAGTTGGCAGATATCCAGCGCATAGAAATAATCCTTATCACCTAAGGCATTCAACTCTGACACCCCCACGGCACAGGCTTGGTCAAAAGGTTTGCGCGGGGTAGCAGCATTGCCATTCACATTGGTACATTCAAACAACAACAACTTGTTCTGACACAGCAAATTACGCACTGTAGAAACAGGCGTATGCTGTGGATGAGGCAAAAACTCATCTTGCAGATGAACACCCAAAAAGGCATGCCCGGTGATTAGTACTAAAAACGGGTTATACCCCATGCGCGCCGTGCATGCAGCAAATAGCAATGCAGAGTCCAAACAGGTGCAGCAGCGCTTCTCCATAATCTCGGAGGGCGTACGCACCTTTTGCCCCACGTTGTCATCAAACCAACTCTTGGGTGGCAATGCGTATTCTAACCGATACGCCGTCAAAGTATCCCAAAGCGAAGTCAAGCGGCTGACAACGCCGGCAGAGTCCTCAGTGTAACCGGGCCATTCATTACCCACAGCGGCAGCCTTTTTTGTATCGTTGAGCACAGTCTCCACAGCCGGGTCATAAGGCAAGGTAAGCGCCGCCAACAGCTCGGGGTATTCATGGCCACCTGCCCAGCGGTTATACGCCAGCCATTTGAAATCATCCTCAGCACGTGCCAATTCTTTGCCATCAGACGCAATAACCGTTACCGTTATTTTACCCGGCACATCTTCTTTTAAAGCCAACAAGCGCGCATCATCAAATTGCGGGCACTCCCCATGGCGGTGGTATACCTTACCCGCCGGCAAATGCCCCACATACCACTCAGTAGTTGCAGCAAAATCAGGCTCGTGTTTCACTACAATACGAAAATCGCGTATATCTTGCTCCGTAACCAATTCCATATCCCAAAGCACGGGGCGGGAGTTGCGCAAATATACCAAAGAAGTATATCGGTAACACGAAATTCGTAATTTTACAGCAGCAGGAGAGTGTTCTGTATTTGTTGAGTTCATATCACGCCGGTTGTAGTTGTCCTGCAAACTCTATCAATCACTCGTAATTATGTCAAGGGGAAAAGTCAAAAAACGCAGAGCTAAAGAGTTCAAAAAAGTTTTCCGCACAAAACGAGCTATTTTTTAACAAATGTCAGTAATTATCACAGTTTTATCTTGAAAACAGGTGTAAAATAGAGTAAAAAAGTGGTAGGGAAAAGTTTACCCCGCACATCTTATTATTATGAACACTACATTCAAAATCCACGGCCTCTGCGCCGCTACACACACACCGATGAACGCCGATGGCAGCTGCAACCCCAACGCTGTAGATGCACAGGCTAAGTTCCTTGCTTCTCAAGGCATCAAGTCCGTATTCATCACCGGCTCCACCGGCGAATCCGCCCACATGCAGCTTACCGAGCGTAAGGAAAACATGGCCGCTTGGGGCGAGGCCGGCAAGAAGTACGGCATTGATGTAGTGGTACACACCGGTGGCAACTGCGTGTACGACGGCCGCGAGCTTGCCGCTTATGCCGCCCAGTGCGGTGCGACCGCCACTGCCAGCAACGCTCCCTGCTACTTCAAGCCGGGTAACATTGACCTGTTGGTAGACAGCTTGGCTGTGGAGGCCTCCGGCGCACCGGAGCTGCCCTACTACTTCTACGACATCCCCGTGCTCACCCACGTGGGCTTCAACCCCTGCAAGGTGATTGAGGCTTGCGCCAAGAAGATTCCTAACTTCGTGGGTGTGAAGTTCACCAACCCCGACCTTGCCCTTTACATGGATGCCCTTAACTACGAGGGTGGCAAGTACGACATCCCCTGGGGTGTGGACGAGTGGTTCCTCGGCGCATACGCCACAGGTGCCAAGGGCGGTGTAGGCTCCTCTTTCAACTATGCTCCCAAGCTGTACAACGACATCATGGCCGCAGTAGACGCCGGCGATTTGGCTGAGGCCCGCCGCCTGCAACAGCTCTCCGTCACCATGATCAACATCATTGCCGGCAAGGGCTACATGGGCTGCTGCAAGTACCTGATGAGCGAGTGGACCGGGGTTGACTTCGGCCCGGCACGCCTGCCCATGGGCAAGCAAGACAAGGCCACGCTTGAGGCTCTTAAGAGCGAGCTGAAGGCTATCGGTTTCTACGATTGGGCTATCTACCAATAATCCTTAATACCCGCTTTCCTCATGGACACCAAAGCACTTGGACAATTCTACAAAGACAAGCTGCTCAATGAGGTAGAGCCGTTCTGGTTTCCCCGTTCACTGGACACAGTGAACGGGGGTCTCTACCACTGCTGCGCACAAGACGGCACCTTGGTAGACACCGACAAGAACGTATGGGCACAGGGCCGCATGGCTTGGATGCTCCTTACCTGCTACAACAGCATTGAAAAGCGCCCGGAGTGGATGCAATACGCCGAGAGCGCACTTAAGTTCTTGGAAGAGAAGTGCGTAGACCCGACCGACGGGCGCATGTACTTCCACATGACGGCAGATGGCACCCCCATCCGCAAGCGCCGTTATGCCTACAGCGAATGCTTTGCCGCCATTGCTTGGGCCGCCCACTACGGCGCCACGGGCGATGCCCACAGCGCAGAGCGTGCCCGCCACTGGTTCGACATTTACGCCGACATCAACTTCACCCCCGGCAAGATGGTCCCCAAGAGCACCGGCAACCGCCCCGGCGAGAACTTGGGCTGCCGCATGATTATGATTGTGACAGCACAGGAACTGCGCCGCTACTTGGGCGATGCAGACGGCTTCTACACCGGCTGGATTGACCGTTGCATTGATGACCTGCAACGCCTCTTCTTGCATGAGGATATCAAGGCCGTGCTGGAGAACGTGGCACCCGATGGCTCTGTGATTGACCACTTTGACGAGCGCGTGCTCAACCCCGGCCACGATATTGAAGGTGGCTGGTTCGTGTTGGAAGAAGCCCGCTACCGCGGTGGCGACAAGAAACTCATCGAGATTGGCTGCAAGATGATTGACTGGGCTCTGGAGCGCGGTTGGGACAAGAAGTACGGTGGTCTGCTGTATTACACAGACGTGTACAACAAACCCGTACAAGAGTACTGGCACAACATGAAGTTCTGGTGGCCGCATGATGAAGCCCTCATCGGCACCTGCTTGGCCTATGTGATGACCGGCGATGAGAAATACGCCGAGTGGCACCAAAAGATTCACGACTGGTCATTCGAGCACCTGCAAGATAAGGAACACGGAGAGTGGTTCGGCTACTGCAACCAGGACGGCACCACCACCAACGGCCTCAAGGGCAGCATGTGGAAGTCCTTCTTCCACCACCCGCGTATGCTGTGGTGCTGCGCACACTACTTCGGCGCCATTGACGCGCCCTGCTCCGATAAGTAATTTATACACCAATAATAACACTATATGATTATAGGCATACTGAACTCCGGTGGTGACTGCCCCGGTATTAATGCCGTCATTGAAGGTTACGTTTCAGCCGCGTATAGACGCGGCTGGCGCGTAATCGGCTTCCATGACGGATTTGAAGGTTTGTTACCAGTGGCAGGTGGGCGCCGTTACGAAATGCTCACCCCGTACAAGACCCACAAGATTCGCTCTCACGGCGGCACCATTTTGGGCACTACCAATACGGGTAATTTCAAGGTCAACATCAACAAACTCGGCCGAGCACGTGTGGAGCCCGAGATTATGGCAAAGGCCACCAAAACCATTACCGCATTGGGTTTGGAGGCGTTGGCCGTTATCGGTGGTAACGGCTCTGCCCGCACCGCCAGCCTGCTTTCCGAAGAAGGCTTGCCTGTGATTTCCATCCCCAAGACTATCAACAACGACCTCTGCCCCGCCTCTGACTACACCTTCGGTTTCCAAAGCGCCGTATCCGTTGTATCTGAGAGCATCGACCGCATTCGCACCACGGCCAACGCCCACCAGCGTATGATGGTGGTTGAGGTAATGGGCGACCAATCCGGCTGGATTGCCCTGCACAGCGGTATCTCTTCTGCGGCAGATGTTGTGCTTATCCCCGAGATTGAGTTCGACCTCGATAAAGTGGTAGAGTGCGTTAAAGCGAAGAAAGCCAAGGGCCAGCGCGAAATCATCGTCGTAGTAGCCGAAGGCTGCCGTCTCAACGGCAAGCTCGTAACGGTGCGCAACAAAGAAAACGGTGATGAACGCCTTGGCGGCATTGGTAACAGGCTCTCCAAAATGCTCGAAGAGATGACCGGCATCGAGACCCGTTACTGCGTGCTGGGCCACACCCAACGCGGTGGCAGTCCCTGCCCGTTCGACCGTATTTTGGGTATTCGTTTCGGTGTAGAAGCAGTAAAACTCATTGAAGAGAAACAATTCGGCCGCACCATGGTGCTTAATGGTCACAACGTGGACAGCGTACCCATTGCCGAAGCCATTGCCGAGCCCCGCACCATCACCCCGGAAAACCACATCGTCCGCACCGCCCGCGAGTTGGGCATCATTTTCGGCGACCTTACCCCCGAGGAAATGGAGCCGAAACGCGTTAATGCCACATCTAAAGGCACCAAGACGAGCAAAAGTAAAAAATGAACAAACTGATAAACAGGATTAAAAGAATCATGCTTGCAGGTACCGCAGTGATGCTGAGTGCCTGTGGCCAATTATTTACGGCGAAAACAGCCGCTGAGCTGCCGCCGAGCTATATCGTAGTAGAAACCAACACAGAACGCGTTCTCTTCTCAGAAAACGCAAATGAGCGTCGCCCTATCGGCATGCTTGCCAACATTGCAACCGCCTTGGTGGTAATGGACTGGATGAGAAGCGAAAACCTGAGCATGGATACCATGGTAACCGTGCCGCAGGCTGCCTGTCGCTGGCCGTCCTCCAACCTGCTGCAACTGCGCCCCGGCGAAAGAATCAGCCTGAGAGACGCCTTGCACTCCACCCTGATGTGGGATGACAGCGCCGCCGCAACAACCCTTGCTTGGGCCTGCGGTTACAAGCTTAACCCGCAAAACCCCGAAGGTGCATTCCTTGACCAGATGAACAAACTTGCCGAAACAATCGGCATGCAACAAACCACATTCAAAGGTGTGAACGGGGCCGTGCGCTCCACCTCCACAGCCCGAGACTTGGTACTGTTGGGCGTCTACGCCGTTGAACGCCCGCAGGTACAAACAATCTGCTCAAAGACAAGCTACACAGCCAACGTGGTTAACAACCAAGGGATTCGCCCCGTGCAAATTATCAACACCAACCGCTTGCTGGCAAGCCAAGGTGTAGATGGGGTTCGTTCTGCGGGTTCCGGCTCTGCGGGCTATTGTGTGATGGCATCTGCCAAACGCGGCAGTGTCAAAGCCATTAACCCCAACACCGGCAAGCAATCTACCTACGCACAGCGTCTTCTCGTCATTGTGCTGGGCATGCCCTCTGCCAACCACCGCAATCAAAAAGCCGCAGCCCTCTTGAAAGATGGCTGGGAGGCTTGGGAAATCTGGCAAACAACCAGTGATTCCACTAATCCCGCCAAGTTTATCCGTCTGCCTAAAAACTAACTTTTACACATCATGAATATCGGAATTCTCAACGCCGGTGGCGACTGCCCCGGTCTTAACGCCGTGATTGAAGGTGCCGTAGGCGCCGCAGCCGCACGTGGCTGGAAAGTCATAGGCTTCTATGATGGCTTTGAGGGTCTGCTCTCCACGCCCGAGAACGAGCGTTGGCGCGAGCTCACCCCCGAAAACTGCCACAACATCCGCTCCATGGGTGGCACCATCCTCGGCACTGTTAACAAGGGCAACTTCACCGTGAAGAGCGGTGTGGGTGGCCGCATGCAGATTGCTGATGAGGTTCTGGCCCAAAGTAAAGCCACCGTAGAGCGCCTTGGCCTCAAGGCTCTCATCGTGGTGGGTGGCGATGGTTCTCAAACCATCGGTAACGAGCTGCGCGCCATCGGCCTGCCCATCGTAGGCGTGCCCAAGACCATTGATAATGACTTGGGTGCTACGGACTACACCTTCGGTTTCTGGACCGCCGTATCCGTAGTAAGCGACAACCTTGACCGCCTGCGCACCACGGCCGACAGCCACAAACGCATGATGGTGGTAGAGGTTATGGGCCGCCATGCCGGCTGGATTGCACTGTACGGCGGTATTGCCGGTGGTGCAGACGTTATCCTCATCCCCGAGATTGAGTTCAAGCTGGAAGAAATCGTTAAGAAGGTAGAGCTGATGAAGGCTCTCGGCCAGCGCGAAATCATCATCGTGGTATCTGAGGGTGCCAAAATCGGTGGTAAACTGCTTACTCTGGACGAAGAGACCAAGGGTGAAGTTCGCTTGGGCGGCATTGCATCCTTCCTTTCCACCAAGCTCGAGACCATCACCGGTATCGAGACCCGCTACTGCGTGCTCGGCCACGTGCAGCGCGGTGGCTCCCCCATCCCCTTCGACCGCGTACTGGGGGTACGCTGCGGCGCCAAAGCTGTTGAGCTCGTTGAGCAAGGCAAGTTCGGCGAAACCGTTGCCCTGCGCCGCAACGACATGGTATCCATGCCCATTGAAGAAGCCGTGCGCACCCTGCACCTGGTAGACGGCGAAAGCCAGCTGGTGGAGGAGGCCAAGGAAATCGGCATCTCCTTCGGCGATGATACCCCGCTGCGTATCTGATTGACGCCTACACCATTCAACCAACAACCGCTGCCCGGGCATCGAGCAGCGGTTGCTCTTTATAGAAAAAACGAATAAGGGCGTATAATCACTAAGGCGCTGTAAACGATTACAGTTGATAGATGCATCAACCCTATAAATTGCAATTTGAAGTACGAGTTACGAGATTCAAAATACGAAGTAATAGTTAGGCATACAGCCGTAATTGCAGCGACAACTTATGCATGGATTTGTAACACCTCGCCGAGGTTGGTGAGGTGTTTGCAGCAAGCAGCCCGTACTCAGAGGGCGGTAAACTCTACAACGCAGCATACGGTGTCTTCTACCGCCAGAGTAATAAGGGCGGTACCGGTGCCGTAGGCAATGGAGGGGGTGACGACACTACCGGGCAGCACGGGTTTCTTGTAATCTACCCTCAGGCCACGCACCTCGAAGGGCTCCGGCAGGCACTCCAGAGCCATGCGTATGTACTGTGCGTTGTTGACGTGGTTGTTGTAGTCAATATCATTGCGCTGCACAATGAATGGGGAGAGCGAGGTCATGGGGGTATCCGGCAGAATAATTTTGCGAGCCCCGTAGGTCATATTCAACCGCGGGGGAAATTGAAGGGCGGACTGCTCTTCTCTGGAGATTCTGCTTAATCTACCTGTTTCGAGGTTCACAAAAGCCGCAATGCACCAGCTTTTGTAGCAGGGGGCACCTTGGGCATCGTATATAGCCGTGTTGCGGTAGCCGAACGCGCCTTGCATGTCGTACACATGGGTGGTGCAGGTCAGTTTCTCTCTCAAATGAGGTACGCGCAATACCTCCATCTGCCGAAAATTTACGACGGGTGTAACCCGGTGCGCTTGCAGCCATTCACAAAAAGCGGTATCCTCCATAAATGCCAAGACCGAGCAATCCTGCATCCACTGTAAAGCAGAAAATAGTTTCATGCGGCCATTCTTATCGGTCTTGCTGGCAGAGACGATATCTGAAAAAGTAAGCGGGTCCATGTGGTGAATATGGCGGGGCAGCCCCTGCCCTGCGTTTTATTTGTTGCGGGTATTGTAGCAATTTTATCCACTTAAATCAAGTTTGAGAGATGCAAGCCAACGAGCAACATGCCGAAAATCATGACCGCTGCAGCGGTATTTGACAAGGGCAGATGTAAACCTGCGCACTACCATGGGCTGGGGCGGGTACCAAACGCTTCTGCATATTGCTGCAGCCAACGGGCATCTTGAATGCGTGCGTGTCCTCTTGGCTTGCCCGGGTGTCGATGTATCCGCCAAAGATAAAGGTGGGCAAACGACTCTTGAGCTGGCAGAAAAATACGGGCATAATGACATAGCCGCCTTGCTTCGCGAGGCGATGAAGCAATAAGCCCCTGCTCTCTTGGACTTTTGGGGAAGGATAAGCCACAAGAGGCGACAGCGCGCCCCTTATTTCTTCCCTACCATACGAGCAGCTAAAAGCAAGTAGGTAGTCAATTTAGGCGTATCGGCCAGCAGTTGACTGATAGCCGGTGGAAAGGGCAGCGCCATAATAGCCTCGGCCTTCGGTTTGGTGTGGCTCTTCATGGTGGACGTCATGAATTGAAGAATGAGCGCAGAGGATTTTTTGTCTGCCAGCAGTGTATCCATTTCAGCTTGGATACCGCTTGGGCAATTAGCGCGCAGATTCTTCATGACTTTTTTGCGGATGACAAAAGAGGCGAGGAATTGAAAGAGGCCCATATTGGTGTGTAAGTTGTTATATTTCCTTTTCATCATACCAGCCACGGAAGGGGCATGTCAAGCTGTAAAGGAGCAACGCGGCTATACATTTTTTACATGCGTGTTTGCCGGTGATAAATGGGAGGCGGCGGGGCAGTTGTGGGGATGTTCATTTTTTTATCTGAATATACCCCGGCAATGCAAATAATTGAGCAATCACTACCGTAGTGTACAGTGGCTTTGCATGGGGCATTACTCTTCATGCACCGACTTCAGCTCGGGCAAACGATGGCAAATTTCTTGACAAATGGCCAGCATGCGCTCCCGTTCAGATACGGCAAATTGTAGCAAACGGTAGCTTTTTCCGCAAGAGTCCGTAATGAGAAGCTCCAGTTTAGGAAAACAGCCACCCGCTCCCTCCGAATGATCCGTTTCCCTAATGATAACCCGGCGCATCACAAGTCGCCCATTACGCCCCGGAATCACACAACGCGTGCGCTTAAAACCCAATAGTTCGCGGTATATCACCACTGCATTTCCGTGAATCACTAGGTATTTTTTACCCCACCAAAAAAACAGGGTCAAAACGATACAAGGAGCGGACGGCAAAGCCACCAGGGCAAGAACAAATAGCCGACCGGCAAGCCCGGTGTCACCTTTACTCCCGCCACAGCAACAAAATATCATAAAAGCAAGTAACAACACGGAGATAATACTCCACAGCACCTTTTGCCAACACGCCACGGGCTCGCGTAAATCTATATTCTCTTGGCCGGTATTATCCATGGTATTACATTGTCTGTTACGGGCATTATAACGATGACCGCATCTTATTCAAGCTCGAAAAATAAATTTTTAGGCACAACGTTCTTTCTTTTTATCGCACCCTCCATCGGCAGGGCGAAAGAGCGGGTTCATGTAAAGGATTTTCCGTTTTTTTACATGAGAAGAAGTTCTACCGGGAAAGGCATTTTTAGGATATAACCTCTCTAACCGTGCTTTTTCTAACGCTCAGTTAAACATTCCTGTTGATAGATTTGAGTTTAGCGGGGAGCAGGCTCGCGTTAGCGAGCGGAATTCAGGCGCCCCGGCCAAGGGGCGGCCAGACTCTTAGCCGGAGTGTGAAGTGAGCCCGCCTCTGCGGGCGAACGAAACCTCCGGCTAAGCATCTTATCGCCCCGCGCACGCGGGGCTCTCATCGATGCACTGTGAGCTACGGCGTAACAAGCACCTTAGCATCAAACACCTCCACCAAGTGCCATTTTCGGGGGGCTGTAGCATTTACCCAGCGAAAGCTCAAACAAAGCCTTTTCTAATACGAGGGTGCGTTATCTCCCAACAAGGTAAAATACCCGGAGTAGATAATTTTGCTTGCCCAAATGGTGGTGGGGGCTCCGGTAACGGTGCAAGTTGCATAGCCCCCCGTGGCGTCTGTAAAGATGAGCTCGTATGTTTGAGTATAGCGCCTGACAGCGGCATTACTACCGAGAGAAGCCTCGAACGTATAAATGACGGTTGCTGTATTTTTGTTTGTTTTGAGGTATATGGTAGAAGTTTTGATGTAGCTTCCGCCTTCTGCAGCGGCAATGGTTCCGGATTCCCGGTTCCCCAACAGCCACTTTACCTCATATTCTCTATGGCCATCTTTACCGGGGCGCAAAAAATGGTAGGTTCTTTCATCACGAGAGGCAGCAGGAGTCTCCACTTGTTCGCGTTCGCAGAAAAAGAATAATGATTTACCGGCAACCTGCGCAGGGGCAAGGTCGTCTAATGCTTGCAGAGCGGCCTCATCCCCCACAGCCGCAGCCAATGAGAAGTAATAATTGGATTTCTTGCGGTCTTGGCTCACACCGCGGCCCTCTCTGTATCGCCAGCCTAGCCAACGTGCAGCCGTGGCATCCCCGGCCTCGGCAGCCGCCTTGTACAACGCAATGGCAGTGTCTTCATTCACCTCCTTGCCGTCCTTACCTTCGGCATAGCAAACACCAAGTTCTCGTATCTGCGCAGCACTCAGGCCTTGCAGTTCTTCATAGAAGATGACATCCTCTTCACAACAAGCACAGTCCACAGCAAGAGAAACGGGGCTGAGCATAGCCATTGCAATTAAGCAATGTACCAAACGCATCAAAACTGAGATTGTATTTCGTTTCATGATAAATAACTCTAATAATCTTATTTAATCTACCAATAAATAGGGCTCCGTGTGGATTTCGTTATTTTGTTGCTGAGTTACGGCTTCGATGACAGAGGCCGGTAAAATAACGGTATAAATAGCGGTGTTACTAACGATGATAAAGGGAATTTCCACAACCCAAGATGCCCAGTAGAGTGGCCTCAGCACATCATGCAGGGTTGAGCAGCGCTCCGTGTAGCAAACAATATTGTTGAGAGAGCCATTCCACCCTAAGTCAGACAAATATTCTCGGTCGGGATTGGGCTTGCAACGTACGGCGTTGGCAAAATCAAATTGCTCAAGGGGAATCATGATTGGCGTGCTTTCTGCCGGGGCATCAGCTTCAATTTGCAGCAAAAACTTTACGCCGAACGGAGACATCAACACCATGTACGTTTCAGAAGGCGTGGCATCGAGCAGCTCGGGCGTGCATTTGTTGAATCTAAAGAGCGATGATTCCGAAGCATAAAGCTCATACCAAGTGAACAGCCCCGACTCATGGGGTATGAATTTCAAATCACACTTCGCGTAATAATTATCCCCGAGGCGATATATCTCAACCTCGTGGGGTGATTCATATTTGCAGACGTTGCGGGAGTACTCGCGCCCAATCCCGTCAATAACAAAAGGCAAATCTGAACACAGGCAGCCACTCAGCCCCACCATACACAGGGCTGCAACCAACAAGCATAAGAGAGAACGGCATTTCTTATTCATAGCATTACGTTACGCAAAAAATCAATCCAAAGCTTCCTCTACCAATATATAGGGAGCCGTAAGAATAGCGCATGCAGATGAGATAATCGCCGTTGGCACATCTACCACAACAAAGGCAACAGCGGCAAGTGGGTAGGCATACACGGCATGCGCTGTGGTCTCGGTTTTCTTATCGCAGATGCGATGGTACCTCTTGGTATTGTACGATACTGTCATGCCGGAGGGCTCCCCCGGTAAACCGGTGGTCCATTCGGCATCCGGTTTCAGCATGTAGTATTCACCCTCATCATCGGGGTCGAGCACGACTTCGTGATAACGGCTCCCCTTCTCTGAGCCCGGAATCCGGACATATTCGCCACCGGGGGATTGCAGGTTATCCATAACCCAATTGCTTCTATATTCAAAATCTGCACTTACGCCACGAATATAGCGGCGGTCCCCGACGCGGTACACTTCTTCAGGATTTGTAATTTCAATGGCGGAGCGCACCTGCCCCATATCAATGAAGCGACCGCAAAAATTGGTACAGCTCGAGCCGACAGCAGCCGCCAAGCAGCAAGCGGTGGTGGTAATAATTTTACGAAACGGGAGCATGGGCGTTTTATTAGAAGAGTTCATCTCAGCATCTGACAAAAGGAGTTACCATCCATTCCAAAAGTTTTAAGGTTGGATAAACAACCACGATTTCGGGAATATCTATGGCGATACAGGCAGCATTGCCAACGGTATCTAACGCGCAGGCAGGCACCAAAAGCAGTTTTTGGGATAAGGTGCGCGTTCCCTCTTGCTCCGGTAGATTACAAATACGGTAACAATAGTTCTCTTTATCGCACGCAGCGAATATGATAGAATCAATCGGAAAGCGAACTCGCTCCCCTCGCAGCTTAATGGGTTGCATATCTGCCGCTACAGATGCAGAAAGCACAGATGCTTTGTTGATGGGTAATGGCTGTTTTGTTGTTCCTTTGGGGCGTTTCAGCAATCGGTCTACTTCGGCATCTGAAAGAGGGAAATAATAAGTTTCCCATTTCTGTACATCTGTATAGCTGCGCGGCAAGAGCAAATCGGAGTCGAAACCGAAATCCTCGCCATAATCGTAGAACTTGCGCGTCATGATAGCAGCACTTTCCTTGGCGTAAGCTACAGGTATCTTGCAATAATAATTACCCTCGTGCAAATAAATAACGGCGTTATCAAACTCATCAATGGTTTTATTGTGACTGATGATGGGAACACGTTTATCCTCTGCATCCAGTTGTTCCATGAAATTGAAGCGATGATGACAAGAGGACAGCAACATGCCGATAAGGCAGATGGCGGTCGTAGCGAATATTCTGAGGTATGAGGGCATAGTCATAACTAAGCGAGCATCTGTTTCGAACCTGCTTGTGATTTAAAGTGGTCAAATTCGACCACTTTAAAATCAGGATTAAGGATAATCTCCAAAGTCCCCAAGAGTTCGATGGTATAACGGTTACGTATCCAGTTTTTGATAACATCGGCAGCGCGGGCATTATCTGTACGCGCATTTGCCATGTCTGACAGGGAGCTGTATACGTTTAGATTAGGCATGTGTACAGTATACTCTTTGCAAGTTTTCTTAGCAAGCGCAATTTACGCTTAAGCCCGAGAAGCCTGAGTGGTATTTTGTGCGTTGCGTATAGTCATAATTCTGTTTTTATTTTAGGCTATGTTTAGGTTTGCGGTTGACAGATAGATGCAACAGCCATACAAATTTTAATTTATCAGGCAGATGGCGCTAGCCTCGGCGAAGCCCGCAGGGCGAAGACGGGAGCCGTAGGCGAGCGGAATCTTGGAGCCCCTACTAGGGGCGATAAGAAGCATAGCCGGTGGTGCTGGGAGCCCGCGACAGCGGGCGAGCGTAACCACCGGTAGTGATACAGGTGGAAGGCACCCCGGTTGAACACGGCGGTGACAGAATGGCCGCCGCAAAATGAAAAAGCGGATGAATTATTCCGTTATTGATTTTATGAAATTATATTGAGGCTCAATATTTTGATGGTCGTAAATCATAAAGCCACGCTTTTCTGTCGCCGCCGTTTTCAA
>JBGVMR010000078.1:0-8224 GCA_045124875.1 Akkermansia sp.
GTCGCGGCGTAGGACGAAAGTCCGAAGACGGAACCGTGGGCTAACATATGCCGCCCCGCATGCGCGGGGCTCTTGAATTTGACTCGCTATCGCTCCCGTCTTCGCCCGACGGGCTTCGCCGAGGCAGGCGTGTTAAACACCACACTAAACTCCGACTTATCAAGCGAAAAACTTAACGGTGCCATTATTTATCAGCAACAACTACGCGAGTAGACATTACTGCTGAAAAAGTTCGGCAGCCTCGGGGAGGCCGAGATCAGCAGCGCGTTGCAGGTAGTACATGGCCTCAATCTCACTGGGGGGCACACCATGGCCGTGTAGGTAGCACACAGCCAGGCAGTACAAGGCTTGGGCATCATCTTGCTCTGCAGCCCGGCGGAACCATTTAACCGCCTCTGTATAATCTAGTTGTAAACCGTGCTTACCATGGTAGTAATAGATGCCCAAAAAATATTGTGCTTGGGCTAAGCCTTGTTCTGCCGCAGAACGCAACCATTTAATGGTTAAGGCATCATCTTGCGGAACCCCTGCACCGTTGGCATACAGGCTCGCCAAATGCAGCTGGGCAGAGGCCAAGCCCTGTTCCGCAGCGGCGCGGTACCATTTGGCGGCCTCTGCGTAATCTTGCGGCACGCCTCTGCCGTGATAGTAAGACAAGGCTAAATTGTCCTGAGCCCCACTGTAACCGGCCTCTGCGGCTTTGCGAAACAGGGCGATAGCTTCCTCCATATCAGGATCTACCCCCAAGCCCTCTGCCAAGAAGATACCCAAGCTGTTACAAGCATCTAAATGCCCCTGTTCCGCAGCGGCGCGATACCATTTGGCAGCCTCTGCGTAATCTTGCGGCACGCCTCTGCCGTGATGATACACGAGTGCTAAATTGAATTGGCCCTCAACTTGGCCCTGCTCTGCCGCAGTGAGCAACCACTTGACACCCTCTGCCGCATCTTGAGGCACACCGCTGCCATTCATATAGAAAGTACCGAGCGCCGCCTGAGCATCGGCATGCCCTTGCTCGGCAGCGGCGCGATACCACTTGGCAGACTCTGCGTAATCTTGTGGCAAATCCTCCCCCTTAGCATAAAAAGCGCCCATACAGTATTGGGCATCGGCATGCCCTTGCTCTGCCGCAGCGCGGTACCATTTGATGGCTTCGGGTATGTTTTTCTCTACCCCCTTGCCGAAGTAACAACATAAGCCTTTGCCGTACTGCGCATTAGGGTCGCCTTTCTCCGCCGCCAAATCCAACCACTTGTAGGCCTCTGCCTCATTCTTGGCTACACCGCGGCCTTCTTTATAACAGTCAAACAATATCAGCTGCGCTCTTTCATGGCCTTGCTCTGCCGCAGTGAGCAGATATTTTACGCCGATGGCGTCATCTTGCTCCACACCTTTACCTAACAAATAGGAGACACCCAAATTATAGAACGCCTGCGTATCCCCCTGCTCGGCAGCCATTTGCAACCATTTGATACCCTCTGCCTCATCTTGCGGCAGCCCGATACCGTTCATGTAGCATACACCCAAAGCACCTTGGCCGGCGGCATTGCCTTTCTCTGCCGCAGCGCGATATAATTCCGCTGCCTTGGCTGCATTTACCGGTACACCCTTACCGTATTGATAACATACACCCAAATTGTAGCACGCAGCGGCAAAGCCCTGCTCAGCCGCCAAGCTGTACCATTTAACGGCCTCTGCCTCATCTTTAGGCACGCCTCTACCATGCTCATAATTAAAGCCAACCATGAACTGCGCATCGGCATACCCCTGCTCGGCTGCGGCACGGTACCAGCGGGCAGCCTCTGCTTCATCTTTTTCTACCCCCGTACCAACCAAATACATGTCGCCCAGTGCGCCCTGCGCAAGGTCCAACCCTTGATCGGCAGCGGCGCGCAGCCATTTGAGGGTCTCCTGATAATCTTGCGGCACACCTTTGCCCTCAAAATAACAGCATGCCAAATTGTGTTGAGCTTTAGCGTAGCCCTGCTCGGCAGCCAAACGGAACCAACGGACAGACTCCGCATCATCTCGCACCACCCCGAAACCATTGCCATAGCACACACCCAAGGCAGATTGAGCCGGCGCATAACCTTGCTCTGCCGCGGCCTGAAAATACGGGGCACCCTCTGCCGGGTTGCCGGCATTCACATACTCCATGCCCTTGTTGTAATCCTCCTCGGGGGTGGCAGCCATAGCAGCGCTGCATGCCATACACATAGCGCCCCATGCCAACATCTTGATAAAGCGGTTCCGTTTCATAGTAACGGCATTATAACAAATGCAGTATAGACGTTGCAATACTTTTTTCCGCTCATGCATTATTTCAGACCGATAATAAGCACCTTTTGTCGGGTTGAATTATTTTCCCCGTTAAGGGGCAAAGCAAAAAGAAAAGGCTATGTATACCCCCACAAACTCAAATTTATCAGCCGAAATGAACGAAAAAAAAATCACTCAATCACCGTCCAGAGTCGGCCGTTGCGGGCTTGGATGAGGCGGATATCGAGGTCGAATGCGCGGCGCAGGTTAGCCTCGGTCAGCACCTCATCGCGGGTGCCGTAGGCCAAGATATCGCCTTGGCGCAAAATCATGCCACGGTTAAAGGTGGGCAAAATATCTTCAATGCGCTGGGTAATGAAGATGATGGTGAGCTGCGGGTGGGCGGCGGCAAGCTCATCTATGGTATTGAGCAAGAACTCTCGCCCGGCAATATCGAGGTAGACGCTGGGTTCATCCAGAATCATGAGCTCGGGGTTGGTCATGAGGGCGCGGGCTATCAGCACTTTTACCTGCTCCCCGCTGCTCATGGTGTGTACCTTGCGGTCCATCAGGTGCGTGGCACGCAGGGATTCCATGAGTGCCGCGGCGCGAGCCTCTTCCTCTGCCGTGGCATCGCGGAACAAGCCGATGGTGGCATCCGGGCCGGAGAGCACCATCTCTCGCCCCGTCCACTCGCGGTCGCCCAGCCATTGGTGCATCAGCGGGCTTACCCAAGCAATGCGCTTGCGCAGCTCTTGCAGGTTGACGGTGCCGAAGCGGTGCCCCAGCACCTCTACCGTGGCGCCGAACACGGGCCAAGCATAGCCCATGAGCATGCGCACCAGTGTTGTTTTGCCCGCACCGTTGGCACCGAGAATAAAGCAACGCTCCCCGCGCTGCACCTGCCAGTTAATATTGTGAAGAATTTCTCTGCCGGAGAGGAAGACCTTGGCATTCTCGATGTTGACTGCGTTCATGAGGTAAAAATCGGTTATGGATTGATTCAAAAGCGGCTCCCACGGGGAGGTGAGAGCCGCTTGTAAAAAACTCTGTGAGTAAGAGCGCCAATTACTTGCGCTCGAAGAGGGCGCGAATCTTGCTGCCCACCACCTCTACGGGGTGCTCTGCAAGGGCTGCGCGCTTAGCCAGCAAGTTGGGGGCGCCGGCGGCAGCCTCTGCCAGCCATACGCGGGCGAACTCGCCGCTCTCGATGCGCTTGAGGCTCTCCTTCATCTTCTCCTTCACCTCCGGGCCGAGAATCTGCGGGCCGTTGTAGTACTCGCCGAACTCTGCGGTGTTGGAGATAACGCCGTTCATGGCCTGAATACCCTTGTTGTAGATGATGTCTACAATAAGCTTGGCCTCGTGCACGCACTCAAAGTAAGCCATCTCGGCGGGGTAGCCGGCCTCGATAAGGGTCTCGAAACCGTACTTCATGAGGTCTACAAGACCACCGCAAAGCACGTTCTGCTCGCCGAAGAGGTCTTCGTAGGTCTCTTGCTGCATGGTGCACTCAAGCACACCACCGCGGGTAAGGCCCTCTGCCTTGGCCATGGCCAAAGCCACGTTCTTGGCATTGCCGGTGGGGTTCTGGAACACGGCGATAAGGCCGGGGCAACCGAAGCCCTCCTCGAACACGCGGCGTACCTCCGTGCCCGGACCCTTGGGGGCCACCATAATCACGTCTACATCTGCCGGGGGCTCAATGGTCTTGAACACATAGGCAAAGCCGTGAGAGCAGCACAGGGTCTTGCCGGCGCACAAACCGGGCTTAATCTGCTCTGTGTATACGGAGCCGTGCATCTCGTCGGGCAGCAAAATATGGATGATGTCTGCCGTCTTGGCGGCATCGGCCACGCTCATTACCTCGAAACCGTCTTGCACAGCGGCATCCCAGCTCTTGCCGGGACGAATGCCGATGATAACATGCACACCGCTGTCGCGCATGCAAAGAGCCTGAGCACGGCCTTGAGCACCATAACCGATTACGGCTACTGTCTTACCATTGAGAACGCTCACATCGGCGTCCTTATCATGAAGTATCTCCATTGTTTTTATATTGTTAAGGTTAAAATCTTTCTGCACCCATGCGAATGCACGAGGCTAAAATACCATTATTTCTTTCATTTGCAAGAAAAAAGCATGGCATATTGTACATTCGAAAGTTAATCTTTGATGCTATCTATCCAGTATTTTACGTTGTAATAAGGCATATAGCAGAGGGTGCCCAATACCGTGAGCGGCACATCTGCCACGGCGGCAAGCGGTGTCAAAATGTAATTACCGGAGTCCGCAGCCTCTGCCTTGGCATCCTGATACACAGCCCAGGCCGCGTGGTCATTATCGCACCCCGGGGTAATGGGCAGCACGGTGCTGCTCACCATTTGTATAGCGGGGTCTCCCGATGCTTCCACTTGGTTCTCCCACTCGCGCCACAGCATCGTTTTTTCGCCCAGCGGGTGGCGATACTCTGCTGCCGGCGGCGTAATACCGCTGAACACCAAGTCATCATACCCTATCACCACATAGCGCTCCACATCCGGCAGGGGCTGTGCCTCGGCCTTATTGCCCCAAGTAAAATGCTCCTTGTCTATTTCACCGAACACAAAGAGCGGGCCGGGCTTGCGCTCCGACTTTACCCTGCAACGCTGCACATAAAACTTTTTACCGTTGGAGGCCGTGTACTCCACCACGCCGCCCAACAAGGTCTCGCTGCCGGTGATTTTAAACTCATCAGAAGTCCCATCCACCCGGTCGGCCAATCGGCTCTCCATCATTGCCCACTGGCATGAGCACAGAGAGGCCGCTGCCACCGACACCACACTTAAAAATTGACGCATTTTCATTTCGGAAAAGTTAACAGATTTCCGAATCTAGCACATTCCTCAAATGCTGTACAGCACAAATCGTGGCTTCAATAACATTTAGCGCTGCAAGGCATCGTCAACAATACCTTGCAGGCGGGCATACTCCACCAGCGGCAAAGCATAGTTGTAGGGATCCTCCTCTTGCACGCTGATTTCTTGCAGGTCCAAGGTAACAGTCTCGCCCTCGCACGTTATGATGCGCAACACAATGGGCGGCCATTCAATATCATCTGTAAATTGCTCCGCCACCTGTAAGCGCACCAATATTTGGGCCATCTCTTCTGCTGCGTCATGGGGCAGCAAAATGCGGGCGCTAACCTCCCCGGCCTCATCATACACCTCAAGCATCATCACATCATAATGGCGTATGGCATGCTGCACCGCCGCCACTTCTTGCGTAGCCTGCAAAACACACTCCTCGTAATCCGCCAATTCTGCCACGGCAGGTAATGCCAACATGGCCCAAGCGCTCAATATAGCCATTCTTTTCATGGTATGAGACTATACACCAAGCCCCGCCACTTGTCAAGCCGGCACTTTCGCGGGCAGATGCCGCCATTCGCAGGGCTATTCATGCGGGGTGGTGTGATTTTTTTTACAAAAAATGCAAAAAATTTGAAAGATTTGCCGCAAAATCTCCGTATATATAGGTGAAGGTAGAGCGAGAGGATTTGCAAGATACTTTCAAAAGAATGCACTTCACACTTGCTTTTTCTGCATCATTTGGTAGAATTACCACAGCGTAACATACACATCTCAGACAATCATGGACAAACTCATCGTAGAAGGTGGACACCGTCTCAGTGGAGCCGTCAACATCAGCGGTTCTAAAAATGCCTCCCTCCCGATTCTTGCCGCAGCATTGCTGACGGATGAACCCGTGAGAATATCTCGTGTACCGGATGTATCGGATACCAACTACATGATTCAGATTTTAAGCCAGTTGGGCGCCTCCGTAGAGCGCTCCAGCGGCACCGTTCGCATCGAATCCCCGGATGGCATCAGCAGCAGCGCCTCTTACGAGCAAGTGCGCAAAATGCGCGCCTCCATCTGCCTGTTGGGGCCCATGATGGCACGCATGAAGCGCTGCACCCTGCCCCTGCCCGGCGGCTGCGTTATCGGTGATCGCCCGGTAGACCTGCACCTGCGCGCCATTCAGGCACTGGGTGCCCGTGTACGCGTGAAGGGCGGCAACATGGTGATTGAAGCCCCCAACGGCCTGGTAGGCACCACGGTAGACATGCGTGGCGACAGCGGCCCCACCGTGCTGGGTACAGATAACCTGATGATGGCTGCCGTGCTTGCCAAGGGCACAACCGTTATTGAGTCCGCCGCCCGCGAGCCCGAGGTTATCGACCTCGCCAACTTCCTCAACAAGATGGGCGCCCGCATTGAGGGTGCCGGCTCTCGCACCATCACCATTCACGGTGTAGAGAAACTGCACGGCTGCGAGCACACCGTCATCCCCGACCGCATCGAGGCCGGCACCTTCATGGTAGCCGGTGCCATGTATAGCGACGGCATCACCCTCAACCGCGTATGCCGAGAGCACATGAAGAGCATCTCCGACCTGCTCCTTGAGTGCGGCCACGTGGTAGAGTACAATGAGGACGGCACCTCCGTCTTCGTCAAACCGGGCGAAAACCCGCGCAGCGGCAAAATCCTTACCAACCCGTACCCCGGGTACCCCACCGACATGCAGGCCCAGATGACGGCGCTCTTTGCCGTTACACCCGGCATCAGCGTGGTAAAAGACACCATCTTCCCGCAGCGTTTCATGCACTGCTCCGAGCTTAAGCGCATGGGCGCCAACATTAAGGTAGACAACGGCACCGCCATCATCACCGGTGTAGAAGGCCTTAGCGGCGCCCCCGTCATGGCCAGCGACCTGCGCGCCAGTGCCGCCTTGGTTCTGGCAGCCTTGGCTGCAGAGGGTACCACTGAGATTCACCGCCTCTACCACATTGACCGCGGTTACGAGATGCTCGATGAGAAGCTCGGTGTACTCGGTGCACACGTGCGCCGCGAGCTCGACCCCGAGGGCGGCCCCATAGAACCGTAACCAAAACGAATGAAAAAATTTGCAGCAGCGGCCCTCCTTGTGATAGTAGCCATAGGGATGGCCGCTCTGGTTTATATTGAAAGTGCCACCACCCCCGGCGAGCGTGCCGCACGCATGCGCGGCTGCCTACTTTGCCATACGGACGCCTTTGCAGAAAAGCCCTTAACCTGCCTGCCGCAATGGAAACGCGGCACCCCCTTGGCACCCTTGGTTAAACAACGCCTGTTGCAAGTACACCCCACCCGCCCCGGGGATGATGCCGCCACGCTGGCTCAATACATCGCCGCGCAGCAATTACCCCTGCTGGCACAAAGCCGCCAAGGTGAGCGCGGTGCCGCGCTGTATGCCGCCAAATGCGCCGCATGCCATGGCAACAACGGCGAGGGCCAAGCCGGCATGTACCCGCCCCTGCGCGGCTCAGAATGGCTTACCCCCGCCCCCAACCGCCCCACGGTGGAAAGCATTATCCTCAACGGCCTGCAAGGCCCCATCACCGTTAAAGGCGAGGCGTGGAACTCCACCATGCTCCCCCCCGGCATCTCCGCCCCCGCAGATGTTAAAGCTATCTCTGACCATGTGCAACAGTTCCGTTAGAGATTGACATCACACCCGCAGGGTGTTTTCACCATCCGTCATCAGACGGATTTTTCACCTCATTTTGCAAAAATGATTTTCACCACGAGCATTCTTGCGAGTTTTTCACTTTCTTTTATTGCAACGCTCTGTTAAACTTTACGGTTGATAAATCGGAGTTTAGCGGGGTATTTAACACGAGCGAGAGCGAGTCAAATTCAAGAGCCCCGTGACAGCGGGGCGGCGGACCACTAGCCCCGGGTGCAGCCGCGTCAGCGGCGGAACCCGGGGTAAGATGAAAATAAAATCGGAGTCCGAGACGCCTAAGCGTAGCGAAGGCGTCGAGGCCGACAGCACGCCCCGCTCCTGTTTTTGCGTTAGTAAGCTCAGATAAAAACCGTATTATTATTAAATAACAACACATTATAAAAAATGAACAAACAATACTTATGGGGGAATGCCA